>DASRLE010000272.1:0-16375 GCA_035648615.1 Saccharimonadales bacterium (SeqCode) | reverse complement strand
AATCAGCACTGGATTGTTTTTGGTGCGCCGCGTCAGCACCTGCATGACGCGGCGGATTTCCTCATTGCGTCCAATGACCGGGTCAATCTTTCCGGCCTTCGCCAGCGCCGTCAAATCGCGGCCATATTTCTCCAGCGCCTGAAATTTATCCTCGGGATTGGGATCGGTCACCCGCTGGTTGCCGCGCAAATCGGCCAGCGCCTTGAGAACATTCTCGCGCGACAGGTTATACGTCTTGAAAATCTTTTTGACAGCCGGGCCGCCTTGTTCGAGCAATCCTAAAAACAGATGCTCCGTGCTGATATATTCATCATGCAATTTGGAAGCCTCAGCCTCCGCCGCATCAAAAACTTTCTTCAAAGCCTGGCTGGAGTAAATATCCGCCGAAGCCGCGCCCCGCACCTTGACCTTGCGTTCGATTTCCTGCCGAACGGCCTCCGACAAAGCGGGCAGCGGCACACCGAGCTTTTGCAACAGCGACGGAATCAGACTTTCGCTTTGCTCCAGCAACGCCGCCAGCAAATGCTCGACATCCAGCTCCTGGTTCGCGTTTTCCTGCGCCAACCGCTCCGCCCCCTTGACAGCCTCCTGGGCCTTAATAGTAAGACGTTCTAATTGCACAGCAAAAGAAAGTAAGAAGGCAGAAGGAAGAAGGAAGAAGTATGAAGGAACGTGGGCCTTATTCTTCCTTCTTCCTTCATACTTCTGCCTTTCCTCATCGGCTTCCCATCCCGACGCTTTGGATGGTTTGGAAAAGTTTGCCTTCGGTTTTGATGCTGGGAGCGATGATGATTTCGGTTTCTTGAAATTGCCGGATGGTCGCCGCGCCCACGTTTCCCATGCATGTGGTAATGGCTCCCACCAGATTTTGCGAGCCGTCGTCCACTGTGGCGGGGCCGTAGAGGATTTGCTTGAGCGAACCGGTCACGCCTACCTGGATGCGGGTGCCTCGCGGCAAATTGGCGTGTGGCGTCGCCATGCCCCAATGGTTGCCCTTGCCCGGAGCTTCCTTGGCCCGCGCAAAAGCGCTGCCGACCATCACTGCGTCCGACCCGCAGGCGAGCGCTTTGCAGACGTCGCCGCCCTTGCTCATTCCGCCGTCGGTGATGATCGGGATGTAGCGGCCGGTTTTCTTATGATGATAATCACGGGCGGCCGCGCAATCGACGGTGGCGGTGACTTGCGGCACGCCCAGACCCAGCACTCCCCGGCTGGTGCAGGCCGCCCCGGGACCAACGCCGATCAACACGCCGGCCACGCCGCATTCCATCAATTGCCGGGTAACATTATAAGTGACAGCATTGCCAATGAAGACGGGGATTTTCATCAATTGGCAAAACGCGGCCAGTTCCAGCGACTTATATTCGGTGGAAAGATGTTTGACCGTCGAGACGGTGGATTGGACGACAAAAAGATCGGCGCCCGCTTCCTGCGCGATGGCCCCGAACCGCTCCGCCTTTTGTGGAATCGAACTGACCGCCGCCAAAACGCCGGCTTTCTTTAATTCCTCGATGCGCTTGGAAATCAATTCTTCCTTGATCGGTTCCGTGTAAAATTTCTGGATGATGGCCGTTACATTCTCTTTGCCCGTTTTGACAATTTCATCCAGCACTTCGGCGGGATTGTCGTAGCGTGTCTGAACCCCCTCCAGGTTGATCACCCCCAGGCCGCCCAGCTTTCCCATCTCAATGCAGAATCGCACATCGGTCACGCCATCCATGGCGCTGGCGATAATCGGTATTTTCAGTTCGATGGCGCTGCCGTCCGGGCGCGGAATTTTGAACGACGTATCGACCTCATTGGGATTGATCGTCATGTCGCCCGGCACGAGGGCAATTTCGTCAAAACCATAAGTGACGCGCGCTTTTCGATTTCGTCCGATCCACATTCCCATAGGTCAATTGATCTTAAATATAACTGCTAAAACTCGAACGGCTCATTGAGCAGTCCGCATTGCGAACAACGGGAGCGATCCTGGTCCGCGTCGTCGGTGTAAATTAAACCGCAACGTTCGCAACGGAAAATGCGGTCCTGTTTTCGCGCCGGGCCAAAGCGCCGGCTCCGTATTTCAGAATATACGGCCAGGACGGAAATCGCGGCAAGCAAAGAAAAAACGTAGGCGAAAATGAGGGCTTCCGGCGACATGTTAAGGCGTGTTTGTAGGCGTTGCCGTCTGCCAGGCGAAGACGGCTTTCGCCCAAACCGGCTCCAGAGTAGGCGCGGGATGGAAACGCAAGCGGCGCGCTTCCCGCAGGGCCGCGCTATCGGCCGCCTCGGAGCCAGACCGGGCCAGCAACCGGCTGACGATGACTTGTCCCGCCGCATCGACCGCGATTTGCACGACGGAGTTTGTCAATAATTGCGGGCTTGGCCACGAGGGCAGAAACGTAGGCGGGTTGAGCGGGCGCGGGCCGTGCAGGGTGAAGAAGGACTGGGTGCGAACCAGTTCGGGAGCGAGAAAAACCGGCCACGGTTCCAATTGCGGGCCACGCTGGTCCGCCAGGCCAAAGGGAATGGCGGCGCTCGTGTCGTCCAGTCCCGGAAAGTTTGCGCCAAGTCGGTTGGTATCGATCTCCAGCCACGCCGGTTTTTCGACGTCATCGGGCATCTCCTCTCTTCCCGAAGAACGCAGCCAGGCGCGGCCCGAAAAACCGTGATGGCTGGGCAGCGGAAAAACCGTGGGATCAGCCGCCAGAAAAAGGCGCGACAATTGCCCGGCCGAGAGCGGCGTTCCGAGCACGCGGAAATTATGCGGAGGGGCGGACGCCATGGCGGGCTTCACCCCGCGCGCCCCAAAAACGAGAATCAGCACGCCCTGCGCGAGAAACAACACTCCCGCTGTCACCCAGAAACGCCGGCGCGTCCATCCAGAAGATTCATTCATGGCTGTCCGCGCGATTGGGGCGCGCCAAAAACGTTCGGCCGTTCCACCAGCAATATTTCCTTGAGGCCCACCTCGCGAGCCAGGCGCGACAAACGCATGACAACCTCATTTTCCGCCCCGCTGTCGGCGGACAAGACCAGCGTCAAGGTTTTCGAGGCTTGGAATGCTTCCTGTAAACGGCGGCGCAAAACCATCCGCAACTCCTCGTCTTGCACCGGCTTGTTCTCGAAAAAACATTGCCCGCGAAAATTCACCGCCACGCTGACGGTGGGGTTATCCGTGCCGGCCAGATTATCCCCGTCGGGCAAACGCACCTGGAAAAGAGCGCGGACTTTTTCAACCAGGCTCGGGCTTGCCCCCGCCTGCACTTGGAGCGCGAAAGATTCTTTGCCGGTATAGGTTCGCAAATCATCCCGCAAGTGATTCAAGTCGGACGGCTGATTGGTTTTCCCGCCGAAAACGATTTCGTTGCCGCTGGTCACCAGAATCGCGGCGGCGGATGGCGTGACCGAATCCGCGATCCGAATCAACACGCCAGGAGTGTAGAGCAGGGAGGCGACCAGCATAAAAATGACGAGCAAAAAAAGGACGGACGCCACTGCCGCCGCATCGAGTGGCCCCCGGAAAATCGTGGCGTGCCGGGCGAATCTCATGGGGCGCGTGAGACAGGCTCCATTGGCGAGGTCACCGTGGTCAGAATTTCGCTGGAGACCTGTTCCATGTCGAGGACAATATTATTGACTCTGCCGACCAGATAATTATAGCCGGCATAGCTCGGGATGGCCACTGCCAGGCCGGCCGCCGTACAAATCAGGGCCTGCCAGATTCCTAGGGAAAGCTGGCCGACATGGGCATTGAGGCCGGCGTCCTGGACTGTTTTGAACACTTTCATGAACCCGAGCACGGTGCCGAGCAGGCCCATCAGCGGGGCGATTTGCGCGACGGTCGCCAGCACGTTCAACTTTTGCTCGAGCCGCGGCACCTCCCAGGCGCCGGCGTCTTCCAACGCTTCGCGCACTGCCTCGCGTCCGCGCTCGCGATTGAGGATGGCGACCTTGACCAGACGCGCCACCGGGCCGGGAGTGGCATCGCAAATCGCCAGCGCTTCGACCACGTTATCGCGCCGGAGAACATTGCGGACACCATTGAGAAATTCGGTGGAATTGATTTGTTCGCGGTGATATTGCAGCAAGCGTTCGCAAAAAACCGCCAGAGCCAGCGCGCTGGCGCCCAATATCACCCAAATCATCAGCCCACCCTCCGCCAAAAAATGAGGCATGCGCAAATTCTAAAGGCGGGGCAGGGCGGATTAAAGGCTAAACTTTAGCATTTAGCCGCGAGCCTTTAGGGTTTAGCCTGTTCCAACGTATGCGCAAATTCGCCGCCGTTTTTTTCCTGTTACTAGGGGGTCTGCCTCTTTCAGCGCAGAGTGATTGGCCCGATTTTCGCGGCCCTTGGTTCGACGGGCGCGCGACCGCCCCGGGCCAAACCAACCCCATCGGCCTGCCTCTGCATTGGAGCGAAACCGAGAACGTCCGATGGAAGACGCCCATTCCTTACAAAGGATGGTCCTCGCCGGTAATTCTCCACGGCCAAATCTGGCTGACCACCGCCACCCCGGACGGAAAAGATTTTTTCGCCATCTGCGTGGACCAGGAGAGCGGCAAAATGCTTTCCAACCAAAAGCTTTTTCACTGCGACAATCCTGAACCCTTGGGCAACGACCTCAATTGCTACGCCTCTCCTTCGCCCGTTTTGGAACCAGGCCGCGCCTACATCAGCTTTGGCAGTTACGGCACCGCTTGTCTTGACAGCGCGACCTTCCAGACACTTTGGAAACGCGACGACTTGCCTTGCCGGCATTTTCGCGGGCCCGGCTCTTCACCTATCCTGTGCGATAATCTTTTGATCCTGACCATGGATGGCATCGACCTCCAATACATGGCCGCTCTGGACAAGAACACAGGAAAGACAGTATGGAAAACCGACCGCACCGCCCATTGGAACGATTTGAATTCCAGCGGCCAGCCGATGGGCGGCGGCGATTTTCGCAAGGCGTTCTCGACGCCCATTATTATTGACGCTGGCGGGGTGAAACAAATGATCACCGCCTCATCCAAGGCCGCCTATGGCTACGATCCGGCCACAGGACGCGAGTTATGGAAGTACTCGAACGCCGGATATTCGCCCGCCTCCCGTCCGATTTACGATCACGGGATGGCACTCCTCTCAACCGGCAACGGCAAGGCCGAGCTAGTAGCCCTGCGTGTGGATGGCCACGGCGACGTGCCCGATAGCGCGGTGGTTTGGCGGGCCACCCATGCCCTGGCGCGCAAGCCCTCCAGCACGGTGGACAACGGCCTGCTTTTCATGATCAACGACGGAGGCATCGCCTCGTGTCTGCAAATCGCCGATGGCACCGAACTGTGGCGCGAGCGCATCGGAGGCGAATACTCCGCTTCCGATCTTTACGGCGACGGGCGCATTTATTATTTCAGCCAGGAAGGCAAAAGCACCGTCCTGAAAGCCGGCCGCACCTTTGAGCCGCTGGCCACG
Source organism: Saccharimonadales bacterium (SeqCode) (assembly GCA_035648615.1). Lineage (GTDB taxonomy): Bacteria > Verrucomicrobiota > Verrucomicrobiia > Limisphaerales > Palsa-1400 > DASRLE01. The sequence goes on along the minus strand of DASRLE010000272.1, from coordinate 10,935 downwards.
AATCAACTGGCCGACGGCTTCATGGCGTCGCCAGCCGTCGCAGGGCGCGCCCTCTATCTTCGCACCCGCAGCGCCCTCTACCGCATCGAGGACAGCGGGATTCAGTAGCCCGGCTTTACGATGCTTCCAGCGTCACCGGTTTTGTTTGGGCCCGGTTGCGCGGTTGATAATATTCATAGACGGCGCTGGGCGGCGTTTGCACGCGCAGTGGATATTTAGGGCGAAGAGCGTAGCTGAATCTGAATGGAACTGTGTCGGAAAGCTCGCGCAGATACAAAATGACCTGCGTTCCGGTCACTTCAAATTTGGCGATTTGGTTCCGATCCCGCATGGCGGCAAAGGCAGCGGTTTCCACCTCAAAACCAGGCGGGATGCCCAAGTCAACAATCGCCATATTAACGCGCTGGCTGGTATTATTCTTGACGGTGACGGCGCAATTCAATTGTTCCTCGACCGCCAGGCGGGAATGGTCATATTGCACGTCAATCTGCAAAGGTTCTGCATTGATCGGTGCGGCGGCGGCTCCCGGCATCCAGTAGGTGCCCGCCAATTGGAAGGGCAGTTCGCCGGACGGGGTTTGGCGGAATTGAATCCGGTTCTCGCCGGCGCGAAGGAACTTGGTCAAATCCAGTTGTTGCATGACATCGCTGTTGTCCTTGTTAAGTCGAAAGGTCTCGACGGGGTGGCCGTTGACTTGGACGGTGACGACCGATTCAAATTCCTGGCCAAGCGAGGCAGTGCTTCCGGCCAGCAACGCGCGCATCGCGAGAATGGTGGCTTGGGTCGAGCCGAGAGTCCCGTCTGCGAATTTGTGGCGCGAAATCCAAGTCAATCCTTGTTTGACAGATTGCGGCGATGTTCCCGCCTTCATCAACGCCATGGCGCAAAGTGCGGTACATTCGGTATCCATCCCAGAGCCGTGCGAGTAGGTAATGCTATAGCCCGTTGATGTCCAATGGATGGAGCCTTCGTTATCGACTAGCGCACCTTCCTTCAATTGGGCGGCCAACTGCCTTCCGAATGAATCATTTCGATCGCGTGCGAGGAAGGCGTTGGCGGCCAGCGCCTTGGCATAAGTGTTGGAAAGTTCCGCCGGATGTGATCGTAAATATTTCAGGGCGTTGTCCAGATTTGGCGATTGGTCGCCGGACTCCGCAAGCGCCCAGGCAGCGAACGCAGTCATAGACCCGCGACCCTCCCACGTCCAACCGCGATGGATCTCGTCCCACGAGCCATCTCCGTTTTGCTTGGCAAAGAGCCACGCGCGTGCCCGCTGGATGACGGCATCATCCACTGGATGAACACGCGCCATGTCGGTAAACTCCAAAATCCCGTAGGCCGTCAGACAAATGTTGGCCGGATCTCGCCCAAACCACTCGAAGCCGCCGCCGGGAACTTCAAAAGTCAGAAGGCGCTGATAGCCGGCGTTGATGAACTTGCGGGCTTTGATCTCCACTTCCGGCGTTAGGCGTCCAACGCGTTTGAGATAATCCAGCGCCAGCACATTGGGATAGGTCGTGGAAGAGGTCTGCTCGAAGCAACCGTAAGGAGCTCTGAAAATGGAGTCCAATCCTTCAACGATCTCGCTGAAGCGCGACGGATAAAACTTCGCGACCAATTTTTGCGAGTCCGGAATCGACTCGTTCGGAATCATAACGACATCGGCAAATTCGCTTTGCAGAACCTCGTTGCGCGTGCGCTCAATTTTTTCCCCGACCGGCAACACGCTGATTTCCCGCTCGATGGCATCGGACATTTTGGTTCCGCGCGCCGTCACGCGGAGTGAACGATCTCCCACCCGCAACACCTTGATGGGCAGACTGGCGCTTTTGACTTCATTGGGCGCGAGATGAATCGTGACGGCTTGCGTCGGCGATTGGAACCAGTCCGCCGCCGCCAGTGTCAATCGGATGTCCTGCGGTTCGCTCAGATAATTATAGCAGGCCACTGGAACAGAAATCTCGTCGCCCAAGGACATGGAAACCGGCAAATCGAGATCGACAAAAAAATCCTGGAAAACGGGAATCGGCAATTCGGCGCTGCCCATTTTTCCGGCGGCGCTGACGCCATCAATAGAGGTGCGCCAGGTAGTGATGGAATCGGCCAGCGGAATTTCCAGCTTTGCGTTGCCCTGATCGTCAGTAATGAGTTCTGGCCGCCACAGCAGAGTTTCAGGGAAATCGCGTCGCACGCGCGGAGGATTCTGGGCCGTAGTCTCTGAATCCGTTGCGTCGGATTTCATGATGCGCTTTTCCGTTTCGATCTGCTTGAGCGTGTTAATCAGCGAAATGCGTTGGGCTTTTTGTTTTGCCCTCGCCAAGGCCGGCAACATCATCGAGGCGAGGATCAGGATGAGGCAAGCGACGCCGAACCAAATCACTAAATCTCCGGGCTTCCCTGACTTGACCGCTCTGACACCGAGGAAAAGGAGCAAGCAGAATGGAGTCAACACGCAGAACGCCGCGAAGGCCGCCTCGAAGTTCTTGCGCAGGAGATTGGCATACGCCTCGCGTTGGGCTTTGACGGCTCGAAGCTTCACCGGCCCCGTGTCTTCCCGCAAGCTATACGTTCGTCCGCCGCCTTCCAGAAATTCAAATGCCTCGGCAAATTGTGGATCGTTGCGTAACGAGTCATACTCCTGCGTTCCCTCCAGGCGCCGAACCTGGTCGATCAGACTTTGAGCGTTCGGATCGCCACTGCGCAGAAGCTCGTCCACTCCCGAGCCGCCGTGTTGAGGTTGTAATGACGCAAGGTAGGCCGCCACCAGATTTTGGCTGGTTCGAGTGCCAAGAAGAATGGTGTCGGGGGCGTCGAAGGATTTTATTTGATAGCGCGGCTTGAGCAAATCGCCTTCCACATCGAGAAATTGCCGCAGCAGACCGGGGCGGTTCTCCTGCAGGGCGAAGACGCTTTCATCGACGGCGGCGATGCCGAGCGCGGCGGGCGCCGGCCGGCCTTGAGCATCGGTCACGCTGAAATCAATCGCCGCCAATTCGCCGGGGCGGTAAACCGGCTTGGAGAGTTTGGCGGCGATGCGCAGTCCGGAAGCGGGATTGACATAGAGAACGCGCGAACAGCCGCGGTCTTCGCCATCGGCCGTGATGACATACGCATTCACGGTGATCGCTCCCACCAGTAAAGCGGGCAAATTCAGCGAACATTGCGCCCGATGGTTGCGCAACGCCGTGGATTTGGTCAAAACCGTCTGGCCGTCCTTGATCACATCCAAAAATATAGTATTGTCATTTTCCGGGGAATGAATGGTGAGCCGCGCGGTCCGCCCGGCCTGATAAACCGCCTGGTCGGCGCGCAGCAGAAGATTCGGCGCGATTGTGCCTTTGTCCGGTTGAAAAGTCAGCTTGGCCTTTCGGCCCTCGGAATCGAGCGCGGTAATTTCCACCGGCGGGTTGGAATCAGCGGGAGTCATCTTGATTTCGCACGTCCCTTCTTTGTCGGTGGCGTAGCCCGTTCCGTTCGCAAATACTTTGCAGAGGGCGGGGCGGCCATCAGGATAGGCTGTCAGCACGTAAAGAATATTTTCGACGCCGGGCACAAAGCTTCCCGCTTCAGGAATGGCGGTGATCTCCAAGTCGCTCTGCGCAACGGTGAGCGAGAGGGTCGTTTGCTCGGAGTGCTGCGCGGTGTCCTCAACTTCCGCCGTCAAATCCAGAAACGCCTCCGCATTCTTTTGCGGCAGCCCAACGAAAAAGTCGGGCAACACAAAACGGAATGGATGTTTCCCATGCGCATCGGTTTGGCCCGTCAGTTCGGCGATGGTCACGGGCTTCTCTTGAAAGGTCGCCGCCGTCAGTTTGATGGCCGCCCCGGCGACTGGTTTGCCGAAAAAGTAAGCTGCCTGGATCGTGCCCGAAACCGTCTGGCCGGGCAGGTAATAGGGCCTGTCCGTGACAATGTGAATCTTGAATTTCGGCAAAACGTAATGTTTGACCTCAACGGCGCGCCCGGTGGTCGCAGCCCCGGCCAGGACCCGGATCTGGTACCGCCCCAGATTCAATTCCGAAGCGAGGACAAAATCAGCCGAAGCGATCCCGAAGGCGGAGGATTGGTGGCTTTCCTTAAAAACTTTATTGCCGTTGGGATCGCTGATTTCAAACGTGGTCGTCTCATTCGTGAAGGGCTTCTCCGTGCGCGCGTTGAGCATCAAACTCCGCAAATGGATGGTCTGGCCGGGTTGATAAATCGGCTTGTCCGTCGAGAGCAAAAGGCGCGCGGGACGCAACACCTCCACTTTTTTGACAATCCGGTCCCAGCCGGCCGGCGAAACGACCTCAATCACCCATTGATAATCGCCGGGCGCAATGTCGGGGACGTTCAGCGAGCCGTCGAAACTTCCCGTTGCGTCCGTGCGAAAGCTGCCCAGCTTGAATGCCCCCGAAGTTTTGGAATTGAGCGTGACCTCGACATTCGCTCCGGGAATCGGCGCGCCGGACGCATGGTTGCGCACCAAAATGCGGAGCCCAGCGGGGCTGCCGGCGGCGACCTGACTTTGGCCGAGGACGACTGTCTCCTGCGGATCGGGTTCGTGAACCGCGATGAATATAGAATAGGCCATCACCGCCAAGGCTCCCAAAGCCAGCGACGCGGCGCTTATTTTGAAAATTGGGTAATTCCGTTTGGCTTCGGAGAGAGTAGTCGGGTGAGTTGTCATAGAAACCTCCAGTGTTTTTGTGTTTATTTGGTATTTGTTAAGTTCATTGACTATCTTTTACTATCATTGTATCCTTGATTGCAAGAAAAAAATTGCATTTGATACGAAATAAGATACAATCGCGGTGTTTAAACCCTATTGAAATTTAAAATATATGGAAACGACTGAATCTCTGGCCAAAAAGAAATGGTATTCCATCCGCGAAGCGGCCGAATTCCTCGACGTGGGCGAGCCGACCCTTTACCGCTGGATGCGCCAAGGCAAGATCACCTACCGCAAAGTGGGCGACTCCACGCGCTTTTGGCAGGAAGACCTGGACTGCGTGATGGAAGTTTTCCACAGCGCCAGGGGCTTGGAAATGGCGCGAGAAGTGTGCCCCGTCTGCCGCCACGACGACTTGATCGAGGGCACAGTGCGGAGCACCGGCTTGAACTATTTTGCGCCCAAAAAGACGAAATTCTGGACGTTAAAAGACAGCTCGATCGCCACCAAAGCCCGGATGTGTACGCGCTGCGGGGCCATTGTGTGGTTTGGGGATAGCGCCAAGCTGGCCAGCTTGCGAGTCGAGGCGCAGCCCAAGGAAGGCTAAGGCTTGTCGGACGCGTCGGACGTGTCCGACGGGCGCAGTGGCAGCGTGGTCTTGCATTCGGGGTAGTTGGAACACCCCCAGAACGGCTGGCCGGCCTTTGCGCCGGTGCGCGCGGTACGCCGCACCATGGGCTTGCCGCATTTCGGGCACGGTGGTTTGTCGGACGCGTCGGACTTGTCAGACCTTCTCCGCAGAGTGCGGGCTCCGTAAAGCTTCTCGGTGAAGCCGCCCTTCTCGAGAAAAGTCTGGCCCTGCGCTGATGTTCCGCACCCCGCTGCGCGCCGCCTGCACCATTTGGTCGGTCATCCGGCGATCGCGCGCCAAGAATCGCCGGCAGAATACCACGGTGGCGTCATAGACCGCCTCCGCCACTTTGTAGCTCCGCAACTTGCGGTAACCGCCATGCGGCAGAAACGGGTTCTCGGCGTGGCTCATGGCGCAAGTTTACCCGACCAGAATTTCAACTGGCGAGTCAAATACAACCCAAGGCTCACCCCTCCGCCAGCGCGCTGAATAACGCCTGCATTTCTTCATCGGCCTGCCCCGGGTCGGAAAGGGTTTGGGCAATTTCCTCGCGCAGCAGTTCTCGATAACGCCGGCGCAGGCGATGCACCGCCACTCGCACCGCGCCCTCGCTCAGATTCAGCGACGCGGCGGCCTGGGCGTAAGGGATGTCGCTCTTGCCGGCCATTAAAAACGACTTCAACTGCTCGTAAAGTTTTGCTCTGCCTTCGACGCCGCTTTCGTCGCGCAGGCGGGTGATGACTCGTTCGAGCACCGTCACGGCCCAGGCGCGGTCATAGAGTTTGTCGGGACTGAGATTGTCGGCGGGGTTGATCTGGTAGCGGGTGTCGGCATCCTGCCAATCGAGGGACAGGGGCTGCGCGCCGCCGCCGCGTTTCTGGCGATGGGCGCGGTCCCATTCATTGGCCAGAAAGCGTTTGACGGCCACGAGCAGAAAGGCGCGGAATTTTCCTTTATCGCTGCTGATTCCTTCGAGGAAATTCTTGTCAAGCAAACGGGCGAAAAAGGCCTGGGTCAGGTCCTCGGCGTCCTCCCGCGAATGACCCTGCCGGCGAACGTAGGCATACAGCGGATACCAATACGTGCGGCACAATTCCTCCAGCGCAACGTCCGCCTGGGGCGCATCGCGCCGGCCCGCGGCGAGCACGACTGTCCACCGCGTGGTGGCGAAAATGTCGCCGCCGGGCTGGCTGCTTCGCGTTGGGTTTGCAGAACTCACGACACACTTCGTTACTGCGCCAGCTCGATTAAGACCTGGTCACGCAGGTTAGGGTCGCTGATCGATTTTGCTATTTCAATTGCCGGCTTTGTCTGGCCGCGGCCCGCCAGCAGGTGGGCCGATTGTTGTGCCGTCTGGTCCCGAAGGGTCAAATCAGCTATTTGTTGAAACGCGTATTTCGCAATCTCGGCTTCGCCCGCTTTGGCCGCGTCGATGCTGACTGCCGCCAGCGATTGACCTTTGGCCGACAGGTCAGCGATGCCCGAGGCCGCTTCCATTCGTCCGGTCAATCGTTCTTGCAGAGTTTTTCTTGCGTCTGAAACCGCCGCCCCCTCCTCGGCGCTGCCAGTCGGTGGCACTTTCCCCAGCTTGCGTTCCAATGACTTAACCATCGCGTCTTGCTGTTGCACCAACGGGTTGGTTTCAGTGAAGGTCGTTCGCAACTGTGCCAATTTATCTTTGGCGGCCTGCAACTCGGCTTCAATTGTGAAAATTCGTCCGGCTCGTGCGGCGGCGGCGGCGCGGTTGCGCTGGATCCCCTTTTGGTGGTCTTTAACCGCCATTGAAACGAAAACAAACACCATCACCATCAGCCAAATGATGATAATTCGCCAGGGCATTCTACTCGTTGGCGGCGTGGACGGGACGTTCGGGAGAACTTCGGTTCCACCCGGGCCAAAGGCGGCTGCCGGTTGCTTGGCCGCCGGCGCCTTTCCGCCGAAAATGTCTTCATAGGCATACGTGGCCGCAATCATGGCCAGCGGCGCCGTAACAAAAAACCCAACCAGACAACACAGCGCGCCGAGCGCGTACATCAGGAGCACGACCAGAAAAAACCCAAATAACTTCCACCAATGCCGGGTGACAACCTTGCGGCTTAATTCCATTGCTGGCCAGAAATCGAGCCGCTTATCCGCGATAAGAGTCAAGGTGAACCACCAGGCAACCATGAGATAAATTCCCGGCAAAATCAGGCAGGCAAATCCAAGGCCGGCGAGCACCCACGTCACGAAGCCGCCCAGAAAGAGATGGAGAAACCGATTGCTGAAACCGAAAAATGCGGTTTCGATGTTCGCCGGTTCGCCCCGGATTTTCTTGAGGTAATAGAGAGACAATCCGCCCATGAGCGGACCGTACAAAAGCAAGACCAGCGCCGATGTTCCCGAGGAAGTCACTTCATGCGGCGAGTTTGACCAGACCCCTCCAATGGAACCGGCGGCGGCCAGGAGTGCCAGCATCAGCGCAGTGACGCCGGCCAGCGGCCAGAAATCGCCGCGCAGCAATGCCCAGGCGCGGCGCAGGCAACTGCCGATGTCCACCACGTAATCACGCGCCAGGATTTCCCGGGCCAGCCCCTCGCTGTCGAGCGGCGGCGGGGCAGCGGCCGTGCTGGCGATGGTGTCCACCGCCGTCTTGACCTGGCTGACCTGCTGGTAGCGGCGCTCGGGATCTTTTTCCAGCGCGCGCAGCACCACGTCGTCCAGGCGCACATCGACCTCCAGTTTGCGCGAGGAGGGCGGCGCGAATTTCCCGAGCGGCAATTCGCCCGTCAGCATTTCATAGAAAACCACCCCTAAAGAAAAAATGTCCGCCCGATGATCCACCGTGGTTGGCTTCTCCATTTGCTCGGGCGCCATGTAATGCGGCGTGCCGATGGCGCCCTGCGTTTCGGTGATGGAAACGTCCTTTTCCGCGCCGACAATTTTCGCAATTCCAAAATCGGCAATCTTCACCCGCCCTTTTTTGTCCACCAGGATATTTTCGGGTTTGATATCGCGATGCACAATCCCTTCATCATGGGCAAACTGAAGCGCCTCGCAAATCTGGGGCACCACCTGCAAGGCCTGGCGCGGCGAAAGCGTGCCGGCCCGCTCCACCTGGCGCAAATTCAGCCCATCCACAAATTCCATGACGAAAAACGGCATTCCGTTGGCCTGTCCGAATTCAAAAACCGACACAATATTGGGATGATTCAACTTGGCCAGCGCGCGCGCCTCGCGATTGAACCGCTCGACAAACCCCGGCCCGCCCGCCGTTTGTGGCGGCAGAATCTTCAGCGCGACCAGGCGGTCCAGCGCCGGTTGCCGCGCTTTATAGACTGCTCCCATTCCGCCCTTGCCAATGAAGGCAAGAATTTCCAATTGCGGAAACAGCCGCGCCACCTCCTCCAGGCCCGGCGGCTGAAACGGTGCGGCTTCCGGCTGCGTGGCCGTATCCGCCGCGGCGCCCTGCTTAAAGAGACACGCCGGGCAAAACCCCGCCAGCACCCCCGAAGGCAGGGGCGCCCCGCATTTCGGACACTTCTCCATATTCTGGCTCTGACTCGCTTCGGCATCACTCATATACCCTCCTCCTAAGCGAAACCCGAAAAATGTTACACGCAGAGCGAATATTTCGGCGGCCAGCGCGGCGAGAACGCTCTGTGGCCCACCCTTACTTCTGCGTGGCAAGCCGCTGCACGGCGGCTTCCAAACCGTTCAATCGTGCGGCGAGCGAGTCGTTCTGCTCTTTTAGCTGGCGAATCTCCACGTCCTTTTCATTCAGCTTCTGATTCAATCCCTGAATCGCCGCCAATTCCACCCCGTCGAATTCCAGCGTCGTGATGCATTTATCGTCGCGACCCGGATAAAAAGCCTCTTTGAAATCCTGGGCCATCGGTCCGATATTTGGAACGTCGCCGTCTTTTTCCCACTTGTAATTCCATTGGTCGATGGGCACTCGCGCCAGTTTGTCGAGCACAGCCTTGGCATCCACCGCCGCGATGTTTTTCTTGGCGTTGCGGTCGGAAAGGACGGACCATGAGGTTGCGCCGCTGCCCAAGGCCGCGCCCGCGGAGCCGCTGCTGGTGTAAAGGCGATACCCTCCGCTGGCGCGGAAGGTGACGGAATTGGTGGTGAACGAGCCGGTAAGCGTGCTGCCATCGCACCACACCAACGAGTTGGGCTGAACGGCTTGAGCGCTTTGCCCGGCGGCCACTGAATTATTGGCGGCGACATAATTATAGGCCCCGCCCAGAATGGTTGAATTGGTCACGTTGGGCGCGATCGTATTTTGGAGGCCGCCGTCAATGGCGGAGAACGCGACGTTGGTCTGTATCGTATTGTTAAGCCCTCCTGAGATCGAGTCGCCGACGGAGCTTAACTGGATCATGTTGCCGGCGCCCGCGCCGATGAAGTTTCCTTGTCCTGTGTTGAGTCCGTCGTAGGTCGCCCGGTTGGTTCCGGCCAGTTGGTTGTTGAAACCGCCCCCGACGAAGCCGTAGCCCTGCGCAGCCGCAATGATGTTTTCATAACCCTCCACAATCCCCGAGTAGGGGCCGGCATTGGTGTTGGCGGAGCCAGCCCCAATGAAAGAATCGCTTGCGGTGCTTTGAATCACATTGTTGGCGCCGCCCAAAATAGCCGAATAATCGGCCAGGGCCGTTTGCACAAAACCGCCGCCAATCGTGGAAAAAGTCCCGCTGGCTGTGTGGCCGATGACAACGGTGCTTCCGTCGCTGCCCCCGCCCCCGATAAAAGCGCCGGGGCCCGAGGCGGCATTGTCCAGACCACCGGCCACCGTTGCACTATAAGCCGAGGCGGCATTGTTGTCTCCGCCCCCTACGGTAGCGACGACCTGCGACGCTTGGTTTTCAAAACCGCCCCCGATTGTCGCGCCATTGCCTATGGTCACATTGAACTCTCCGCCGCTGATCGTCGAACCTTGGCCGCCGAGATTGGGGTCGTAATGAATCGAGTTCGCGGTTCCCCCCGCGATGACTGATATGACCGCATTGGAGTAGATCGTATTGCCCTCGCCTCCGCCAATGACCGATCCAGTCGCATTCGGCTCGATATTATTGCTTTGACCCCCGGCGACGACCGAAAGGCCGGCGCCGCTTTGCACCGTGTTAAAATAGCCTCCGCCAATGAAGGCGCCATTCCCGTAGGATTGAATCCAGTTGCCATAGCCTCCGACGACACTTCCAAAATAGGCGGACACACGATTGGTGGAAGCGAACCCATTGTAATTCATCGCCCCGCCGCCGCCAATAAATCCGCCAATCACCCCGCCCGCATCCATTAAGTTCGCCGGCGACCCGCCGATGACATTGGGCGCGCCGCTGCCATTGGTATCGGGTTCCAGTCGCAAGGCGCGCTGGCCATCGACATGCAATTCCAATGGTTGAGCGTCGGTGGTGCCGACGAAGTTGATCGCCGCCGCGGTGCCGCCATTGCCAGTGGTCTTCCAGAAATTCGACGCGTTGACGCCGTTCAAGCTGGTGGCGTTGACTCCAGTCAAGCCGCCCCCGTTGCCCGAAAAACTGTCGCCCGCATTATTAAAGATGACTGGCCCGCTGTAAGTGCCGCTCAAACTCGCGCTGGACACTGCGCCTAGCAGCCTGTCGGGCTTAAGCGATCACCATCCTAATAGCGATTATGGAACATATAGGGC
>DASRLE010000271.1:0-3750 GCA_035648615.1 Saccharimonadales bacterium (SeqCode) | reverse complement strand
AAAATGCGAGCAAGTAGGTTGCGCCGCATGGCAAAAGTTCTCGGTGAGTCCGGCAGATATGTCAGCAATCAGACGGTCGTCAAACTACAACGAATTTTGCTATCGAGCATTCTCATCATTTCATTTGCCTCAACGGTGGAGGGCTTGATACTGGGGCGGTGGTTGTTCCCCGCAAAACCTGCGCCCAGTGTGAGCATTCCCATCATGGTCAGCCTGCTGGTAATCATGCTGTGGGTCTGGAGGTCGTTCAGCGGAAAAATGGCTATTTTGGAAAAGGAGCGGTCGGCGATGCAGCGAGGTGCAGCAGGGGAAATCGGAGTCGGATCAATACTCCAAAAATTTCCAGATAACTTTTACGTAATTAATGATCTGACCACCCCATTCGGCAACCTTCACCATGTGGTCGTGGGCCCAAGCGGAGTGTTTATACTTGACACAAAGAACTGGCGCGGCGTCGTGGCCGCCGATGGCAAGGGAGAACTGCTGCTTAACGGGAAACCAACCGACAAGCCGTTTGTTCGGCAGTTCATCGGGCGGATGATGGGCATTCGCGACAAAGTGAAGTTGATTGCACCCGGCCCCGAAGCTTTTCACGAAGCGGTGTTTGTCTTTACGGCTGCCAGAGTTGAAGCCAACTGGGGAAAGACCAGCAGCGTAAACTGCATCAGGGATGACCAGCTCCACGATTACATTGTGGAAAAGAACTTTGGCGAGCGATTGGAAGCGCATGTAGCGGAGCGAATCGCTCAAGCATTCTTGGCGGTCGCTCGCATGGATAAAGATTTCTGACTGGGGCGGCTCGGCTTAAAAGCATACTGACGGCATCCTCCTGGACGAATCTTTCCGGGTAGCCGCAGGTCTTGGCGCGCTCCGTTCAGGCGTATGGGTGCTGTGCAGCGTGAACACAATAATTGCGCCTTAAACGGAACATGGGGACACCCATTTCCGGCAGCGACGGGATTGCCGCACGGACGGCTTTTCCTTTGGCCGAAACGGCGGGTGTAATGACATATGCGGTTGAATTGTCGGCTGGGACGTGGGGGGCCTCCGTTTTGTTCTTTTAATCGCTGTTCTCATAGTTGACACCTATTAATGACGGAGTCAACTATTGACTGGCTTCGCTGGGAATTATTGTCTGATAAGAAAAATGTGGGTGCTTAATTCACCTTTAAAATCGCGGTAATCGATGTCCCCGTCAGAAATTGGTTTGGCAATTATAGCAGTGAAGAGATTCAACCTGTTGCCTCGTCATGCCTAGTTCTTTCGGCTTTCCATCGGCCTGAATCTTCAATATGCGTACGACTTTTCCGTTGCAAATCCAACGCGCCGCATCTCCTGGACGCAAAAATCTTAAGCCCAATTCTTTCATCACGGCGTAAATTTTGGAATCGTCAGGGGCGAGACTAAAATCGAAGCCATGCCATTTTTGAAATTGTTGTTCAACTTTTCCGAGTGCTATTTTGACAGTCCTAATATTGAATAAGTCGTCGGGATTCAAATTGAGGAGTGCAAGTCGGAGTCGGCGACCAACTTCTTTCTTGGAAGGCTTTAGCTTACGTTGGCGCGCCTGTCGCTCGGCGAATTCGTCTATCGAAACGTTCATCTTGCGTCGTTTGCGCATCGCCTCGATCAATTCTTCAAAAGGCTGGGTATTGTCCTTCATCAGCGCAGGAAATAGGAGGCTCGAAAATTTCTGGTTCAGTTGGTCAACGGCACATGATTGCCATTTCGGCCCGTGGGCTGATACGCCGGATAATCCGAATGCTTCTGTCGCTAATCGCTGAATGTCCGTCGGAGGCGGTCCCCCGTTCAATGCGATCTCCCACTTTTTTGCATGTGTAGGGGCCCTCGCTATGAGCTTGTTTAATGTTGTGCGGCTACGGGTGTCAGTCTTGTGATGGCAAGTCCTCATCTCCTTCAAAGTTCTCAATTGATTGACTATTTGCCAAGCGTGAACATAACGCCCGCATTCACACAACCTCCACTCGCATCGGTACTCCTGCGCTTCTCTGTCCCGGAGCCAGGTTGCGCTCGTAATCTTCCAAAGTAGGAATCACGACTTGTGCCTTCCGGGCGTATGCCCGATGCACGGCCTTGCTGTTGTGTCCCAGAGCTTCCTGAGCGAATCTTTCCGGGTAACCGCAGGTCTTTGCGCGCTCCGCCCAGGCGTAGCGGTAGCTGTGCAGCGTGACGCCCTTAATCATCAGCCTACGGCAGGCCCGAGCAAACTCGGTTGCCCGGTGCGCCTCTCGCATTGGCTTGAGTTTGGGAAATAGCGGTCCCACTTGCGGGAGCGTTCGCAAGATGCCCTCAAGCTCGGCACCAAATCGGATAATGGACACCGTGCCGGTTTTGTGGCGACGGAAGCTCACGACTTTGCTCGACCAGTCAATGTCCTCGGTGGTGAGTGATGCGAGGTCGGACTGAGCCCCGCCCAGGTGCCAACAAAACTCATAAAAGGCACGGCGCTCCGGATTTAACTCCTTTTCGATAATGGTTTGGTGTTCTTGCCAGGTGATCGCCCGTTTCTCCTTGAAACGCACTTTTGGCCATTGCTTTTTGGCGAGCACCGGCCATGGCAGCCAATTCATATCAAGGGCAAAATTGTGAAGTCGGCGCAAGAAAACATTTGTCGCGACGGAGCCGGTTTCCAGGACTTTCAGGAATTGCGGGGCTCGAGTTTCGAGAATCGGCAACTCGCGGATCAGGTCAAACGCTCTGTCCTGCATCGCCCGCTTGCAGCGGATCAGCGTTGGCCCCGTTTTGATCCGGGTCATTTCGTCCATTGGAACTTGCCAGGTGCGCTTCGCGATCTCCGCATCGGCGGCGGTCAAATACGTCCGGGCGATATGAAGATTCAGGATCGGTTGCCGGTGGGCCTCATTCTTCGAATGCAGGAGCGTGAGGGCTTCAGCTTCGTCCTTGGTGCGCAAACTGATTTGTTTACGGGTGGAGGTGTCCTCGGAGTAATAAACGCCGGCTCGACGAAACAGGACAAATCGTTGTTTCATAACTGATTCTCTGAATCGTGAACCAGTCCGGCACTGTCGCGTTAGCGAGTTGTGGGCAAGTTTCAGGAAAGTTCTGGCGAATTGTGGCGAGTTCTATTTTCGCACCTCAATTCACTGACACTTTCACTGACAGTGGCCACTCCGCCCGAGCATAACTCCTTGCTGCTCAAGCAGCAAAACTTGGAGGCGAGGGTCGGAATCGAACCGACGCATACAGCTTTTGCAGAGCCGCGCCTTACCACTTGGCTACCCCGCCTTCCATAAAAAAAGCGTATCGCTATTTTGGCCCGGCGCAAGCTTCGTTTTTTCCCAGCGCCTGGCGGCGTTTCCAGAGTTCCCCAGGCTTGAATATGCCGGCGGGCGTGATGATGCCGGTGATTAGTTCGCCCGGGGTGACGTCGAAACCGGGGTTGCGCGCGGGGCTGCCAGGGTTGGCTACCCGGATGTAAAGGCTGGCGCTTTTGGGTTTTGCGCCATGAGGTTTTCCCCAGGCGCCGAGGACTTCGCTCTCGTCGCGTTCTTCGATGGGGATGTCGCGGCCCAGCGCTATGTTCCAATCGATGGTGGAAAGGGGAATGGCGACGTAGAAGGGGATGTTGTGCCGGTGGGCCAGGACGGCTTTGGTGTAGGTGCCGATTTTGTTGGCGACTTCGCCGGTGCGCCCAAGGGTGCGATCGCTGCCGACGATGACCAGGTCGATCTCGCCCCGTTGCATAAGATGGCCGGCGGCGTTGTCAGC
>DASRLE010000270.1:0-21648 GCA_035648615.1 Saccharimonadales bacterium (SeqCode) | reverse complement strand
CGGCCGCAGCCGCGGATGAAATCCGTGAAGGCCTGTTCCGTGTGCTCGGCGCCGGGATTGGCGATGACGTTCCATCTTTCTGCGAAGTTTTCAGTTTGTTGCGGCATCGGTTTGTTTGTCGGAGCGGCGCTCGCCCAGGAGGTGCCACGGACGTCTTGAGGGATGCGGTTATAGGGGTGTGGGCTGAAGAAACGACCACCGCCCCGACATGTTAAAATATTATTGAGCGTAAGCTTTTGACGAGGAACCGATGCAAGCCTCCCACCCGGCACAGTATGCCGCCACGGTGTATGAAGATGCCTGATTCGGAATGGAGGGAGCTATGACAGTTGCACACACGATGAATAGGCTATCGACTGGCGGCGCGGCCAGAGCCTTCCCGGTCGGCCGGATTTTGTATTTTGGGCGAACCACGTCGCCCTTTTTGTTGACGGATGTTTCTGCTTTTGATTGGCAGGCACGCTTTGGCCGTCAGCCCAAGGAAAACGCTCGCCCCTTGCTCATCCTTTGGCCGTTCGGACCAGTGGCGCTTGTCTATGACGTGCAGGACACGGAAGGCAAAGATCTGCCTCAGGACGTGGATAGCTATTTCGCGCGCGGCGATATCACCGCAGAGCAAATCCCCGGCTTCATCCGGAAGATGGCCACAGATCACATTGAGTGCGCCATGTTCGACGGTGGGGACGCCAAGGCCGGTTCAATCCGCGTCGTTAAACCCCCGGCACCAAAGGAGGCGGGCGAGTATCGCATGCAGTTGAATCGAAATCATTCAGCGCCCGTGCAGTTCGTGACCATTTCGCATGAATTGGCCCATCTGTTCCTCGGTCATCTCGGACCCGACAAGAAACTTAATATTCCCGAACGCCCCAAACCGCAGCATTCGCAAAGGGAACTTGAAGCCGAATCCGTGGCCTACCTCGTGTGTTCCAGGAATGGTGTGGAGTCCAAGTCGCAGGCTTATCTCGCGGATTACGTGAAGAGCAACACCGCCATCGCCGCCCTCGACCTCTATCAGGTCATGCGCGTAACCGGGCAGATTGAATCCCTGCTTAATCTCACATCTCACACCCGTTACGAGCCGCCGGGCAAGAAGCGGGGCGGAGGTTGACCATGAAAATCACCAAGGTCACGCTTCAGAATTTTCGAGCGTTCAACGAGCCCTTTGAACTTGATCTTGATGGCGGTAAGAATCTGTTGCTCCATGGAGAAAACGGTTCTGGCAAGTCCTCAATTTTCTTGGGGCTCCGACGCTTCTTTGAGGAGCTTGGTGACGATATCGCCAAATACAAGAATCGTTTTGCAAATCCGACGCGTGAATCCCATGTGCGGCTTCACATCAAGGGCCCCGATGCAACCAATGTCCTTTATGACAACGATGTATGGTGGGATGACAAGGATGCTCATCCGCTGACGATACCCAAGAGTCCTGCCACCAAGCCCATTTCAAAAGAACTTCGTTCAATTCTCGTGGATAGCGCTCGCCGCGCCGGATTCCTAGACTACCGCGTATTGTTGCGAACGAATCTTTTTACGGGCGTCCTCTCGCGCTATCACACTGGAGACCCAATTCATAGCGTGATCTACGGCACAGATTCGAAAGGTTTAGAGGCGCAATTATTTGATGTTGTAACGCTTGCGATTGTAGCCGGTGTAAGAACAACCATCTCTGGCGGCACTGAAACCACGCTCGGGACGCTTATTCGCAAAGTATGGGAAAAGCGACCCCAATACTTTTACAAGTGGATGCGGGACGAAGCCAACGAAGTAGCGAACACATTCAATACGGCTTTTAATGCGAAACTTCCCGAACTTGAAGTCAAAATGGCGGAGTTCCTAGATAATTTCGAAAATCATCAGCTCACGATAAGATTTCGCCCTGTCACTTTGGCATGGGACCAAGATACGCGATCACTGACCGGCGCTGAACTGATTCCTGACATCTCATTTCGCGGAGTGCCGGTCTCGGACTATCATCAACTTCTTAATGAGGCCCGACTTTCCGCTGTGGCAACTTGTATGTTTCTCGCTGGGGTCCATCTCTCCGACAATGACTACGCCAATCCGGCATATCCGCGCTTCCTGTTTTTAGACGATACTTTGCTTGGCCTGGAACTCCAGAACCGCCTTCCAGTCCTCCGCATTCTGACCAGCGACGCGTTCAAACACTACCAGATATTTCTATTTACCCATGACCGCGTTTGGTTCGACCTCGCTTGCGGATACCTCACCGAAAAGGCGGGTTGGGTTCACAAAGAGCTTCTGGCTGACGAAGATACAGGCCACCTTATCCCCAGACTCCGAAGCTCGGAGGCTGATCTCGAAAGGGCCAGGAAGCATCTTGCCAACGGCGACTTAAAGGCAGCAGCTGTTTACGCGAGGTCCGCATTCGAATGGAAGCTCCGCATCGTGTGTGAAAAGAACGGCATCAAACTTCCGTTCAAACCGGATGCTGACAAGGTTGGCGCCGGTGTTCTCTGGGATGGAATTATGGCACGCCAGCGGGAACGCGAGGAGCAAAGAAAAAGAGGATCTCAGGTCCCAGATTTCGTCCCTAGCGCTTTGGAAGGTGCTGTCGAAATTATGCGATCAACAGTTCTAAACAAGCTCAGCCACTCAGGAGCCTCAGGACTAGTCCCGTCTGAAGTGGCGACTGCCATCGCCACCGTTGGAAACGTATTTTCTCACAGTTTCCCCAAAGTGGCTGGCCCATAGTTTGAATTATGAAAGCGATCAAACACCTCACCATCCGCGTCGCCTGGCATGACAGTCAATGGAACGGCCATGTCTGCAAAGTAAGCGTCAAGAAAGATACCTTCGGGACGAGCCGCGATTTATAAGCTCCAGGGTTTCTGTTCGGCTTACGGCGGCCTGGCTGGGGTGGGTTTCCAGCGACTGGGCAGCACCTCTTTGACCTCGTGGTTTTTCATAGAGGGCAAGCGGCTCAGCACATCCGTCAGATATTCCTGTGGATTAATACCGCGCCGGCGGCAACTCTGAATGATCGTGTAAATCACCGCGCTGCGCCACCCGGCGTCAGGATGGCCGATGAATAACCATCGTTTGCGGCCGACCACAGACGGACGCACGTCATTCTCGACTAAATTGTTGTCTGGCAAAAAGCGACCGTCGCGAAGATACCCGACCGTCGCGGTGTATTCGTTAAGGAAATAGTTGACTGCCTTGCCCAAGCTGCTTTGGGGCAGCAAACGCGGGTTGGCTCGCAGTTCCAGGGCGCGTCGCTTCATGGCGCGCCACAAGGCCGGCGCTTTTTGCCGGCGTAGCGCTTTGCGTTCCGGGTGGCTCAGGTCCCGGGTCTCGTCCTCAATGAGGTAGAGTTGCCGGATTTGCCCGATAAACCAGATGGCCTCGGCGCAGGACTCCTCCGCGGCTTTATACCAGCGTCTGCGAATATGAGCCAGGCAACCCAAACGCTTGAGCACGGTGGGTCGCTGACGCCGGAGCGCATCGTAGACGGCATAGGCATCGGTTTGGGTCGTGCCCCGAAAATCAGTTAAGCGTTTCTGGGGACCTTCCAAACCCCGGCCCTCACAAAACTCCAGGAACACGTCGCCCTCCGGGTTGGAGTAAAACCACAAGTAACCGGTGGCCGCTTTACCTTTGACCTCCGGATCGAGCACCTTGACCGGCGTTTCATCCACTTGCAGGTAACCGGTGGCCAGCAGTTCCGCCCAAATCCCGTGGTAAATGGCCAGGAGGAGAAAGGCGATCTTCTCCACCCACTGCACCATCTGCTGGCGGGGAATGATGGCGCCGTGGCGCTCGCGAAAAATCCGCTCCAGCGTGTAATAGGCGATGTGGTCGTCAAAACGACTGAGCAGGAGATACACCGCCAAGCCCAATCCCAGTTTGCTCTGCGGCACCAGCCGCGGGGGCAATGGGGCAATAGTGATATTCTTGATCCCGCACGAACAGTCATGGACATACTTGGGCCGCACCGTTTCTTGACAGATCAGCTTGGCGGGAATGTATTCGTATGCGGTGGTGATTTCCTGGCCGATCCGCCGCCCTTCCTGATGGCAGTGGCCGCAAACCTTGTCCGCCGGCTCCAGGAAGACCTGTTGGACTTCCAATTGGACCGGGAGGGGATGCCGGATTCGGCGACGCGCCTCTCGCTGCAACTTCTCTTGGTCTTTAGGCGGCCGTTCCGGTTGCAGCACTTCCTGGCTCAACGGGGCGGGTCGTTGCGCCTGTTCCTGCACGTCGCCGATTAATTGCCGCAGTTGCTCTTCCTGCTCTGGAGTTAACTTGTCGGCCTTGGGGCCAAAGAGTTGGCGTTTGAGTTCGGCGATATAGGCCCGCGCCTCACCGCGCCTCGTTCGCCACGGTTTCATCGCAACCATCTCCTGCTTGAGACGAAAGTCCTTGTTTTTGAATTCGCGCGAGGTGTTGCGGCCGCAGTATGATGGTCGCCGTGCCTGGATTATTTTATCGGCTGCCTCGGAATTTTATTGCGATCTTCAGTGGTCGCAATCTGGTGTGGCACGCCGCAGCGATCGCTTTGACGATTGTGATCGTCACCTCCGGCGGCGATTGGGCCTATTATCGGTGGACGCGGGCAGGGATCTTTTTTGTGCTGGCCCGCCCGGCTCTCGGGCTCGGAATGTTAATGCCAGTCCTATGGCCTTTGGCCGTTTTGTTTACCGGCCTGGCCTCGAAAAGCCGGCACTTCATCACGACCGCTTGGGCGTTGGGGCAGGCAGCCCTTCTCGCGTATCTAATCACTTCTTGCTACAAGGCCGTGACCGGCCGTCGCCCGCAACTATTTCACGGACATGTTGGAAATCTTGTCCTGGACAATGCTGCACTGCCGGACTCCAGCCACGGCTTCCAATTTGGTTTTCTTAAAGGCGGCATCTTTTGGGGTTGGCCGTCGGGGCACACCACTGTGGCATTTTCCATGGCGCTCTGCCTGATCATGCTTTATCCCAAGAACAAAGTCCTTGTCTTCTGCGCTTTGGTTTACGCGTTTTACGTTGGGCTCGCCGTCTCTGTGACGATCCATTGGTTTTCCGAATTCGCCGCCGGAGCCATCATCGGCAGCGTGATCGGAATGACGGTTGGCAGAAGTTTCAGAACCGAACCGTGAGAGGCTCGCCGGTATTGCTTGGGCAGCCGTTTGAATCGGTGCGACTCAAAACATTGGCATTTGACTGATTGCACCATTGCTAATTGGGTAGCCCTTTCCCACCCGCGGTTTGTGGCATGTGGCTAGTTTCGCATCAACCAATTCGAATATGTGTATTCGATGTAATCCAAACATCTACAGCAAAATACTTGCACATTTTGTAAAATAATACTTGCGTGTAACCGATAGCATGTGTTATACGTCTCTACGTTCGATGAAGACTTGCTTAAACATATCAGTCACGAGTTGGCCGACGATGCCGGTCGCGCAAGCGACACGTCATAGCCGGATCACCCGGGGCTATGTGTTTAGCCTTGGACTATCCTTGGCCTCTATCGGGAAACAGCCCGAAGGTAATTTGGATAGACATGGTGTAGGCAGGTAACGAATCGAACTAGAATTTCTTCACCCTGCTTACCTCGTGTAAGCAGGGTTTTTTGTTTTCCCTGAAGAGCATGAATAGAAACGAGTAACGACGAACGATAGAGAATCTGTGAACGAGTATAAAGCGACATCTAGATGATGTCTTCTGGCGACAAGTTGAATTTGGCGAGGACGAGCAGAGAAGCCTCACCGGTGGGGTCTGCCCACGACCAGAAGCTAGCGCTACTCAGACGAATTTTGAATTTACATATTAAGGGCTTCGTAGGAGGTGTGCCCCTAAACACCGAAACAGCCGCCGTGAAACCGCGGGTTGGTATCTGAAAAGATAGCAAGAGGTGTTTGTTCTTTGTTGAAATGGCATGGGCCGGGAGCATGAACGCTCCCGGCCCTTTTACTTTCCGCGGTTGTGATTTAAGAGGAGAATATCTCCCCGCCAAGGAGGAAGTCCGGGTGCAACTCTCGGCAACCGCACCATTCATTCACAGGCTGAGCGTCAGCACGCGACCGAGTTTCCAAAACTCAGTTTACTCCGGGCAGCACGGAGGCAGCCTGCCATTTTCCGGGGTCGTGGCAGACAAGTAATGCACCTGCCCTGCAAGCAGGTTGATGTGGGCGCGCTACCCACCGACTCCACCATTTCACTGCGGGGAGAATGAGATTCAGGCGAGGCCCATAACCTCTGCCTCCGTGGGCGCAACTCCCACCCCCGCTACCAAGGGAAGTGATCCACCTGCCCGACTGTAAATCGGGTGTCGTTAAACAAAGCTGGAAGCGACGACCTGGAGCGTTACCAGCACTTCCCACCAGCCTTTGCCCGCCGTGTAGCGGGGCAAGGCTGCCGCGCCGTAGCGTCAGCGAAGGCGGCCTTTTGCCTGTTCCTGTGTGGCTACGGCTCGGCAAGCCATTTCTGGACTCGTAGCTCAATCAGCAGAGCGCCCCGTTGTCTGCGGGAGAGTTGAGGGTGCAACTCCCTTCGAGTCCGCCATTTTTCACGGAATGTAGCTCAGTCTTTAGAGCGCCCGGCCTGGGACCGGGAGGCCGCAGGTGAACATCATGCCATTCCGACCATTTCGACGCTGCCGTGGCCGAATATATCACGCATCCGTCTTCTAAGCGGATCGATGCAGGTGAGAATCCTGCCGGCAGTGCCATTTTATTGCCAGGTGGTGTCAAAAGTAGCACGGCGGCCTGTTAAGCCGCTTGTCTTGGTGCGAGTCCAAGTCTGGCAGCCAATTTGCACGGATGGTTGGCAGAGAAGAAATGCCCCGGTCCCGAAAACCGAGTGAGCCTGCGGGCTGCGTGGGTGCGATCCCTACACCATCCGCCAATTCTAAACCCTCAACGAAAGGAAAGCTCATGAAGCCCGTTCTCCGCTATCAAAGCCAGTTGCTCTTTCGCAGGAGCTACAAGCCTTTTCGCGGCGTGCGAATCCGGCCAACTGGGAAGGTGAATATCGTTTTCCGTCCCGCGAAGCGGTTTGGCTTGAAACCGCAATTGACCACCGTCTCGTAGCTCAAAAGCAGAGCCGCCGGTTGATAACCGGAAGAAGCTGGAGCGTTACCTACCGGGACGACCACATTCCCCGAGTAGCTGAGGCAGATTAGCGCCTCCCTGAAGAGGAGGAGACGTTGGCGCGATACCAACCTCGGGGGCCATTTAACCAGAGAGGTCGAGAGCGCGACGTTAAGGCGTGCCCGCGAGCAGCGACGCTGCGCTCTCCTTCTCTGGAGGATTCTCGTCCGTGAATGCAAAGCAGTTCGCGCATCCAGCCCTTCAAGCTAGTCCTAGCCGGTGCGAGTCCGGCCACGGACGCCAATTTGCTCTCAAAGTGTAATCAGATCTGCACGCGGCCCCGCGAAGGCCGAAGTTCATGGTGCAAATCCATGTGAGAGCGCCAGTATCAAAGCCCCCGTGCCTCAGAAGCAACAGGGCGAGTTTCGTAAACTCGTAATCGTCGGTGCGAGTCCGACTGGGGGCTCCAGCCTTCGCCTGCCGGCTACGGCTTGGCAGGCCATTTTATGGTGATCATGATGTAACACGAAGCATCACGCCCCGTGAAGGCGTTTGTGCCGGTGCGAATCCGGTTGGTCACCCCAATTTCGATGGGCCGAAAGTTGCAGGTTATCGCTCAAACAGGGGTGGTTGCTCAACGTGAGAGAGCCGCTGAACGCAAGTTCGGTAACGCGGGTTCGATTCCCGCTTGCGAAAACCCCTATCTGCGGCAGCACTTGTCCATCGAGTCTTTTCCGACGGGCCGATGATGATGGGTTATCTGGTAAAGTCCCGCTTGCGGGATGAACGGGTTCGAACCCCGAACAATCGGGCGACCGATTGTTTCCCATATCGCTCCTTGTCCGTCGCTCCTCTTTTGATTTGCTGATTAGGTTCGATGATCGCCGGCTCGTGCATCTCGGCCCGCGAAGGCAGCGCCGCGATGGCGCTGATCACGACTGCGACGGAACCGGAATGTGAGATCATTGCATTCTCGGCTCCGGCCCAGGACCGTTACGGCGGCATGCATGGCGGTGGCGAACCTGGCATCACCCGCGTGAGCCTCTCGCCGCGCATGAGACTGGCGGACGCAATCAAGCGCATCGAGGCCATCCCGGTGGGTGGCACGGACTGCGCTATGCCGATGGTGTGGGCGGCCCGCAACAAGCTGAACGTGTCGGCGTTTATCACCTACACGGACAGCGAGACGTGGGCGGGCAACATTCATCCGGCCCAGGCCCTGCGCCAGTATCGCGACGAGTTTGTCGGCGACGCGAAGGCGGTCGTGGTAGGCATGACTTCCAACGGCTTCACCCTCGCCGACCCAAGCGACCGCGGGATGCTGGACGTGGTCGGCTTCGACACGACGGTGCCGGCGGTAATTGCGGACTTTGTTCGCGAATAGCGAACGGTTCAAGGACGCCAGGAACACGGCGGGCGGAGGCGAAAGTCTCCGCCGGCACTTTATCAATTAAACACTCACAATTATGAAAGGACGTATGAAATCCAAACGCAAGCGCACGAAACGAGCCAGATCGGTCAAGCGCCCATCCAAGCTGGTCCTCAAGTTGAGGTCGTGGGGAAATTACATCGACGAGGCATTCCAACTCGAAACGATTTTAGCCAGGAAACCGGCGAGGCTTCAGATTGAATTCGTCGGCCCAGGCGAAATTCCTGCCGATTCGGCGCTCTTGATGCGCTCGATGATCCTCAAGCGATCCGAGCGGACGCGTATTGTCACCAATGCTCGATCCAGCCTGCAAGGCGCAACCGTGCTCATCTGGTTGCTAGGCGACACGCGGCTCATCAGGGAGGACGCGAGACTCAGTTTTCGCCCCGCCGGCCCATTTGTGGCCGACGATGCAGTGACAGTATGGAAGGACCGAAGCTTTTTCGGCGATGACGACATGGAAGAACACGATTACGTCAGGGTCCTCCAAGCGATAAACGAGTTCCTTCCAGTGAAGGAGTTGGCTGGCCGCGCGGTCGAAATGTCCGTCCTGAAGGAATTCGGACTGGTTGACAATGAAAAGGTTGATGACCTCTTGGCCACCGCCTTTGGGAGGGAGAAGGAGCGAAGTCAAAAACAGCGACCTGTTGTTAAGAAGGAATTGGCCAAAGAGGCGAGCCGGTGACTGCGACGGAAGCGGCGGCATTGATAATTGACCTGGTCAAGGCGCGCGGGCGGAGGTGAAGGCTTCCGCCCGCCCCGATTTGTATCGTCTATCCCGAGGGAATGAACTTGGAAAAAAGCACCCGAGACACAATAACAATCCTCAGAATTAATCTTATGCGTTTGCACATCTTGGCCGACTTGCACATGGAGTTTGGATGGCTCAACATCCCCTCTGTGCCTGCCGACGTTATAGTTTTGGCTGGCGACATTTACATTGGTCGCGAGGGCCGTAAGTGGGCGCGGGAACGATTTCCCGGAAAGCCGGTTATCTATGTTTTAGGCAACCATGAATTTTATCGGCATTCATTGCCAGAATTGACTGAAACTCTCAGGCGTGAGACCGAGGGTGGCGATATCCATTTGCTGGAAAACGCCGCAGTGGAGATCGACGGCTGGAGATTTTTGGGATGTTCACTTTGGACGAGCTTCATGGTCGGTCCCGACCCGGAAGCCGCCATGCGGATGGCCGAAGGGATGATGAGCGACTACAGCATCATCCAAAACAGCACCGAGAAGCGGGTTCTGCGAGCTCGTGACACGGTTAAGCTGCACAAAGAATCAGTGGCATGGCTAAAAGAAGAATTGTCCAAAGGTGATCCGGCTCGCACCATAATCATCACTCATCACGCCCCGAGTCATAGTTCCGAAGCCCCCTATCACAAAAACAGTCCGCTCAACGCCGCCTTCACGTCGGACTTGGATTCGCTGATCGAACAAAGCGGCGTGCCGCTTTGGATTCACGGCCACACTCACTACAACGTCGACTATAAAATTGGATCAACGCGTATTTTGAGCAACCAGCGCGGTTATCCCGACGAGACTTGCAAGGGCTTTGATCCAAAAATGGTTGTTGAACTCTGAACCAGGTAATCTTCTATGAACCCAGCACACAATGAAAAGGGGCGGCTATTTCAGGAGCTTCATCGGCGACCGGGAGTGTTGCTGATCCCGAATCCATGGGATGCAGGTTCGGCCCGCATCCTGGCAGGATTAGGCTTCGAAGCATTTACGACGTCAAGCGCGGCCGCCGCGGGCGTTCTGGGTCGCTGCGATGGCAAATTGAGCCGCGACGAAACGCTCGCCCATGCACGACCATCGTCGGGGCCACCGATTTGCCGGTCGCGGCAGACTTGGAACACGGTTTCGGCGACAGTCCAGCAACCGTCGCTGAGACAATTCGCATGGCGGCGAGCGTTGGATTGGTGGGTGGTTCAATCGAAGACGCGCGCGTTGAGCGGGAGAAACCGATCTATGATTTGTCCCTTGCGGTTGCGCGCATCGAAGCCGCTGCGGAAGCGGCTCGCGGCTTGGCGTTCCCCTTTACGCTCGTAGCAAGGGCGGAGAACTTTGTTCGCGGCAATCCAAATCTGGACGACACCATCAAACGACTCGTTGCATACGAGAAGGCTGGCGCCGACGTGTTGTTTGCGCCGGGGTTGCCGGACCTGGCATCGGTCCGAGCCGTGTGCGCAGCTGTGTCGAAGCCTATGAACTTCGCGGTCGGCGGCAGAGGCAGATCATTCAGCGTAGCGGAGTTGGCGAATGCTGGCGTGAAACGCATCAGCTTTGCCGCTTCATTTTATCGTGCGGCGATGACCGGCTTGATTGACGCGGCGAAAGAAGCGCGCGAGAAAGGAACATTTACGTTCATTGATCAAGCGGTCGTCACGCCAGAGTTGAATCAATTCTTCATCAAGTAAGATTCCGTCCCGTTGGCCGAGCAGCTGAGGCAGCGGTCTGCAAAACCGTTCAGGTGGGTGCAACTCCCGCACGGGACTCCATTTCAAGCGCCGCGTAATTCGTTGAGAGCCTTCACCAACTCGGGCAACACAATCCCGGCCGCCCCAGCCAGAGCGAATTGCGCCTGTGCCGTGAAGGGTGTTGGTTGCGGATTGATCTCCACCACGGTCGCTCCGCTTCGCAACGCTTCCGAAGGCAGAGCAGCCGCGGGATAAACAACGGTGGAGGTGCCGACGGAGAAGAAGAAGTCGCAATGCGTGCTCGCAGTCATGGCCTGTTGCATCTCCTCTTCAGGCATCGGCTCTTCGAACCACACCACGTCGGGGCGCAGCAAGCCGCCACAGGCCGGACATTTTGGAGGGACCTCGCCGGTGTCCTTCCAACTTGAAACAATCGTGCCTTCTTCCGAGCATTTGGTGCGCGTGATATTGCCGTGCAGTTCGATGACGTTCCGGCTTCCGGCGCGTTGATGCAGACCATCCACGTTTTGCGTGATGAGATGGAACCGCAGAAAGAGGTTCTGCATTTCCACCAAAGCAACGTGCGCTGGGTTTGGCTTCGCGCCGACGACGAGTTTCCTCCGCCATTCATACCATTCCCAAACGAGCCGGGGGTTGCTTTGGAACGTGCGCGGAGTGGCCAGTTCCTCTGGACTGAATTTTGCCCACAAACCAGTCAGGGCATCCCGAAATGTCGGGACACCGCTTTCCGCTGATACGCCCGCGCCGGTGAGCACAGTCACGCTTTTGGCGGCGGCAAGGCGTTGGAGCAATTCACCCGGAATCGTCATGGCTGGATTGTCGCGCTTTTTGAAAAATCCAACAACGACGATTTATTCCCATTTCTCCGGGCATAAGTGTTGAGAGAAACACGCCGGTCTTCCAAACCGGAATACAGGGCGCGATACCCTGATGCCCGACCATTTATGCGACGCGAACACCGGTGCCGGCCAGGGCATCACAGACATGGCTGCGGCGGTTCAACTCCGCCTTCGTGTCGCGTCCGGGTTGCAAGCTTTACAGTGAAGCAACGGCCTCTTAAGCCGTGGAACACGGGGCAGCACCGTGGCGACCCACCAATTTCAACGCTTCCGTAGCTCAATCAACAGAGCACGACGCTTCGAACGTCGGAGATGAGGGTGAGAGTCCTTCCGGGAGTGCCAATTTATTGAATTGATAATCAGCAACTTGCAAAAAAATTACGGCGATTGAGAAGTGAATCTCCAGGTGGGGTCGGAAAAAAGTTCTACTAAGTTATACCGGGTTATAACGAAAATTCGCTATAACCAGAAATATTCGTTATAACTCCCCGCAGTTTCCCTCCTGAAAAAGCCGATTCCAGCGTAATTTGCTGTAACCACACATTCCATAACATATTTACTTGCAAGTTGATGCGTGGATACAAGTGCTTCAGGCCGCGTTAGCCCAACTACCAGAGGCGCCCCGCTCAGAACGGGGAGGTTGGGGGTGGAAATCCCTCACGCGGCACCATTTCGCTCCCGTAGCCCAACGCAGAGGCGACGGGCTTAAACCCCGTGCAGTGTCAGTGCAAATCTGACCGGGAGCGCCATTCTGCCGCCCGTGTAGCCCAAAGCAGAGGCACGAAGCTCAAACCTTCGAGAGTGCAGGTGCAAGTCCTGCCACGGGCACCATTTTGGAATGTCAACCGGACGAGCGGACCGGGCCTGTTTGCTAAACAGTGCGCCCCTGGAAACGGGGGTGTGGTGCGAGTCCACGGCATTCCGCCATTTTCGCACGTTTAGTTCAAAGTGAACCGTCCAGCTTATAACTGGAATCGCACTAGATGAGTGCCGAGATCCGGAGCGTTCCCGGAAACGCGCACCATGTCCGTCCCTGTGGTGTAGTCCAGCCAACACGCCTGCCTCTCATGCAGGAGATCACCGGAGCGAAGCCGGTCAGGGACGCCAGTTTTCGTGTCCCCAAAGCATTTTCAGCGATGCACTCCTTTGGTATGGGAGCGAGTTCGGTGCAATTCCGGGTGGGGGCTCCAAATTCAGAACGACCGCAGTCGAACCAGCGTTCAGGCAGGCGTCATAAGCCAGCCGAGCCCAGGGCAGCACTGGGGACTGCGACCATTCCGCCTCCATGCAGCAGCCTGCGGATTTCTTTTGTAAAGAAATCGAGCCGGAGCATCACCGGCTGGAGGCTCCATTTTCGCTCGCGTAGTCCAACAGCAGAGACACGACGTCGAGAGCGTCGCCAGTGCAGGTGCGATTCCCGCCGCGAGCACCATTTCGGCCTGCAAGCTTTAAAGTGAAGCCGCGGTCTTTTAAGCCGTGGAACCCGGAGCGTTACCGGGGCGGGTCACCATTTGCGGCGTGCCAGGATGCACCGCCTCCAGCCGAGGACGTTTGGGGTGACATTGCCCTTCGACGGGGCTGCCCGGCCAAAGGCGGTCCAGCAAGTGGTGCCGATACCACAACCAGGTTTCGGCCGTGCGAGTCCACCGGCTCCGTGCGTTCCGCTCCGGCATGGCCTGCTGCCAGGCATCATCCGCCCCCGGCAAGCCCAGGGCCTGAGCCAGCGCCGCCGCGATCCGGGCGTGGCCTTCGGCGTTCGCGTGGAAACGGTCCTCGCTCCAAAGTCGCGGGTCGGAGCCGACCGAATATGCGGCAAAGTCGATTAGGCGGGCACCGGTGGAAGCAGCGGCTTCGCGGATGGCGTCATTCATGGCCCGGACCCGGGGAGCCAGGAATCGGCCGATCGGCATGACGCCCGTGAGGTCCGGGAGCGTGAAAGTCAACACGACTGCATTCCCGCCGACGAGCGCCCCCATCATGCACCCGAGTTCTGCGCGCAGCTTGCCCGCATTGAAATTTCGCTCGAGGATGTCATTCGAGCCCGCGAAAATCGTCGCGAGGTCGGGCTTCATGGCGAGCGCTGGTCCAAGTTGCTCCTCGCGGATTTCCCGGGAGCGCTTGCCGCGCACACCCAGGTTGGCGTAGAGCAACCCGCCCTGCGCTTCTGCCAACCGCTCGGCCAAACGGTTCGCCCAGCCACGGTAACCGCTCGCCCCATCCGGGTCTTGAAGCCCTTCGGTGGAACTGTCACCAAGCGCGACGTAGCGTTCGAATCGGAGCGTCATGACGATATTGTGCGGGATGGTAACGGGACACGTCTATGTGAACTTGAAGAAGATACATTTTCAAACCGGCGGATTTATCCGGTTTTCGGATCGCCGTTGACACCATTTTGCCGGGTCGTCTAATTCGTAGGACAGCGCCCTTTGAAGGCACTTATGCTGGTGCAAATCCAGCCCCGGCAGCCAATTTCCGCTCGGTGGTGAAATAGCATCACGTCTGGCCTACACCCAGAAATCGAGGGGGCAGAACCTTCCCGAGTGACCACTGCCTCGTGGTGTAATCAGGAGCGCGCCGGTCTCTGACACCGGAGGACCTGGAGCAAAACCGGGCGAGGCAGCCAATTTCGTTTGCAATCCGAAACAACAAAGAACAAACACCTCATCGGGGAACCATGGTGGCATTGCGCAAACATTTTATGAACGACATACTTAACAAGTCGATGGTGCTGGTGCTCAACCGCAACTGGCAGGCCGTCAACGTCCGCTCGCCGCAGGAGGCCTTCTGCATGATGGCGACGAACGTGGCGACCGGCCTGGAAATCGAAGGCGAAAGCCACATCCGTCCCGTGACTTGGGACGAGTGGCTCACGCTGCCCATTCGTCCGCAGGATAATGCCGTCCAGACCGTTCGCGGTCCGATCCGCGTGCCCACGGTGATTGTAGCGGTCAATTACGCCAAGGTGCCCAAGAAGCGCCCGAAGCTGTGCGCCCGCGCCATCCGCGAGCGTGACGGCAACTGCTGCCAATACACTGGCCGCGTGTTGCGCCCGGACGAAGGCAGCATGGATCACGTCTTGCCTCGCTCGCGCGGCGGCAAGAACGCCTGGGAAAACCTGGTCTGGGCCGGCAAGGACGTAAACGCCCGCAAGGGCAACCGCCTGCCCCACGAGGCCGGCCTGAAGTTGCTCAACGTGCCACGCGCGCCGAAAGAACTGCCAGCATCGGCGACGATTCGCAATGCCCACGGCATTCCAGAGTGGAAGCTGTTTGTTAAGGAATGAAACACAGGGAGGGCGAGCATCAAAGCTCGCCCTCCATTAACCACAGAGGTAGGATTCCAATTATGATGCTTCCTTGCTACGAAACCTATAAACGCATGGTGGGCGCAGCCGGAGGAGTTTGGCCTGAGACCGTCAACGATGGGGCGACCGAACTCGCGATAAAATTGACTGCTGATTTGGCCAAGGCAGTATTGAAAGGAGCACCTGTTACACTTGTCGCAGCCGTAATTCCAATGGGCGACAAGAATGTCCGCATGATTGGTGCTGTAATTGAAGATAACAAAAGCGACCCCGTGCTAATTCACGGCCCACAAGAGCTCGTTCGGGAACAAGAAACTTTTGACGCGTTTTTGGAGCAAGAATTCACGTTCGTAACATTCTTCGACGAACTCGTTCGTCCAATCATGGCTGGCCGAGCTAATTGGTGTCCGGAACATGCGAAAGCCATGCTCAGTCGTTTGACGCAAACGCAACCACACTTCCAGTGCCAAGAGGGCGACGAGCTTCCAATGCTCGCAGAAGCAATGAATATAGCAGAAGCAACCATTGGTAGATGGCATCGAAATGATGGGTCTCCGGAAGCAATGCTCTGGGTAGCGATGCCGCTTCACCTGGACGGTCTGTGTCCGGTCAATGTTAGCTCGCCAGAAGCCGGCACATTCACACTGGATGATCCTGACGAGGGTGGCAGTTTAGAGATGTCGGCTTACTTGCTTTTGGAGGCAAATTTTCCGGGAACAGTTAGCGTAAATCCTGAATTCGACGATGGTCCAAAGAGACGAGAGTTCTGCGATATTTTGGTTGTGGGTAAAAATGAAGTATTCATCGTCCAGTCAAAGGTGATGGCGATGTTGGAACGAAACCCGGAGCAGACCACCGAGCGGCGGGCGAAAAATGTTTACTCGAACTTTCGAAAGGCTGTAAGTCAACTCTGTGGGAGTGTCCGAACACTCCGCCAAGGCCGTAGTATCTACGCGAAGGACGCAGAAATCCTGATTAACGAGAATGCAAAGAAGCTGATTCACGGAATCGTCCTCCTTTCCTCAACCAGCTTGCCGCTTCCCTGGTCGGATGTCAGCAACGAACTGATTGCCGCAAGCCGGAAGTCCCATGCCGAATTCCACGTCCTCGAATTCGGAGAATTACAGCAGCATGTGGCGTTTGGGAAAACCCTCGATGAGATGAGCCTTCATTTGAGCAGAAGATATATGGTCCTTGAAGAGTCAGGAAACGCAAATACCAAAATGCGGTTTCTGAACGAAAAGAACCGACCGATCAGATCTGCACCTATTGATGACAACGCCTATGGTTACGTCTTCACTCTCGAGGTTGATCGCGGTGGCGAAACCGACCCTGTGCGCATGTTCAAAATCTTCAAGGCTGCGATTAACAGACATCGATTCACGGGCAGATGCGAATACTTCCAGAACATCGGATTGCTTGAACGGGAAAAATTCTGTTGGATTGGACTCGGACTCCAGTGGGAGCGAGCCGCTGATCCAATTCCTTCGTATGACTGGTGGATTGAACTGCGCGAAGAAGTTAGACCAATGCTGGATGCTGAATTAGGACTAAAGCTAACCCATCTTTCTGAAATGGGAAGACTCGGCGATATTCGAGGAAGTCAAACATTGGCGATGGTCATCGAATTTGTGGATGGAAGGGCAGTTGGGTATTTCGACCCGGACAAACAGCGGGGTGACGAACAATGAATTGATATGAACACCAAAGATTTTCTCAGGCTGGGCGTTCCACTGGGCGAGGCGACGCGACGGGCGACGGATTTTGTTGCCAGGTTCGTCCTCGGCGGTGGCGACACGTCGCGGTTGCGCGAGGAAGTCGCCGCCATTGTCGCCAAGCCATCGGAATTCTTGGAGGACCCGCTACGGGCTGAATTTGCGAATGCTCTTCTCAAAGCGACGCCCCCGCCGCGCGCGGAACCTGTTAAATACCGGCAGTGGGGCGAGGGGCTTGAACACGAAGCAGTCATGCAAATGGAAAAAGCCTGTCTGCTGCCGGTTTCCGTGGCCGGAGCATTGATGCCGGATGCGCATGTCGGCTACGGCCTGCCCATCGGCGGTGTGCTGGCGACGGAGAATGCAGTGATTCCTTATGCCGTCGGCGTGGACATTGCCTGCCGCATGAAAATGACGGTGCTGGATCTTCCGCTGCGCGATTTGGAGCAGAAGCAGGATCGCCTGACTCACGCCATCGAAGCGGAAACACGCTTTGGCGTCGGCGCGACGTTTCGGGATCGCCGAGGCCACGGGGTTATGGATGCCGATTGGACCATCAACCCGGTGACGAAACAGAACAAGGACCGCGCCTGGGCGCAACTCGGCACGAGCGGGAGCGGAAATCATTTTGTCGAGTTTGGGCTGTTCACGGCGCACTCCAAAATCAACGAGCTTGAGCCGGGAACTTATGTCGCGCTGTTGTCGCACAGCGGCAGTCGCGGCACTGGCGCGGCGGTTTGCGACTATTACAGCAAAATCGCCTTCGCCCAATTTCCGGATTTGCCAAGTGAATTGAAACGGCTGGCGTGGTTGTCGCTCGATTCCCAAGAGGGCCAGGAATACTGGAACGCGATGGAATTGATGGGCCGTTACGCCGCGGCCAACCATGCCTGCATCCACCAGCACATCGCCGAAAACCTCGGCGTCCAAGTGTTGCTCGATCTGGAAAACCATCACAATTTCGCGTGGAAAGAAAAGCACGTAATTGACGGCGTCGAACGCGAAGTCATCGTGCATCGCAAAGGCGCTACCCCGGCGGGCGCAGGAGTGCTGGGCATCATTCCTGGTTCCATGGCGTCGCCGGGATATGTCGTGAGCGGAAAGGGCAACCCGGAATCGCTCAATTCAGCCTCGCACGGCGCCGGCCGCGCCATGAGCCGCAAAGCCGCTAACGAGAGATTCAACTGGAAAGACGTGAACCGTCTTCTCCGCGAACGCGGCGTGACCTTAATCAGCGCCGGGCTTGATGAAGTCCCAATGGCCTATAAGAACATCCGCGAAGTGATGGCCGCGCAACAGGACCTGGTGACGACCCTCGGCCAGTTCGATCCAAAGCTGGTGAAAATGGCGCCCAGCGGCGAACGTCCGGAAGATTGATAACGATGTCGCCTGCATCTCATTCGGTTTCGGAGCAACTTGCACAGCAGGGTTTCGCAATTATGCCGGCAGTCTTGCCGCCAGAAACCGTGGACAAACTCATCGAGGAGATTGACGACGCCTTCAAGAATAGAGCGAGTCATTCCAACCATGCGATGCGACACTTGCTTGAGGTGGTGCCTGCAGTTCGGCATGTTTGTGAAGATGCGACGGTCCGCGCCCTGGTTGAGTCCGTGCTCGGCACGAGCGCATGTGTCGCCATGAGCATTTTCTTTGATAAAACGCCGGATGCGAACTGGAAGGTCGCCTGGCATCAGGATCTCACCATAGCCGTTCGGCAGAAAATCGAGGTTGCTTGCTTCACCGCGTGGTCCGTAAAAGACGGGGTCGCGCATGTTCAACCGCCTATCGAAGTGCTCGAACGGATGCTGACATTGCGGCTGCACTTGGATGATTGCGGTCCGGCCAACGGTCCACTGCAAGTCATATCCGCCTCGCACAAATCGGGCAGACTGACTGCGCGGCAGATCTCCGAGTGGCGCGAGCAACAACCGGCGGAGATTTGTTCCGTGACTCGCGGCGGAGCGCTGTTGATGCGGCCTTTGCTTCTGCATTCCTCCTCGACGGCTACAGAACCGAAACATCGCCGTGTTGTGCATCTGGAATTTGCCGCCGGTCCTCTTCGGAATGGCTTGCAGTGGCTCTAACAATCTCCCTTAAAATCAAACATCCCCGACTACGCGCCTGGAGGCTTTCTTGCCTGCTTGGTGGGATTTGTCAGCGAGCATCCGCGCTTTGGCCCGGCGACTCCTCTTGCGCTTCTGCCGACGGATTTTCTCGATTCTGGATACCTCTGCCGCCACCTGCCCGGTCTGTTTCCCTTCAATTTTGTCGAGCAATATCCGCCGGGCAATGAACCGATTGAGCCTCTGTTGACGAGTTGTCTGGCACTTCACTTGGAGACCGGTCGGGCGGTGAAGCAGCATCACGCAGGTCGCCGATTTATTCACATTTTGCCCGCCATGCCCTCCCGATCTGACAAAGGTTTCTTCAATATCGGACTCACGCACCCCCAAGGCAGTCATCCGCTGGGCAAGTTGCTGTGCCTTTTCTGGGTTCACGGGAAATGCGGTCATTGCTGCAGTTTAGTCGAGCAGATCGAGATTCTCAAGGCCGGTTGCCTCGCAAAAAATCTCTATTCGTTTCGACCTTTTGCCATTATCAAGCACGGATGCGCGCTGTCATTCAACGGGTGAGCAACGCCGATGTGGCGATCTCAGGTGCCGTTAAAGCCACGATTCAAAATGGCCTGCTCGTCTTGTTGGCCATCGAGGAATCCGACACGGCGGAGGACATTGAATGGTTGACCGGAAAAATCGTCCGCCTGCGGATATTCAACGACGAACAGGGCCTGATGAACCGTTCGGTGCAGGAAACGGGCGGTGGGATTTTGCTGGTCAGCCAATTCACGCTTTTTGCCAGCACGAAAAAGGGAAACCGCCCTTCGTTCAGCCGGTCAGCCCGCCCGGAAGTGGCGGTTCCGCTTTATGAGCAGTTCATCCGCCGGCTGACAGAGGATTTGGGAAGGAGCATTCAAACCGGTGAATTTGGCACGGACATGAAGGTCAGTCTGACCAACGATGGTCCCGTTACTATCATTATCGATACGAAAAGCCGGGACTGAGGGAGATGTGAAAATCGAGGATAATATCGAGCTAACGCGGACGGACATCACCAAACTCGAGGTGGATGCCATTGTTAATGCGGCGAACGCTTCGCTACTCGGCGGCGGCGGTGTGGACGGGGCTATTCATCGCGCAGCCGGACCAGAATTGCTGGCCGAGTGCCGGGTGTTGCAAGGTTGCCCAACGGGCCAGGCGAAAGTCACGAAGGGATACCGGCTACCCGCCAAATTCGTAATTCACGCGGTCGGTCCTGTGTGGCGGGGAGGGGGACATGGAGAGCCGGAGTTGCTCGCATCCTGTTATCGAGTGTGCTTTTCCCTTGCTGTTGCCAATGGGATAAAGACCATCGCATTTGCGGCCATCAGTTGTGGTGTCTATGGTTATCCGATTCTCGATGCCAGCCGGATCGCGGTGCGTGAGGCGCGCGCCGCTTTGAAAACTCTGCATAAAATTGAACGTGTCGTGTTCACCTGCTTCACCGAAGAGGTTTTCCAAGCCTACAGCCGCACTCTTGAATTATGACACCGAAACAACGTGGTATTTCGCAGCCGCACCGCCCAACTTGCCCGTCCAACACTGGCCGGCAATCTTTCCCATCAATTCCTGACCCAGTGGAGACTGTGGCGTGATCACGGTGATTTCCTTGCGCTGGTGCTTGATTTCCAGGCCACCGTTCTTCGGCCCTATAAAATAAAACGAGCGGGTGCCGCCGGCATCCAATTCCACCAGAGCAGTGAGTTCAATCGGTGCATCGGCAGTGAAATTCTTGATCGTCAGGGTTTCGTAGAGCTTGATCGAGTCCAGGATTTCCTTTGCCTGCCGGGCCTGGCCGCCGGCCAGGTACGCAGCTTCGAGTCCGCGTGTGTCATATTTGCTTTCCGCCTTGCTGCTTTCGTGCGTGGCCTCCGCATGCGACGCCCGGGCAGCCTTTTCCAACACGACAAGGCTTTCGCTTAGACTGGCGATGATCTGTTTTATCAACCTCGATTTTTCCATTTCGACTGTTGCCTTTTGGCCACCTCTTCACGAGGGTTTAATGTGCGAGCGGGTTAGCCCCTTTCTCTTCGACGAATTTCAATTGAGAAAGTTTTCCTCTGCCCACGAATAATATCAGCAGCCCGGTCCATGACGTAGCCGCCAGAATGAGAACCACCGGCAGCAGGCTGTGGGAATCAAACAGGCCGATGCTGGCGGAGGCAATGCTGGAAACGCCGATTTGCAGAAAGCCCAGCATGGCAGAGGCGCTGCCAATATTATGGTCAAACGGCGCCAGCGCCAGCGCCGCGGCATTGGGAAAGGCCAGACCAAGGCTGGACAATGAAATGAACAGCAACGCCAGCGTAGGTGCTAACCCGAACCAGCCGTAAATCGTCCCCACCAAAAAGAGCGTGGCCGCTGGACATTCCACCCAGAGCGCGCCGCGAAAAATCTGCTCGCTGGAAAATCTGCGGAGCAATAGGACATTGATCTGATTGCTCCCAATGAAACCAACGGACAACCCCGCAAAGATGGCGCCAAATGTGCGTGCGCTCACATGAAACACTTCCATGAAAATCACCGGGGAACCGGCCACATAAACCAGCAAGCCAGAGAACGAAAAAGCGCCCGCCAGCGCATAGGTCAGGAATTGTCGCTCCTGCAAAACCGCCGCAAAGTTGCGACAGATGGGGCCTAGCAGCCTGTCGGGCTTAAGCGATCACCATCCTAATAGCGATTATGGAACATATAGGGCCAGACACGTTGCGAGGGTAACTCTGGTTGGCAGTAATGGATTGGATAGCCCTTTCAGGTTGGCTCTCCAAATCGTCCG
>DASRLE010000269.1:0-2348 GCA_035648615.1 Saccharimonadales bacterium (SeqCode) | reverse complement strand
GGGAGCCAACGGCCAGCCGGGCAACGCCTTGGGCGGGGCATTATACAATGGAGGCCAGGATTTTGTGGCCGACACCCAGGTTTCCAACAACACGGCGACGGGACCGGGCGAGGATGTGACGCCGGTTTACAACAGTCCCTCCTCGACCCCTGCCAGTGTCGCTTTAGCCCCTCAGATCGTGACAGTAGGAAGCCAAGTCACCTTCAACGCGATGGCGCTGGGATTGCCGGGACTGACCTATCAATGGTCCTGGAACGGCACCAATCTCGCCAACGCCACCAACGCGACCTTGGTGCTAAACAATGTCCAAGCCGCCCAAGATGGAACCTACTCGGTGAACATTGGCGGCTACATTATCAGCGCGACGCCATTGCTCGTCTTGACCGTTCCCTCCATCACGACGAATCCGCAAAACCAAACCGTCTGGGCGGGCAGCACGGCCAGCTTCAGCGTGGGAGCGAGTGGTTCCGGGCCGTTGACCTATCAGTGGAACGATTCGCTCGGAGCCATCGCGGGAGCAACCAACGCCACCCTGATCCTCACCAACGCGCAACCCTCCGAGGCGGACAGTTACTCCGTCGTCGTCGGCAACCCATTGACCACCGTTCTCAGCCCCACGGCAACCCTCACCGTCCTTGAGCCAATCACCTTGGAAGGGCAATGGACCAGCGGCGGCTTCAACCTGAGCGGCCTGGGCATTTCGGGCTACAACTTCATCCTCGAAGCCACGACCAACTTCGCAACCTGGCAACCCCTACAAACCAACCCGTCGCCCTTTACCTTCATCGACACCAACGCCGCCGCCTTCCCCTTGCGCTTCTACCGGGCGGTCCTGGCGCAGTAGAGGGAGCAGCCGTGAAACCTGTTTCGGGGCCAAAGCGGCGCTGGCACGCCGCGCTCCAAGACGCTTCGCGCGCACTGCCGCCACCGAAGAACCGGCAGGTTTTAGAGTGCGTGCGCGCCAGCGCCGCTTTTCCGACGGTGTCCGCCATTTGCATCGCATTGAAGAATTTTGTCTCACGCCCGCCATGCGCGCCAGATTGAAATTGCTGTTGAAGTCCTAGCGCGATCAGCTACTGTGCCCGCTCGTCTTTTATGAATTCAGAAAAAATTGTGGTGTGTGGCGGCGGCGGTTTTATCGGCGGACATTTGATCGCGGATTTGCAGCGGCAGGGTTTCAAAGATATTCGGTCGGTCGATATCAAGCCCCTCGCGGAATGGTACCAGGTTTTTCCAGACGTGGAAAATCTCCAACTGGATTTGCAGAAGCGGGACGCTTGCGACCAATCCCTGCAAGGCGCCCACACGGTGTATAACCTCGCGGCCGATATGGGCGGAATGGGCTTCATTGAAAATAACCGCGCCCTCTGCATGCTTTCGGTCCTGATCAATACCCACCTGCTCATGGCGGCCAAAGAATGCGGCGCGCAACGCTTTTTTTACGCTTCCTCCGCATGCGTTTACAATGCGGACAAGCAGCGCGACCCCAACGTCACCGCCTTGAAAGAGGCCGACGCCTATCCCGCCATGCCGGAGGACGGCTACGGCTGGGAGAAACTTTTCAGCGAGCGGATGTGCCGGCATTTCCGGGAGGACTTCGGGCTGCAAACCCGCTCGGCCCGGTATCACAATGTCTATGGCCCGCACGGCACCTGGGACGGCGGACGCGAAAAAGCGCCGGCGGCCGTTTGCCGCAAAGTCATCCAGGCCAAGCTCTCCGGCAAACATGAAATCGAAATCTGGGGTGACGGCAAACAAACCCGCAGCTTCATGTATATCGCGGATTGCCTGAAAGGCACCCAAGCCATCCTGGCCGGCAATATTTTGGAGCCTATCAACCTGGGCAGCAGCGAATTGGTGTCAATCAATCAATTGGTCGATATCGTCGAGGAAATCGCCGGGATTAAATTGAAGCGCAGCTATAACTTGACCGCGCCCAAAGGCGTCAACGGGCGAAACTCCGACAATACTCTCATCAAACAATATCTCGGCTGGGAACCCTGTGTCCGCCTGCGCGATGGGATGGAAAAAACTTACCGCTGGATTTACGATCAGATGACGAAGCGCTGAATGCCGAGTGTGGATTTCACTTTTTTGGGGAAGCCCGTTGGCGAAGTAAGGCATTAGTATTTGCGATTTCTGCGATTGAGAATTGGTGATTGAAAATTTGTGATTGGTTATTTTCTGCGGTTTCATCCAGGGGATTCTTGGTCAAGTCCTGAAATAAATTTGGTACTTTGAACATTGTTGTTGATTGTTGTTGTTGATTGTCCTCCTCCCCCAGTGCGCAGTGGAGGTGAGCGTAGCGAACCGGAACGAAGCACTGGGGGAGGAGGGATTTCATTTTA
>DASRLE010000268.1:0-11834 GCA_035648615.1 Saccharimonadales bacterium (SeqCode) | reverse complement strand
ATATCGAGACCATCCAGCGGCTGCACGATGGCGCGATTGGCGACATTACCTCGATGCGCGCTTACTGGAACGATGCCGGCGTCTGGACTCGCGCCCGCAAAGATCTCGAACAAGCGGCGGGACGGCCTTTGACCGAAATGGAATACCAAATGCGCAACTGGTATTACTTCGTCTGGCTTTGCGGCGATCACATTGTCGAACAGCACATCCATAATCTCGACGTGATCAACTGGGTGAAACAGGGCCATCCCACCAAGGCTTGGGGAATGGGTGGCCGTGAAATTCGGGGAGGCACCGACAAAGGAGAAATCTTCGATCATCATGCGGTGGAGTTTGAATATGCCGATGGCAGCCGCCTCAGCAGCCAATGCCGCCACATTCGAGGTTGTTGGAGCGCAGTGGCCGAACATGTCCGGGGCACCAAGGGAACTTCTGACGTGAGCGCAAACAGCATTCAGGGCGAAAGCCCGTGGCGTTATAACGTACCCGGAGCGCGCAACCCCTACCAGCAGGAACATGACGACTTTTTCGCGGCCATTCGCAATGATACCCCCTACAATGAATTGGAATACGGCGCCTTCAGTTCCATGACGGCGATCATGGGCCGCCTCTCCACTTATTCCGGCAAGGAAATTACCTGGGATGAAGCGCTCAATTCCAAACTTGAGTCCATGCCCAAAGTGCTGGGCTGGGACGCCGCCCCGCCGAATATGCCCGATGCGAAAGGACGCTACCCGCTGGCGGTGCCGGGAGTGACGGTGACTGTTTAAGGGCCTTCCAGAATAGCCATGGCGGTGGCGTGGGCGGCGGTGTGGCTGAGGCTGATATGCACCAGCCGCCCGCCGCGCTCGGCCAGCAGCGTCTGGCCTTTGCCGTGCAGGACGATATAAGGCTCGCCGGAATCTTTGCGGCAAATTTCAATGTCCTGCCAGCCCAGCTGGGCGCCGATACCGGTGCCAAAGGCCTTCGAGACCGCCTCTTTGCCGGCAAAGCGGGCGGCCAGAAAGGGGCCGGGCGATTTGTGGGAGAGGCAATAAGCAACCTCGGACGGACGAAGAATGCGCTGCAAGAAACGTTCGCCGAATTTTTCGTATGACGCCTCCACGCGTTGCACCTCGATCAAATCAATGCCAGTGCCAAGAATCATGGCGGGATGTCAAGTAGAAGGTTGACCGCTCTCTTGCATAATCAGCAGCATCTCGCGCACTGCCATCGAAAATCCAACGATGACGGCCCGGCTGACAATGCTGTGGCCGATATTTAATTCCACCAAATGCGGCACCTGCCGAATGGCAGACAGGTTTCGATAATTCAAGCCATGCCCCGCATTGACCTGCAAGCCTAGTTGATGGGCCTGGGTGGCAGCGGCGATCAAGCGTTCCAACTCCTCGGCGCGTTCGCGTTTGCGATGGAAATGCTCGGCAAATGCGCCGGTGTGCAATTCAATGAATTGGCTGCCCACCCGGCTGGCGGCTTCGACTTGCGCGGGATCGGGAGCAATGAAAAGACTGACTTCAATACCCGCGTCATTCATTTT
This sequence comes from Saccharimonadales bacterium (SeqCode), assembly GCA_035648615.1. GTDB lineage: Bacteria > Verrucomicrobiota > Verrucomicrobiia > Limisphaerales > Palsa-1400 > DASRLE01. The sequence continues at coordinate 10,297 of DASRLE010000268.1, read as the reverse complement.
TTCCCGCGTATCGGCCAGCGCCAGCCAATGACCGGCCACATCCAGGCCGCCCTCCGTGGTCACTTCGGCGCGGCGCTCAGGAACAAGGCATACAATGTCGGGCTTCACTTCCAAAGCGATGGAAATGATTTCCGCAGTGTTGGCCATCTCAAGATTTAGGCGCGCTTTAACAACTTGGCGAAGTTGGCGGATGTCCCTGTCCTGAATATGCCGTCGATCTTCGCGCAAGTGGGCCGTGATGCCGTGGGCGCCGGCGGATTCGCAAATCAGGGCGGCTTCCACAGGATCAGGTTCGCCACGCTCGCGCCCTCGGTAGCGGGCTTCGCGCAGGGTGGCGACGTGGTCGATGTTGACTCCCAGTTTGAGCATAACCTTAGTGCGATGGCAGGCCGGGACCGGACATTTTGGCCTGCGGAAGGAGCGCAAAATTGATCGGGCCGGCCGGCGTCCCGGTCAACCAATGGGAAAGCAGAACCAATTCCAGGCTGGTGAAAACAAAAGGCGATTTGCGAACGACTTTCAATTCGCTGGGACCGCTTTTGGTGATTTGCGTGACCGTGTTGCCAAGCTCCGGAGTCAAACCGGCCAGCCAGTGCTCTTCGAGGTTGAGCCGGGTTCGTTCGTCACCCGCGGATTTCTGAGCGTCTGTGGACAACCCAGCCCATTGCAGGACCGGGAGCATTTGAGTTAACGTCCGCAACTGCAGCAGCCGAGGCCCCGTCAATTCCCAATCGTAATAGACCAGATCAGAGCGGTTCTTAAACTGCTCCCACAAGGCGCTGGGGGCGGCGCGTGTTCCCCGGGTCAGTGAGAAGAGCGTGGCCAATAGAAATTGGCCGCCCGAGCCGGACGCGGACTGGAGGAACGGCGCAATGAGTTGCAGCTTCGTCCACAAAAGTTGGGTCTGGCCAGCATGCCAAACCAGTTCTGTCCCGTCGATCTTTTTCAAGTCTGGATTCAGCAGGGCAGTGGCGCGCGGAGCCAGATCGCGCATGGCGTTGGTGGCATTTTGAACGGGCCACGCCAAATAACTTTCAAACGGCATCTCGCCCATCGCCCAAAAATAGAATTGATCCTCAAACAACGTCGCGCCCAGACGCGACACAGCTTCGGTCGAATTGAAAAAAGCCTGGACGTCCTGGCCGGTGCTAAAGGCCAGCAGCGGCTCCCGCACCAAATTGGTCGGCGTGCGCCAAGGCTGCGGATGCCACTGCATCGGCTCGCGATAAGTAATCCGCCCATCCATGATAAAATCGCGCCCCTGGGCGCCAATGCCGATTTGTGTCCGGCCCAATTTTAACGGACAGGACGAGAGCGGCAGCCATTGGGCCAGGCGCGCCCAATCCACATCCGCCTCGAACCAGTTCGCCCTTAAACTTTCGGACGGCTCGCCGGTTTTTTGAATTTGCCGAAGAAACTCTAAGCGCACGTTCGCGAGGTCATCCCCCCGCCCCACCACCATCCAATCGCGGGCCGGAACAATCCAGAAGGAATTCGTTGCGCCTTTGTTCCATTGCGAGCCGGTGAAGGCATCGGCCCGGAACGACTCCCCGGAGCGATGGCTCGCCTGCTCCAAAGCCTGCTGCCAGGCTTGCGCGCGCTTCTTGTCAAGACGAAAAGCGAAAACAAAATTGAGCGGATGGCCGGACGCCCCGCCGAAACTCCCCACGGATTCCACCTGCGTCGCGTCGTCCAACAGAGAACGAATCGCTGTAATCGTCGTCGTGTCCATTTGCAGTTGGAGTGACTGGGCCAGGGTTTGGGCAACGCGGCTGTAAACCAAGTCTTCAAACTGACGGGTTGAGGGGAGGGAGAAGATTTTTCTGGCGGGAGCGAAGCTGGGCGTTTGCGGCAAATACGCCGTGCCCAAAAAATGACAATGGGCTGCGACGCTTTCGGGCTGAGTTTCTCCAAAGGAGATACAGGGCAGCGCCAGGGACGCCCAGACCGGAGAAAACCACCTAAAAAAATTCCTGAAAGTTCGCATAAAGAGTGCATTTGATTGCCAGAAAGGGCTGGCGTTGGCAAATTCTTTTGCGATTGCCTTTTGCCAGTGTCCGCTGTTCCTTGGCACAGTGCTCCGGCGCTTTCTCAAATACTGGCTTCCGCTATTGGTATGGATGAGCGTCATTTTCTCGGCGTCAACCCGTTTAGGCAAGCCAGCCACATAATATGAGCCAGCCGCTTTGTTCAGTGGCCTTGCTCTACATGGGCGGCATTCTGGCCGGTGAATGGCTTCACCCACCGCTCTGGGGTCTGTTTGCTTTTTCCTTCCTGGTGGCTGTGGCGGCGCTTGGCTGGGAGAAGGGACGAATTTATTTGCTGGGCGCGCTTTTGGTTCTAGCCGGTTGGACCAATACGACCTCGCACACCGCGATTGTTTCCCCGAACGATTTGCGCTTGCTGCTTGGAGCCGAACCGCAGGCCGTGACAGTTCGGGGTGTTCTTTGCGCCTCGCCCACGCCGCGAATCTTCGTGCGAGACAACAAGGAACTATGGCACTCCGCCGTCGCTCTCAAAGTGAGCGCGGTCTGTGACACCAGTGGATGGCACGACGCTTATGGCAAAGTCATTGCCACGGTCTCGGGCATCCTGTCGTCCAACTTTTTCAACGGCCAATCAGTGGAAGTCGCCGGCGCGATTCATTCCCCGCGCGGTCCCCAGGCAGAAGGTTTATTTGACGCCCGAACCTACTACCGGCATCAAGGCATCTATTACCAATTGCAAACCAGCTCGACCAATAACTGGGGCATCGTCGCGAAAAATCCCGCGCTCCCAATTCCGCTTTCAGATCGCTTTTCGCGATGGGCCAGAAAAATCCTCGCCCTCGGGTTGCCCGGCGAAGACAAGCCCTTGCGCTTGATTTGGACACTCGCCTTGGACTGGAAAGCTCCAATGACAGTGAACGTCGAGGAACCTTTCATGCGGGCGGGAACGTATCATATTTTTGCGGTGGATGGATTGCGCATCGGACTTTTGGCGGGCATCGGGATCGGATTGTTGCGCGCGTTGCAATTGCCGCGGGCGCTCTGCGGAGCGTTAGTCATCCCGATTATTTGGTTTTATGCGAGCCTTACCGGATGGCCGGCCTCTGCTGTCCGCGCCGCGATTATGATGAGCATCGTCATCCTCGGATGGGCCAGCCGCCGTCCGGGTAATTTGCTCAATTCATTGTTTGCGGCCGCTTTTATTATTTTGCTCTGGGACCCGAAACAACTTTTCCAAGGCGGCTTTCAACTTTCGTTCCTGGTCGTTTTTTGCATCGGCTTGCTTTTGCCAGTTTTCAGAAAAAATGCTTTTAGATGGGTTTTTAAAGGGGACCCCTTTCTTCCCGCGACATTGCAAAAACAGTGGCCGCCGCCTTTGCGAGATATGGTCGCCTTCGCCATTGATGTCTGCGCCGTCTCGCTGGCCGCGTGGCTCGGCTCGGTCCCATTATCGGCGGCTGATTTTCATCTTTTTACTCCCGTCAGCGTCCCGGCAAATATTTTGGTGGTGCCGGCTACCGCGCTGGCTTTGATGAGCAGCATCGGCAGCCTTCTGACGGGAGCGTGGTGGCCGGGATTGGCGGTGCTCTTCAATCACTCCAGTTGGTTCTTGATGAAGTGCATCATTGCTTTGAGCGGTTGGGCCGCGCAATTGCCCGGAGCCTCCTTCAATGTTTCCACGCCTTCACCGATTACTTTCGCTTTGTATTATCTGGCCGTCCTGGCGCTTTGCACCGGTTGGATTTTTCGCTCCCGATTTAAAGGGGTTGCGTCGGCGGCCATCGCTGTCCTCGGCGCCTGTTGGTTGGTTCAATGGGGTATCGACCGCAAAACGGCTTGCCTTCATTTTCTTCCGTTGAACGGCGGCGCCGCCACTTTTGTGGATCATGCCGGCCTGCGGGGCGCTTGCCTGTTCGATTGCGGCAACCCTGCCTCCGCCGAATTCGTCGTCAAACCATTTTTGTGCGCGCAAGGCATTAACACGTTGGATTCATTTTGTCTCACAGTGGGGCATCAGCAATTCGGGGGCGGAGCGCGCGTTGTCTTGACAAATTTTTCCGTCGCGGAGGTGGTTCTGGGACCGGCCCAGGATCGATCTTCCGCCTACCGGGAAGTGACCGATGAGATTAAACAAACTTCGCGCTGGCAAGCCCTGCATTCCGGCGACAACGTCGGCCAGTGGTCGGTGCTGCATCCGCCATTGTCCAGCCACTTTACCCAGGCCGATGACAATGCCCTGGTTTTTTGGCGTGAGATCAATGGGCACTCTATCCTGTTGCTTTCCACCCTTGGGCGCGCGGGTCAGGACTCTTTGATGGAACATTATCAAAACTTGCGCGCCGATATTGTGGTCGCCAGCCTGCCGGCCCGAGATGAGCCGCTCAGTGAACCTCTTCTCGGCCTGCTCCATCCCAAGTTAATCATCGTTGTTGACTCGGAATTGCCCGCGACGCGGCGCGCTTCCTCACAACTTCGCGACCGGCTGGCGCGACACAATGCCCCGGTGGTTTATTGCCATGATGAGGGGGCCGTGAAATTGAATCTTGGACGCAACCAGTGGAGTCTGCAAAATGCCAGCGGAGAACGGCTATTTTATGAGTGAGCGGCGCAATTATCATCTGTTGCTGGCCAGCCAGTTTTTGAGCGCCTTCGGCGACAATCTGATTCTTACCTTTATTTTGGGTCCGTTTTTAATCGCCCTTAAGGCGGGGAAAATCACGGACGCAGCGCAAAGCATCGCCAATATTTATTACACCAGTTTGTTATTCGCCCCGTATGTTTTGCTGGCGCCGATAGCTGGATACCTCAACGATCGCTACTCCAAGAATCGCTGGTTGATCGGCGGTAACTTTATCAAGCTGGCGGGGGCAGCGGTGGCAGCGCTCGCGATGGTATCCGGCCCTCGCTGGCAGGCAATCGGATATTTCACGGTCGGGATTGGCGCTTGCGTTTACTCCCCCGCCAAATACGGAATTCTCCCCGAAATTTTACCGGTCGAGCGCCTGGTCAAGGCCAACGGGATGATGGAATTGCTGACCCTCGTCGCCATCCTCACTGGCAATATATGCGGGGCGATCTCGTTTGATCGCCTGCCGCTCCCGTGGTGCTATCTTATGGTCATTGGCGTTTATGGGTTGTCGTTGCTTCTCAACTTATTCATGTCTCGAACGCCATCCTATCCTGAGATCCGCCTGCGCGGCAGTGTCCGGCAATTTTTTACCAACTTGAGAGATTTATTTTCGCAAAGGCGGCTGGCCCGTGTCCTGGTCGGCACCGCTTTGTTTTGGACTTGTGGGGCGATTCTCAAAATGAATTTTCAACCGTGGGGCCAGCAGGTATTGCAATTGAAAACCATGACACAAATCAGCTTTCTTGGTCTTTGGCTTAGCGTCGGGGTCATGATAGGCAGCGTCCTTGCCGGCCAACTTTATCCGGTCGGCGATTTGCATGCGACCCGCCGCTATGGCTGGTTGCTGGCGGCGGGAATTGCGGTGCTGGGCAGCCTCGGCAGCGTGATGCGTCATGGGTTGAATTACCCGGGCATTTTAGCTCCGGTCGTCCTGATTATAACCGGGCTGATCGCCGGATTATTTCTCATTCCCCTGAACGCCGCGCTGCAAGCCGAGTCACACAAGGACAAACTGGGCAAAACCATCGCCACCCAAAACGGCTTCGAAAATCTTGCCATGCTCTGCGGCAGTCTTATTGCCTACATCGATGTCAAAGTCGGGTTCAACCCCTCGGAGCTATTTCTGGCGCTCGCGGTCTTCGCCTCCCTCGTGGTAATCTGGCTCAAAATTCCCGCCAAATGAACCCGTCGCCAAAGCCACCACCCACTACGCTCAATCGTTGGGCCATGTTCGGCCTTTCGTTCGCGGCGGTCGCGTCCTTTCAACTGGCTTATAGTGTTTACTCTTGTGCGTTTCTATTCGTCATTTTTTTCTATTGCCTTTTTCGGCTGGCCAATGTCCGAACCAGCCGCCAGGCGTTTTATATTGGCTTGACCATCGGCTTGGCGGCGTATGGATTTCAGTTGAGATTCTTTTGGACAATTTTTCAATTCGCGGCGGTTCCTCTTTTTGTGGTGGTGTCATTCTGGCTCGGTTTATTTCTTTCGCTGGGCAGACTTTGTTTAAAGCGATTCGGCTTGATCGCCTGGGCGTGTGCGGCGCCGTTTCTGTGGACCGCGCTGGAATACTTTCGCAGCGAGCTTTACTATCTCAGATTTTCCTGGCTAAACGCGGGATATGCGTTTTCGGATTCAAGTTACTTGCCCTATGTTGCCTCCTACGGCGTTTATGGAATCGGCTTTCTTCTAATGACAGTCGCCGCTTTCTTCGGAGTCGTCCAACACCTCGGTCGGCCCCAAAGAATCGCCGCCATTTTTGTCGTTGCGGCTTTGTGGCTCTATCCACTTTTGTCTCCGTCTCCTCGTATTTCGCCCCGACAAACTTTAGAAGTAACGGGCGTGCAAATGGAGTTTCCCATTCCTGCCGAAGTGGTTATGGCGCTGGATCGGGCCAATAAAAGGTTTCCCCAAACCGATCTCCTAATTCTTAGCGAATATACCTTTATGGGGCCTGTTCCTGAAATGATTAAATCCTGGTGCCGCAAACATCACAAATATCTCGTGGTGGGCGGAGAGGATCCGGTTTCGTCCTCCCAGTATTACAATACAGTGTTTGTAATCAACCCCGCGGGCGAAATTGTTTTCAAGCAGGCCAAATGCATTCCTGTGCAATTTTTTAAAGATGGTTTGCCCGCTCGCGAACAACGGCTGTGGATCTCGCCCTGGGGCAAGCTAGGCTTTGGCATTTGTTATGATGATTGTTACACTCGAGTGACCGATGAATTGGTCCGGCAGGGAGCGCAGGCATTGATTTTCCCAACCATGGACATTACGGATTGGGGCAGTCACCAACATCAGCTTCATGCCCGGATGGCTCCAATGCGCGCCGCCGAGTATGCAATGCCGGTCGTGCGACTGTGCAGCTCGGGCATTTCTCAGTATGCCGATTTCACCGGCCGTGTCCGAAACTCCGCCCCGTTTCCCGGCCAGGGCGCAATTCTTCATGCCCAAATACAACTGGCAAGCCACGGAAGGATGCGCCCGGATCGCTGGCTTGCCGTTCTATCTCTCGCCATTACCGTCGCGTTGAGCGGCTGGCTTGCCGTTGAGTCTTTTTTACTTCGCTCATGAGAACAATCATCCGCTTTTTAATGAGATTGCTTTTTGGATTTCGCGTTCCAAATACAGCCGCAGTTGCCACGCCTGGGCCTGTTATTTTGCTGCCGAATCACACTTCATGGTTCGATTGGATGCTCGTTTCGGCCTGCGTCAGCGATGACTGGCGAATTGTGACTTCTCAACAAACAGCCAATATAAGTTTCCTTCACCGCTTTGTTATGGTGAATCGGCATACGTTTCCGGTCGAAACTGAGTCACCCTATGCCGTCAAACGAATGGCCGAGTATCTCAAAGCGGGCGGCAAGCTGGTGCTGTTTCCAGAAGGGCGGCTGTCCCGCACCGGCTCACTCATGAAGCTATTCGATGGCACCGGGTTTTTGCTTTTCAAGACCAATGCCAAGGTTGTCACCTGCTATTTTCGCGGCGCGGAACGGCTGCCTCTTTCCCCTAATCCAAATCGCAAGCAATGGTTCCCTCGCATTTCCGCCTGCTTCAGCGATGTCTTATCCCCGCCTGCTCTCACCGGAATCAGCACCGCGCAGGCACGTCGAAAGCTGACCCGCTGGCTTTCCGATATCATGGTCAAACAGCGGTTCGACGCCGAGTTCGCCCATGCTCCCGGCAATCTTCTAAACGCCATCCTTGAAATCGCGGAACGGTCGCCGCGAGCGGTGGTCATCCAGGACACATCGCGAAAGACGTTAAGCTACCGAGGCCTTCTTACTGCCATGGGCGTTATTGCCCGCCAATGGCCGGGGCTTTTAACTGCCAGCACTGGTCAGCGCATTGGAGTCATCCTGCCCAACGCGAATGCCGTCCCTGTCACTTTATTGAGTCTTTGGGCGGTTGGCAAAGTGCCGGCTATTTTTAACTTTTCCACCGGTGTGCCGACCATGCTGGCTTGCGCCCAACTGGCGGGGATTAAACAAATCATCACCTCCAAAGCGTTTCTGGAAAGAGCCAAACTGAATCTTCAACCCATGACGGACGCGGGAATCGAATTCATTTACCTGGAAGACGTTCGCGCCAGGATTTCTGGCGGTCAAAAACTAGCTTCGCTGCTGCGCGCCATCTTTGCCCTGCCAACGTTGCGGGTCCGCGCGGAAGATCGTCTTGACACCGCTGTCATTCTTTTTACCAGCGGTTCCGAAGGCCCGCCCAAAGGAGTGGAACTAAGTCACGGCAACCTCATCGGCAACATTCAACAGATGCTGTCCACGATCGACCTCATGGAATCCGATCGCCTCTTCAATGCCATGCCTTTGTTCCACAGCTTCGGGCTGATGGGGATGCTTCTTCCGTTGGTGCGCGGGGCTTTTGTCTTTCTCTATCCATCTCCCCTCCACTATCGAGTTATTCCATCTCTATTCTATGATTTGGACTGCACGGTTTTCTTTGGCACCAATACCTTTCTCAACGGCTACGCCCGCAAAGCGCATCCCTATGACTTCCGAACCCTCCGCCTCCTTATCGCCGGCGCGGAAAAATTGCAGGAAGTCACGGCCAATGCCTGGGCGCGGCAATTCGGCGTGCGCATCCTCGAAGGTTATGGCGCGACGGAATGCAGCCCGGTGGTCACGATCAACAGTTTGATCAATCCGCGCTTTGGCTCGACCGGACGCTTCATGCCCGGCATGGAATACAAATTCGAGCCGGTCGAAGGGGTGAACGAAGGCGGACGCCTGTGGGTGCGCGGTCCCAATGTCATGCGCGGCTATTTGAATCCCGAAGCCAACGCGCACTTCCTGGAAGCGGGCGGCTGGTACGACACCGGCGACATCGCGCGCGTGGATGACGAAGGCTACCTCTACATTTTGGGACGCCTTAAACGATTTGCCAAAGTCAGCGGCGAAATGGTCAGCCTGACCGCAGCCGAGGAAGCGCTGGCCGGCGCGTTTCCCCAATACGGCCAGCGCTTTCAAATTGCCGTCCTCGCCCGCCCCGACGCGGACCGGGGCGAGGCCTTGGTCGCCGTCGCAAACGATCAAAAGCTGTCATTGGATGAAGTGCGTGCCGCCATCAAAGCCAAGGGCCTGAGCAATCTTTACGTGCCCAAGGAATTGAAATATCTGCGCGACATTCCCAAACTCGGCACCGGCAAAGTCAACCATCGCGAGCTGCAAAAATTTATCACGGAGAACAAGGACGCCCCAAAAACTTAAACTGGCCGGGATTGACAAAGAGGCGCAAAAGCCCATTCTGTTCTCCGATAGTTTGCGAAACCAAACGCATGAAACGTATCGGAATTCTTACTGCCGGCGGTGACACGCCTGCCCTCAATGCCACCATCTACGGCGCCGCAGTTCGCGCCAACCAACTCAAGATCGAACTTTACGGCTTGATCAAAGGGTTCAACTCCCTCTTCAATCCGCAGGTTCCGCATCTCCACCTTAACCCGCTCTACCAATCCATTCCCGAACTCGATCCAACCAAAGGCGGCACTCTCATCGGTTCGTCACGCGATTATATTGATCCGAACAAAAACGAAGAACTCGATCTCGTTGGATCGCGCCTGCGCAAACTCGGGCTGGACGGCCTCATCTGCATTGGCGGCGATGGCACGCTCAACGGGTTGCAGCCCCTGGTCGAGCGGCTGCCCGTCGTTCTCGCCCCCAAAACGATCGACAACGACCTCGGCCTGAATTACAGCAGCGAACCCAACGAATGGATCCGCTCTACGGACGCCGAGGCGCGCCACGGTTTTCGTTACAAACGAAATGCGACCAGTGCCACTTTCGACGTCAACCACATGGTCAACTACGTCACGCCCGGTTATGCCACCGCCGTTTTCGTTTCGGCGTCGGGCGTCGAGCGCATTCGCACCACGGCGGAAAGCCACCGGCGCATTGCCATCATTGAGGTCATGGGCCGGCACTCCGGCTTCATTGCCTTGGGCAGCGCCTACGGCCGGCCCGACATCATCCTGGTTCCCGAACACGCCCCCAACCTGGAGATGCTGGTCGAGCGCATCAAGCAACTCTACGACTTGCAAAAAAACGTCGTCATCGTCTGCGGCGAAGGAATCGTGGACGAAAATGGCGAGGAACTGGGCGCCGTTTCCAACACCAGCGACCCGGCGGGAAACATCGTCTTGACAGGCGCGGCCGAAGCCTTGCGCACC
>DASRLE010000267.1:0-28609 GCA_035648615.1 Saccharimonadales bacterium (SeqCode) | reverse complement strand
TCCGCACTCTTCCCCCCCTGACTCTTTACCCTCCCTGCCCTTACTATCAATTGGCGGGCGAGGGGCAAGGCGAAACCCGTGTCGATGCCCGGGTCAACCTTGATCCGTCCAAGGCTGCGGGATTGAAAATGCGCCTGGAGTTAGTCGATTCCGCGGGCGCTTCCCTGCTGACGAGGCAGGCGGAGTTTTCCGGGCAAAATGCGGCGGGTGTGGACTTTAAGGTTCCCGTCCAGACGCCGGCGGTCTTTCTGGCCAAGGCGCAACTGATCGATTCCTCCGGCCAATCCCTCGGAGACAGTCAATACGAAATCCACGTCATCCCCTCGGGCCAATCGAAGGTCACAACGGGCGCGGACGGTTTCTTGCGTGTGAACGGACAGCCGAACTTTCCCATCGGCATGTATAGTTGCGGCCATTTCGAGGAAATGGCGGCGGCGGGTTTCAGTGCCACCCATTCCTACGCCATCACGATTGGAGAGGCCAGCGATCCCATCAATTCCCAGGATGGCCAATTGGCTGAATTACTCGACAAGTCGTGGGCCAACGGCATGAAAATGATGGTCGAATTGCCCCGCAAAGCCATCGAGAAAGCGGACTGGTTCCAGGTAAGACGGCGAATTTTGACCTTTCGATATCATCCCGGCTTACTTTGCTGGGGGTCGGAAGAACGGGTGGCCCGCGGCGCCGCGCCCTTGAAAAACATGGCGGCTCTTTACTCGCTGGTGCATGAACTGGATCTCGATCATCCGTTGGTTTTGGGGGACACCCGCGACGTCATTCAGCATCTGCAGACCGATCGCAGGAATTTTTTCCCAGATGACTGCATGGATGCGGGTATCTGGTGGTGGTATCCTTTCCCCGATAAAGAAATTGGCAGCAACGGAGCGCCGGCCACGCTGGAGCCGCCGTCATGGCTGGTCACGACCTTGTCCAAAAAACCGCTTTGGATCGCGGTTCAATCCTACCAGAAGCCAAACCGCGACGCGCGGTTCCCTACACCCGAGGAATATCGCTACCAAGCTTATCTTAGTATCATAGACGGGGTCAAAGGCCTGTTTTTTTACACCGGTTCCGGCCAGCGAGACTTCGACGGTAAACCCGCCGGCTTATTGAATAAACCGAAGGCGGCCCATTGGGACTATGTCCAAAAGTTGGTCACCGAGCTGCGCCAGCAGAGTTCCATGTTTATGGCTCCGGTGGGCCACGAAAAAATAGAGTTTTCTCCCTCCAGCGCACCGGTCGAATTTACGTTGCGAGATTTCAACGGAAGCTTTTACTTGATCGCCGCCAATAAATCCTTTCGCGCTCAATCGGTGACTTTTAAAGGAAACGCTCTCGAAGGCAAAAGTGCGGAAGTTCTGGGTGAGGGTTCGCGGCTTGGCGTTCGTGTGCAAGGCTCTACCTTGACGGACGAGTTTCCGCCCTTGGGCGTGCATATCTATCAATTCAAATAATACTGTCGCATGAGCATATCGTTTTGGCGCTTCGCAGGGTTGCTCGTGGCGTGCTCCGTTTTTGGCGCGCGCGCGGACGCGGCATTTTGGAAGGCCGGCCTCGCGGCGACGAACATTACTCCGACCCAGCCGCTCTGGCTGGCCGGATACGGCGGGCGGTTGCATCCGTCTGATGGCAAGGAAATGGAATTGCGCCTCAAGGCTCTCGCGCTCGAGGATGACTCCGGTCACCGCGCGGTCATCGTTACGACAGATTTGCTGGGGATACCCCAGGACATTTACCAGGATGCGTGCGCGGCGTTGCAGGAAAAATTCGGGCTGACTCCCGAGGAAATACTCTTGACAGCCTCGCATACCCATTGCGGCCCGGTGGTGCGAAAGTCGTTGATGGATGTCTATGATCTCGACGCCACCCAGCGCCAACGGGTCGAGGCTTATTCGCGCGAATTGGAGACTAAACTTATTGATACGGTCGCCCGGGCGATGGCGGACCTGGCGCCAGCCCGCCTTTCCAGTGGACAAGGGATGACGACGTTCGCGGTGAACCGGCGCAATAACCCGGAAGGAAAGGTCCCCAAACTCCTTGAACAAGGTGACCTAAAGGGCCCATCAGACCCGAGCGTCCCGGTTCTCGCCGTCTGGTCCACCAATGGTGGGTTGAAATGCGTCTTGTTCGGGTACGCCTGCCACAACACGGTCATGGATTACTACAAATGGTCCGGAGATTACGCGGGTTTCGCCCAGCTCGATCTCGAGAAGAGCCATCCGGAAACTCTCGCAATGTTTTTCATGGGTTGCGGGGGTGATCAGAACCCACTGCCGCGCCGCCAAATTGTCATGGCTGAGCGCTATGGAGGCATGTTGGCGGCCGCAGTTGAAGAAGTCCTGCGCAAACCGCTGCATATCCTTGCGCCGAAACTCAAGACCGCGATGGAGATGGTGGACCTCCAACTGGGTGCCGCTCCGACGACAGCCGAACTCGAAAAACTGGCCTCGGACAAGGGGCCTGACCATGTAGCGCAACGTTGGGCCGCCCGGCTTCTAGTCCAAAGCAAAACAGCGCCATTGGCGCGAAGTTATCCTTATCCCGTCCAGGCGTGGCAACTGGGCGGCGACCAGCTTCTAATAACTCTAGGGGGCGAACCTGTGGTGGATTATGCGCTCCAATTTAAATCCCAGTTCGGCAATAAAATCTGGGTGGCCGGTTATTGCAACGATGTAATGGGCTACATTCCTTCACTTCGCGTCCTGCAAGAGGATGTGCCGCCCTTGGCCCAACGCGGTTGGGGATACGAAGGCGCTCGGGCCATGTTGGTTTACGGGCTGCCTGCCTGGCGATGGAGTCAACACGTTCAAGACCAGATCACCGCCGCAGTCGGGCGCCTGGTTGATCGGATTGATCCAGGGCGGGGAATTGTGATCGAGACAAATGTTCCGGCAGTGATGCGCGATGGCGTGGTTCTCAGGGCAGACATCCATCGGCCAGCCGAGGGCGGCCCTTACCCTGTTCTTTTGATGCGGACACCCTACGGCAAGCAGAAGCAGCACTTCGAAAAATATGTCCGGGCGGGTTACATTGTGGTCTGTCAGGATGTTCGCGGACGTTACGCCTCGGATGGCGTTTGGGAATCATGGCTTCGTCCTAGGACACATGACGCGACGGATGGTTATGACACGGTGCAGTGGGCGGCGAAATTGCCCGGGTCCAATGGTAAAGTCGGAACTATCGGCCTGTCTTACAGCGCCTTCTTGCAATGGCGGCTGGCCCCCTTGCGTCCACCCGCTCTCCAAGCCATGTCCGCCCACAGCATTCCAGCGCATTATGGCGACCTCGAGGAGCCAGGCACCATCCGGCCCGGGCGGCGTTTGCGCTGGTCGGTGGTGACAATTGCGCCCGATCTGCGTCGGCGCTCCCACCGGCCAGGTCCGCAAACCGAATCCGAAGCGGCTGCGCTCTGGGATGCCGGGGATTCCGCCAAGTGGCTGCAATTCATGCCGTGGCTGAAACTGCCTGGAGAAACGTTCGAGGACGAAACCCCTTATCTGCTTGACTGGTTGCGACAGCCACAAAGCGATCCTTGGAAACTCGATCAAGGTTGCCGGGATATTTCCGTCCCCAACCTTGAGGTGGTTGGTACGACCATGCCAAAGGGGATATGGCGATGGAGGAAACCTTAATGAAAACCGGCGGCAGTGTCGCCGCCCGCGAAGAGTCGCGCATGGTCATTGGCCCGTGGAGCCACTTCCCGCCTGGCGGACGCAAATTCGGCCCCATCGATTTTGGACCCGCCGCCGATGTTGATCTCGTTGCCTTGGATATTCGCTGGTTTGATCATTGGTTAAAAGGCGCAACGAATGGAATCGAGCAAGACGCCTCGGTCAAAATATTCGTCATGGGCGACAACGCCTGGCGCGATGAAAAGGAATGGCCGCCGAGACGCGCCCAGTCGAAAGCTCTCTTCCTGGAAGGGGCGGGCCGGGCCAATACCCCCGCCGGCGACGGACGGCTGGCCGACGTTTCTACACAACAGGAAAGCAGCGACGTGTATTCCTACGATCCACGCGATCTGGTCCCGACACTTTTCGCCCCCGGCAACTTTACTTGCGCCTCCGACCAGCGCCCTCTTTCCAAGCGCGCGGACATTCTGGTTTATCAGACGGAACCCCTGACCAACCGGATCGAAGTCACCGGTTTTCCGAGCGTCGAGCTTTACGCGGCTTCGTCCGCCCCGGACACCGACTGGTTTGCGCGCCTGATTGACGTTTCGCCCGACGGCCTGGCGCGCGATGTTTGCGAGGGCATGGTGAGGGCGCGTTATCGAGAGGGAGTGGCGCATCCCCAATTATTGACGCCTGAAAAAATTGTTCACTACACCATTCGGTTGAATCCAACCTCGAATGCCTTCCTTCCCGGACACCGCATTCGACTTGACGTCACCAGTTCAGATTTCCCCAATTACGACCGCAATCATAATACGGCGGCCAACCAAAATGCCGACGCGAAACTGGCCGTGGCGAGCCAAACGATCTACCACGGGCCGAGCCACCCTTCCAAAATCATCCTGCCGTGGATTGCCCAATGAGACGTGCCGCGATTTTATTCCTCCTGACCGCGCACGTATTAGGCGCGACCCCCTCGTTGAACGAAGCGATCAACTCGAAGGAGGACTTGTGGGGGGATGCCGCAATGCGCCAGCCGGATGGGCCCAGTCTCGAATTCTTCAGGTCTCTGTTGCCCCCGCTCCATTACGTCAATGCGGATTTTCGCCATTATCCGATTATCTTAAGCGGCCCACGGGCTTTGCACAAAAGTCGCTTCGCTTCGAACGGCAGCGGCATCAACATGCGCGCCAATACCTCCGCCTGGAATGAAATCGGCACACCCATACTTTTTCGCGTCGGCAACGACGAGCAGGCTTACGGCGAATTTCTTGACCATCTCGAGGGCCCAAAATGGGAGGAGGGGTTTCTTCCCATCGTTCAACTTACTTATCAACACGCGGACGGGGTCTATGCGCAGGAAACATTTGCTTCGGTCAATCCGATTTACGCCAGCAACGCCATTTCGCTGACACGATTTCATTACTCCGGCAGCCAGGCGGGCCGCATGGCGGTACTGATCGAAACATCGGAGCCGCTCCAGGCGGAGTCCCACCGCATTTTAAACCAGCGCGGCGAAGTATTACTCTGGTTCGAAGGCCCTTGGAAGTGGCATCCTGCCCGGCGGGTCCTCGTAGCTGCCATGACCAACGGCGCCGAGTTGGGAGTGGCTGTGGCGACGCCCCCGGCGCAGGCCGATACACCGTCGCCACTGGCGTCGAACGGGTTTGCTCGCGAGCGCAAAAATTGTATCGACACATGGCAAAGTCTTCTCCGCGGGGGCATGAGCGTGGAAGTGCCTGAACCAGAGGTGAACAACGCCTGGCGCGCCCTGATTATTGCCAATTTTTCGCTGATCCACGGCGACCGGATATTTTACAGCGCGGGCAATGCCTATGAGAGGCTTTATGAACAGGAAGGCAGCGCGGCCGCCCTGGCACTGCTGGCATACGGCTTTGAAGATGTGACGCGGCGGTTGCTGCTGTCGCTGCTTGATTTTACCCGCAAGGGCCTTGAGTACCATCAGGCCGGGCACAAGCTCGACGATGTCTGCCGGTTTTATTGGCAGACCCGCGATGCCGGCTTTGTGCGGTCGATCCGGCCGCAATGGGAACAAGAGGTGAAACGGCTGGCCGGCCACCGTTCTCCCACCAATGGCCTCTACCCGCGCGAGCAATATTGCGGCGATATACCGACGCCGGTCTTTTCGCTGAACTCGAACGCCAAAGGCTGGCGGGCTCTGCGGGACACCGCGGCGCTGCTCGAGGAAATCGGGGATCAACGCGAGGCGGATCGGCTGCAAACAATCGCCGTTGATTTTCGGAAGAACATCATGCGGGCGATAACTAATAGTATTGATACAAAACTCGATCCTCCTTTCGTCCCGAACGCGTTGCTCCACGAGGAGCAGCCCTACGACGTGATCACGAAGACGCGCATGGGAAGCTACTGGAATTTAATGGCGAACAATATTCTAGGAACGGAAATCTTCGGCTCCGGCTCCGAACTGGAAGGCGGAATGTTGCGATATTTCCAGGAACACGGCGGGCTGTGCATGGGTTTGGTCCGGGCCAGAGCCTGGCCGGCATTCTGGGTTGGCGTTGCCAACCTGAATCCACTTTACGGCTGGTATTATGTTCGAACGCTCTTGCGGCGAGATGAACCTGATCGCGCCTTAGTCAGTTTTTATGGAATGCTGGCGGCTGGACTAACGCCCGATACCTTTACTTGCGGTGAAGCCTGTGCGCTCGAGCCGGTGGATCGTTGGGGACGCCAATATTATTTGCCGCCCAACAGCGCCGGCAACGCCTTTTGGCTTGAGATGTTTCGCAACCTGCTCGTCCAGGACTGGGACCTCAATGATGATGGCCGTCCAGACACCTTGCGCTTGCTCTTCGCCACCCCAAAACGCTGGCTGGCTGATGGACAAACGATCACCGTGGAACGGGCGCCGACCGCCTTTGGCCCCGTTTCCATGAGGGTCCAGTCGAAACTCCGCCAAGGCGCGGTCATTGCTGAGGTGGATTTGCCGCAACGCAATCCCCCGCGTCAAACGCAATTGCGGGCGCGCTTGCCTGATGGATGGCGCGTCACCTCCGCCAGCGTGGCGGGGCATGCAGTACCGGTGGATGAACATGGCACGGCCGATTTGTCCTCGTTGACGGGAAAAGTCATCCTTGAGTTCAAGGTCAAAGGACCCTAACGTGCCCACGCGTCGCAATGGAAGTCCGAAACACCTTTTATACGTTGGTAGAAACCGTTTGCCGCGATCTCTACATCCAATCCCTCAAGGAAATTCCGCCGGATGTCGTCGCCGCCCTTGAACGCTCCGCTAAAAATGAAACGACCGAGGTCGCTCGCCGTATTTTCGCTCATTACCTGCGCTCAATCGATTTGGGCCGCAAGGAAAATATGATTGTCTGCCAGGACACCGGCATTCCAATCTATTGGGTCGAGATTGGCGGCGAACTGCGGTTGGATGGATCCCAATTGACTGCCGCGATTATTCGCGGCACCGAGCGCGCCACCCGCGAACATCCCTTGCGCTCGAGCATCGTCTCGCCCCTGGGCCGGCAAAATCGCCAGACCAACTCCGGCCAGCGCATTCCCATCATCCACTATGATTTCACTCCAAATTCCAACGTGCTCGATATTTTGTTCATGCCCAAAGGCTCCGGTTCGGAAAATATGTCCTTCATGCAAATGCTGCTTCCCGCCGATGGCCTCAACGGCATAAAAAAATTTGTTTTGGAAAAAACAATCGGGGCCGGGGCCAAACCATGCCCGCCGATGGTCGTCGGGGTGGGCATTGGAGGATCGTCGGATTTATGCATGACATTGGCCAAGAAAGCCACCACCCGCTCGATCGGTTCGAAAAATCTCGATTCCGAACTGGCGGCCCTTGAGGAAGAGTTATGCGCCGCCATCAACGAATCCGGCATCGGCCCGCAAGGGTTGGGCGGCGCAACCACCGCCTTGGCCGTGCATGTGGAATCAGCCTGGACCCATATCACCTGCAATCCCGTCGCGGTGAATATCCAATGCTGGCGCGCCGAACGGAGACGCGCTCGAATTTCTCCCGATGAACAAGTGGTTGTCGGATTCTAACTTATGCCCGAGTATCGCTTCAAAACGCCGTTGCTGGAGGAAGATATTCGGCAACTGAAAGTGGGGGACGCCGTGCTGCTGGACGGGGTTGTGTTCGGGGTGCGCGACGGTAATTTAATGCGTATATTTGACAAGAACACGCCGCCCCCGTGCGATTGGCGCGGGGCCGCCTTGCTCCATTCCGCCCCCAACGTCCGCAAGCTGGGCCCCGGAAAATACGAGCCGGTTTCGGTCGGCACGACCACCAGCATGAGGATGGACCGCTTTACCGAAGGGTTGCTGCGCGATTACGGCGTGCGCGCCCTGTTGGGCAAGGGCGGACTCTCTGAACGCAGCGCCGAATTGATGCGCCAGTACGGCGCCGTTTATCTTTCGGTGACGGGCGGGGCGGCGGCGATGGAAACACTGCAAATCGAGGAAATCGAAAAAGTTTTTTGGGAAGACCTCATGCCGGAGTGCATTTGGCAGATACGTTTTAAGGGCTTTGGGCCGCTCACCGTCGGCATCGATACACATGGGAGCAACCTGCAATGCGAAGTGCAGCAGCGAGCGCAACGAAAAACGGTCGAAATTCTTAAAAAAATGGGCATCGACTGACGGCTCCTATGCCAAAACATTTTCGAAATTATCGCGGGACCTGGGCCTGGCTTATTCAGCGAATCAGCGCCATTGGGTTGTTTCTGCTGATCCCGGTGAAAATTTATTCAGGGTGGGCCGGCGCGGGCAAGGTGCCGTTCCCGGCTTTTCTGGGCGGGGGTATGCGGGTACACTTAAACGCCGGCCTGGACATTGCCCTTTTGCTTTTTTTCCTTTTGCATGGGTTTTACGGCCTGAGAATCATTCTTATTGACGTCGGGCTTTTCCGCGAGGACCGGTTTTTTTGGCGCACCCTCATTCTCGCGCTGGCCATCTTCGCGGCCGCGGTGTGGATTGTTTACGCGCCGAGGCGAAGTTACGAGTGAGCGTCGGCACATCGAGCGCCGGCCACCATCCCCCGGCCCGCAATCTTACATCGCGTATTGTGGAATCTTGAGTAATTCGCCGTCCTTCAAGGCGGATTGGTGGGCGATAATGCCGGGAACGGTAAGGTTCAGCGCCATGGCGATATTCACCATTGGCGTGCGGTCCTGCAAAATAGAGGTGACAAACTCATTCATCAAATATCCATGGGAGCCGCCATGAAAGCCGGGTTGGACGCCGGGAGGAAGAGGCGGCCGTTTCGTATTGACAACAGGTTTTTCCTTCCCCTCGAATTTTCCGTAGTACGAGCCTTTTTGCCCCCGAATGCGCCCCATCTCGCCGTCATGGCCGGGCGTGTCCCAACTGACAATCATGCGCGAAGTTCCACCTTCGCTCGTGCGAAATAGAGCGGCCTCTGTGCCAAAACCGTTTTTGTAGCGGTTATTGCCGGGTTGCAGGAATTCGAGCTCGCTCGGCATGGCCAGGCAGGAAACTTCGGTAAAGGTCCCGCCTGTCACACAGACATAGTACGCATTCGAGTGTGTTGGATACCATTGGGGCGGCGTGCCGTTGCGCCAGCCCTTGAATGAAGGCAGCGGTTTTTCGTGGTAATGATAGTACTCGCCTTCCGAATAAACCAGCTTGCCCAACCCGCCGGCATTGTAAATCTGCCGCATGGCATGAAGGTCTTCATGAAAATTGGAGGTCTCAAACATCATGTATTTAAGCCCGCTGGATTTGACGGCGGAAAAAAGTTCATCCGCCGCCTCAAGTGACCCAAAGACCGCCGGAACCGCCGACGCCACATGTTTGCCGTGCTTAAGAACTTCCTTGCAATGCCGCGGATGGCTCGGAGGATCTGTCGCCACAAAAACCGCCTCTATTTTGTCGTCCTTGACCATCTCTTCGAGTGAGGGATAAGTGGTCGCGCAACGGCACGCTTTGGCAAGCGCGGCGCACCGTTCCGGGATCAGATCAGTGACAGCCACGATCTCGACGTTCGGATGATCTTGAAACCCGAAGAGCGCGCCAAAATGTGAAAAACCGTAGCCCGCGATGCCGACCCGAATCTTGCGGTCAGAGACAGGCTTCCAGCCTTTGGATGGATCTTCCGTCAGGCGTTGTTTTTCAAACCCTTCAACGGGGAGTTCCTGTGCCCTGCCCTTGTGCGGCAGTCCTAAAACCGCGGCGCCAAGGCCCACAGTCTGCAAAAACGAACGGCGAGACGTCTTGTTAGACATAAATTTCTGATCCGCAACGCATTTTCAGCACAAAGCAGTGTCGAAGTAAATCAAAAACAAGACCGTGATTCGTATTTACATTTTGACGGCGGCCTTATATGCATTCGCTGGATTAAACATGACAAACACATGGCCGAAATCCAGCGAAGTCCTTCGCCGTAATACCCAATGGGTTCCGGGCGGAGTCGTGTCGTTGAATCGAAAATCCGATCCCAATATTTGTTTCGCCCGCGGCCAGGGGAGCCGCGTGTGGGACATCGATGGCAATGAATATATTGATTACCACGCCGGTTTTGCCGCAGCCTTTCTGGGCCACAACGACCTCGACGTGAATGCCGCTGTCTCGCGGGTCCTCGAGGACAAACGGGTCCTGATGGGCGCCGGCCCGACTGATCTCGAGGGGGAACTGGCGGAACTGTTTTGCCAGTGCGTCCCGATGGCGGAAAAACTTCAAGTAACCACCAGTGGATCGGAGGCCACTTACCACGCCCTGCGCCTCGCCCGAGCCGCCACTGGGCGTGATCACGTTATTATCATGCAAGGAGGTTACAATGGCTGGCATAACGACGTGGCCGCGAATGTCATTAGTGACCTGAGCGTCGTCGGCAAGAGGGTCAGTCCCGGCGAATATCCATTTGACGCCCTTTCAGCCGGCATTCCGAAAGCACATGAGTCATTGGTCCACATTGTCAATTACAATGATTTGGATTCGATCCGTTATGTTCTTAAAAAATACCCGGTGGCAGCCATCCTTCTCGAACCCATTCTTCAGAACGTCGGCGTGGTTAAGCCGGTGCCTGGGTACCTCGAGGGATTGCGCCGCCTGGCCGACGAATCGGGAGCGCTTCTGATTTTTGATGAGGTCAAGACTGGTTTTCGCCACGCTTTGGGCGGGTATCAGAGCCTTTGCGGGGTCAGGCCAGACCTATCGACCTTCGGCAAAGCCATCGCCAATGGTTACCCCATGGGCATCATAGCAGGCAAAAGCGCTTACTTGGATTACTTCATCCATCCTGACAAAAATAAGCGTGTTCTCATTGCCGGAACTTACAACGCGCATCCTGTCTCGACGGCGGCGGCGATCGCCACCCTTCGAAAACTGGCTTCGTCCGAGCATAACGTTTACCAGCGCGTCCAGGAAACCAGCCGAACACTCGAGGCCGGCCTGCGGGAGATTTTTGATAGACTCGGCAGGCCGTTTGTCATCGCGCGTGAAACCTCGGCTTTTTGCGTCTATTTCATGGACCATGCTCCGCGCGATTTCCATGACATCGCGGAAAATCACGATTTTGCGCTGGACCGGAACTATCGACTGGAACTGATTCGTCGGGGCGTCTTCCATTTCCCGTTGGCCATCAAGCAAGGCAGCGTTTCGTACGCCCATACCTCGGAGGACATTGAAGAAACACTTATACAAACGAGAAATGCTGTGAGTCAATTAGCGTAACGGCCCGCGAATTAAGTTCCAATGAACCTGAATCTGACGTCGCTGGACGCCGCGGTTTTTGGGGTTTATATCCTGGGAGTCTTCGGCCTTGGCATGTGGGCTTCGCGCAAGGCAAATCGCACGAAACGCGATTACTTTCTGGCTGGCGACAAACTCCCTTGGTGGATGGTCGGAGGGAGCATCATTGCCTCGAATATCAGCAGCCACCATCTAGTCGGTGCGATGGGACTGGCTTACAGTCGCGGCTTCATTGCCATTGTGGTCGAGTGGGGGGCGATTTTGATCGGATTCAATGCTTTACTGTGGATTTTTCTGCCCTTTTATCTTCGCAACGGCTTTTACACCATGCCGGAATTTCTCCAGAAGCGGTACGGCCGCGGGGCACGGCTAACCTATGGCACCCTTGTTTTGTTGACTTATGTCTTTGTCGAAATTAGCGCCGTCCTGTATCTCGGGGCTCTTTCCTTGCATTCGCTGCTGAACATTCCGGTGATGGCCAGCGTCGTTGTTCTCGCCCTCGCGACCGCCCTCTACACCATCGCCGGTGGACTTCGTGCGGTCGTTTACACGGAAATGCTTCAACTTGGCGTGCTCCTTCTCGGTGGAACGGCGCTGTCACTGGCCACAGTCCACGCCGCCGGGGGATTATCAGGGGTATGGGCGACGTCGAAAAACTGGCATCTTCTTTTGCCCGCCAACGATCCGGATTTTCCATGGACCATGTATCTTGGCGGCTCGCTTTGCATCAGCGTGTTCTATTGCGCGACAAATCAATTCATTGTTCAGCGGGTGCTAGCGGCCAAAAATGAATGGCATGCGCGGATGGGGGTGATATTCCAGGATTATCTCAAATTCTTGATTCCACTCATTATTACCGTGCCGGGAATTGTTGCGCCCAGGTTGTTTCCTCACTTGGCGCGACCCGATTTGGTTTTTCCAACCTTGGTGGAAAAACTCCTTCCAGCAGGTCTGGTGGGTCTGGTCATGGCGGGTTTGATGGCCGCTGTCATGTCCCATTTATCAGGCGCCATTAACTCCTGCACGACCATCTGGACGATGGATTTTTATATCCCTCTATTTCACAAAAAGGCCACGGACATACAGGCTCTCCGATCTGGCAGAGTAGCCGGCGGCGTCGTCACTGTTGCTGGCATTCTGGGAGCCGGGCTGCTCCTGAATAATTCCGACAAACCAGTCTTCTTATATCTCCTCAATGCCTATGGCCTCTTTACTCCGGGTATTGCCACGATGTTTCTGCTCGGAATCCTCTGGAAACGGACAACGCATGCGGGCGCGCTCGCCGCGGGATTGCTGACCATCCCATTATCGCTGGTGATGGAGTGGGTCTTTCCGAGGATGCCATTTTATAATCGCACTGGCATAGTATTTTGGGCTTGCATGGCCATTTGTGCCGGGGTCAGCCTCGTAACCAAGCCAAAATCCGCGGTTGAATTGACCGGTATGATTTGGAACCGCGAGAGTCTGAAACTCCCAACCGCCGAGCGCGCCCACTATCGCGGCATTCGCAGTCCCTTTCTATGGTGGACTATCATCACCGTTTTAGTGCTTTCCTTTTATATTCGTTTTGCTTGACTCAGCGCTTAACAAAATTAGTCAACAATTCAACAAGTGTCTCCAAAAAAAATCGTCCGTTCCGGCTGACAAGCGCACCGGGGTATGACTGGATATGCCGAACCACTTTTATTGCAATTTCCGGGCTCGGAGTGGGGACATGGCTACTCGTCGGCCAGTCGTCTGAAGGCCCGTTTTTGTCCATACCCCCGAGCTCTTTGAAAAGTTCGGAGGCGCGGGCATCGACCCAGAGAAGAGTGTGGTTGCTGCGGCCTCCACTGGTGTAAATCGCCGATACGCGAGCCGGGAGTTGAGCCACAAAAGCGATCCAGACATCTGGCGGCGCTTGATCCGATTCGAGGACTGCATAGCGGAAAACCGCTGTCGTTGGGCAAACGTCCCCGAAGCAGAGGCAATGCGCCTCATCACCGAGGGAATGACCCGCCCACCATCGCCAGCGAACGAAGTCATAACCGCCGTTCGGAAAGCATACTGTTCAAACTGGCAACCGTCGCAATCGGGCAAGTCGTTCAGCCCCCGTCCTGTTTCGCTCGTCGAGATCAAGTTACTCAAAGCGATGGCTGAGAAAATCTGCGCACCGAAAAACTGGCGACATTTTTTGCGGGAGCGAAGTCCAAAGCGGCCAGATGCGATGAATGCCGCCAGCTTCATATCGAATCTTTACCAACCCGACGAGCAGGTTCTTGTCTTCGATGTTTTTGAGACAAAAAGTCCTGTGGCAGTTGTAAAGGTCACAGAACCAATGGACTGCCGGCGTCCCTGCTCAAATCGAGGCCGGCGGAAGATACGGAAATGGCATCTGGTTTTTATCCAACCCCGCAGACGGGCAATGGCATCCGAATCCCCGCCAAAATAACGAGGCATCCTGCCGAAGCGAAGAGTCCGTTACCAGTTGCCATGCTGAGAATCCACAGATGAACGCCGGTGCCAGCGGCAGGACAAGCGGTCCATTGGTGGGCTTGAACTACGGCGGGAATGGGGTAAGTTCGTTTCATCGAAAATTGTCGCGCCGTTGAATCCGGCCAGGATGCGGCGCGATTTTTTTCAAGTTTCCGCCTTTTCCTGAAATGGCCTCACATTCCACAGCGGACACGCCCAAGCCGTGCATTTGGTCACTGCCGCACGATCAAACCCCACACATTCAAGGCACATCGCCTTAATGCACGCAGAACGGGGCGCTTTACCAGCGAATACCCGGCTAAGAAGCGCCCGAACTGATTGCGGGGATGTAGATACCCTGCCAGCCCGTTTTTGGGCGATTTTCCGCTCTAAATCGGCATTGGGCGTATCGGCAGCGGTGGATGTCGCCCCGGGGCGCAACGATTCGCGTGGGTTCATTGCGCACCTCCGCGTTGTAAGCGCAGAGGCAGTTGATTACGCTTGGGAACTCTGGGAAGAATCACAAGAGGTTCTACAATACGGCAACCCCGCTGTCCGCGCTCTTCGTAAGCCTGACCCAATCGAGCAGCATTGGAAGCAGACGGGCCGCTTCCCAAAAAGATTTCCGGTCAAGCTTGACGATTTTCTGCGGCTCATGCTGCCACACCTCAGCGGCAGAACAGCCGAAAAATTAGGCATCTTTCGGGAGTATCTGAAATTTCGCCTACGCAATCCCTCGCCTCCACCGTTCGTAATAGCGCATGACAAACACGGTCCTATGAAAGGAACGCCTTTTGATTGTTTGAACCCACGAACGGTTCCTCCCACTACCTCCTGAGTATGAGCCACGCTTTGAATCTTCCAACGAACTCAGGGCATTCATTGACGAAAAGGAATTGCTCGGTCGGCTGCCGATTTCCCGGCGCACCGCCTTCACCTGGGTTCAATCTGGAAAACTACCCTGTGTAAAAATCGGCCGCCGCAAACTCTTTCATTGGCCGTCGTGCGAGGCCGCGCTTCAGAGGGAGTCTTAGTCGTGCCTTGTGAAGCAACGGCGGCGAGCATGGAAAGCGTTTTGATGTCCGGGTACTCCATCGGTAATATGGCAGAGGCGATTTCGGTGCGGTCATCTTTTTTTGCTGGTTTCTCAATCCCATAGGCCGACTCAATTTGCGCCAGGGCGTCCAGCGTGGCCGGGGACAATTCACCCTCCAACTCCGAAAGGATACTGGATGTTTCAGTGTCCGTGGCCTTGGTGGGTTTCTTGGGTTTCATGGCATATTCACTCGTTTTCGGCTGCGGCAAGGGTGATGACATTCGCGGCCCGGCCCGGTTGGACGCTGAACCATTTCTCGGCCTCGGCCTTGGTCGCCAGGCCCTTGTAATGGGCGTGAATCATCGCGGGGGAATTTCCGGCTGTCGCGGCGGTCAAGTTCTCGTTGCTGTGCAAAGCAAAATGGAAACTGCAAAAAGCATGGCGCAGCCCGTTGCGGCGGGATGGGATTTTGAGCGGCTCGCGCAATCGAGAGAATGCGCTCACGTAGCCATTCAACGTTGCGGTTTGGCTCCATACGCGGCCTTTCATTGCTCGAAACGGTTGCAACCATGCGGCCAGCGCCGGGCAAATTTCAATAAGGCGGCGGCGGCGTGTCTTGGCGTTTTGCGCGGTGATTTCAACGTGTCCGGGGATGCTGAATACGTTTTCCCAAGTCAGCCGCAACGCTTCTTCCAACCGCAGCCCGGCCAGCCCTTGCAGGGCGATTACAGCCTGCATCGGGCCTTCTGCCGCTCGGAGCAAGGCGCGGAATTCGCCGGGGCGATAGAACTCGGTCGCGGCGGTGTCGAGTTGTTCCCTCTGCATGGCGTCCGCTTCAAACAGGCGGTGTGTTTGGGGCAGGTAGTCTTGACGGGCGCACCAGCGCATAAACATGGACACGGCGGCGCGGCGGTCGTTGCGTGACTTTGGCGAAAGAGTCGCATATTCCCCCATATACTTGGCGAGGAAATCGCGGTTCAAGTCGCCAAGGTGATGACCCGGAAAGGTCGCAGCGAATTCTCGCAACCACGTTTCAATGTGCAAGGCATAGACGGGCGAAAGTTGCGCCCGTTTGCCGTCTGCCGCTTGTGCCTTGGGTTTCCTGACGGCGATGAACTCCTCCACGGCTTCGGAGATCACCTTGGGCTTGATCGTGGCCAGAGTGCGGGAGTAGGCGCGTACGGCTTCCGTCGGGTTAAATCCTTCCGGCAGTTGCTTGACCACGTCCAGAAAACCCGTGACAGCTTCCAAGGCGGTATAAGAGCGCCCGGTGTCGCGCCGGAATGCGTCCAGGGCGTCACGGATGGCAAGGGCGGCGGTTGCTTCTTTGGCGGTCAAGGCGATGGATTGATTCCCGTTGGCGAGTTGCTTAACCTTCGCGTCGGCTTCGGTCTTGGCCGCTGCGTAAGTGGAGAACGATTGAATGCGGCGCTTCCCGGCGGCGTAATAGCAGAGCCGGTAAAAAGGGTAAGCCGCGCTCTTGCCGTAGATTTTGGCTTCGGCTTTGCGAAACGTGACTTTGACCGGGAATTTCATTTTGCCAGACGGGGCGTCTCCCGAATCGCCCTGATTCTGTGCGGAATCTGTGCGGAAGATTTCCGAATTTTGGTTAACCTGTTGTGTTTCAACGGTTAAATTGGCTCCAAAGGTAGGACTCGAACCTACAACCACACGGTTAACAGCCGCGTGCTCTACCATTGAGCTACTTTGGATTCCAAAGGAGGGCTAATCTACAAATCGCCCCTCCTTACGTCAAACGCTTTTACGAGTTTTTTCTGGACGCTGGGCCTTTATTGGCCTTACCAGTGGCCGATGCGGTAGAAGCGACCGGTATCGCTGGGGTTGGGGTCGGTCATGGTCAGGTTGGAGCCGGTGCCGGCGACGAGGGGCAGGGCGGTCCAAGTGGAATCGGTCAGCGAGGTTTTGTATTCGAGCGCGTAAACGCGGCCGCTTTGCGAGGGCAGGGTCACGCTGAATCCGTTGCTGCTTAAAATGGGGTTGGTGAGGGTCAGCGGGCTGAAAACGGACGGCCCTTGCCCGGCGAGGGCCATGTTGAAGGTCGCGCCGGATGAAATCGCGATGACGTTGGTCAGGCCGGCCGGCACGTTGGTTTCGCCCAGGCGGTTGTAGCCCCATGACATAACGACGCTGTTGGCTTGCAAGGCGACGCTGTCGAAGAGTCCGGCGGCAATGGCTACGACATTGGTCAATTGGGCCGGAACGTTGGTGGCGTTATTGGCGTTGAGTCCCCAGGGGACGACGGTGCCATCGGATTTCAAGGCCAGGCTGTGCTCGGCACCGGTGGCGATCGCGACGACGTTGCTTAGGTTTGGGGGAATGGTGATTTCGCCAAAACTGTTGTCGCCCCAACCTATGACGGTGCCGTCAGATCTCAAGGCCAAACTGTAACTATCGCCGGCCGCCACCGCTATGGCGTTGGAAAGCGTCGCGGGAACGCTCGTCTGGCCCATGCCATTGTATCCCCAAGCGACGACCGTCCCATCGCTCTTTAATGCGACGCTATGGTCGCCGCCATAGTTGGGAAGAGCGATTGCCACCACGTTCGTCAATCCTGCGGCGAAATTAGTCTGGTTGTAAGTATTGTCGCCCCACTCGTTAACGGTGCCGTCGGCTTTTAAGACCATGCTGTTTATTGCGCCGGCCTTAACGGCCACAACGTTCGTCAGGTTTGGCGGGATGGATTGTCCCGCATTGGTGTTAGGGCCCCAGGAAATGACGGTGCCATCTGATTTTAAAGCCAGGCTGCATTGAAATCCGCCCGAGATGGCAATCACATTGGTGGCGGCGGGCGGGACGGCGGTTTCGCCATAGACGGGCCATCCCCATGCGGTGAGATCGCCGAAGCTGAGGGCAGCGTTAGTGCTATGGTTGGTGCCCGCGCTGTTGGTGACGATGACGCTGTAGCTCCCGAGGCTGGCGGCCTGGACGTCGGTCACGGTGTAGGAGGAGGAGGTTGCGCCTGGAATATTGGTGTTGTTGAACTGCCATTGGTAAGACAACGGCGGCGTGCCCTCGGCGCCCGCGTAGAAGGTATTGTTGACGCCTTCGATTTGCGATTGGCTGGTTGGCGCATTGGTGAAAATCGGCGCGACGGCGCCGGCCACATAGCGGACTTCATCCAGATAGCCCGAACTGGAGTCTCCCGGCGGAATGGCTTGCGAATAAACCCATTGCAACGTCTGGCTTCCCGTCCCGAGGTAAAATGTTTGCTGTTCCCATGAATAGGTGGTGCCGACCACGCTGGCCTCAGCGACGCCGTTGATATTAAAGGTCAGGGCATCCTCTTCATCGATCATTGGGGTGAACCACCAGAAACTCAACGTGCCTGGTCCGGTCACGGTTGTTTCCAAGGTGGAAGTCGATCCAGATGAAGAAACGCGGCTGCTTTCCACAGCGGACCCGTCGAGGCTGGTGCTGCTTTCGATTGACCAATCTTCGCCACTGCCCGTGCCGCTGGAGGTCCAAATTAGATTCGTGGTGTTGAGTGCGGCATTGTAGTTTTGGGCGTAAGCGGGAGTCGGAAAAAAATTCACGCCGACGAATAATAAGGCGCAGGGAGTAAAACTACGGTATTTCATCATCTGTCTCTATCAGGAAGAATGCGCAGGGTCAAGGAACTCGACATTGGCTGGCGGGCCTAAAAATTGGAGGGTCAGCTTTTTCCTGAGCTTTAATACCTGACGAACCCTGATTGCGAAGCTTGCGGCGGGCTGGTCTGGTTATTAACGGATGAAACGCCACATCATTCTTGGGTGCAGCCCTTTCCGCAAGGGGCTGTTGAGTGAGAAACGAGGATAAACTCTATGCAAAATAAATATTCCCCTCCCGAACCGGTTCATGTCAAAGGCACCAACAAGGGAGAAGAGATGGTGCTCAATAAAGGCAGGGAGGCGGGGCGCGGCAAAGGGCAGAAAAGTTATCGCACGGCTCGCGATTCGACTGGAATTAATGCCAAGGACCGCGACCCCATCATCCCGGCCATGGGCAATATTCCGCCGGCTTGATTCGTCGAACCCAAACGATGCGACTCACGGGAAATTAACCGCGTTGCCATGAGCGATTCAGCCACTCCACGAAGCGAAAACGCCGTCAACGTGTTGCGCCGCATCGCCCAGCCGCGGGTCGTCGAGGAACAGTGTGAGTTTTGCAGCGTGCCCATTGCGCCTATTCATCGGCATCTTCTGGAAACCGCCAAGCATAAGATTATTTGCGCGTGCGATCCTTGCGCCTTGCGGTTCGAGTCCGTCGTGAACGGACGTTTTAAGCTGGTTCCGCGCGATGCGCGGCTTTTGCCGAACTTCTGCTTGACGGACGGCCAGTGGGATGCTTTCGCGCTGCCCATTAATCTGACTTTTTTTTACCGGGACACTTTGGCGGGGAAGATGGTCGCCATGTATCCCAGTCCCGCCGGGGCGACCGAATCGCTTTTGCCAGCCGACAATTGGAAGGCGTTGGAGGCGGATAACCCGGCCTTGGCGAAAATGGAATCCGACGTCGAGGCGCTTCTGGTCAATCGCATCGGGGCGGCGCGGGAATATTTTATTACGCCCATTGATATGTGTTACGAATTGGTCGGCCTGATCCGGATGCACTGGAGGGGCTTCACCGGCGGTGAAAAGGTGTGGCAAGAGATCGACGGTTTTTTTGCGGCGCTTCGCGAAAAAACCGGTGCGTCCAGCGCAACCGCCACGGAGGTTTTGCATGCCTGAATTTGACTTTGAGATCACAGGAGTGGAAGCCGCCACTCGCGGATTGGCTCCGTTATTGCATTTTAAAGTAGCGATCCGCAACCAGCCCGAGACCGAAGCCATCCATACGGCGATGTTGAATGTGCAAATTCAACTCCAATCGCCGCAGCGGTCCTACAGCGCCGAGGAGAAGGAGAAGCTGGGAGAACTCTTTGGCAAGCCGGAACGCTGGGGGCAAACTTTGCGCAACCGTCTTTGGGGTTTGAGCAACACCACCGTGCGCGGATTTACTGGAACCACCGAAGCGACCTTGCCGATGCCCTGCACTTTTGACCTCAATGTGGCTTCGGCAAAATATTTCCACGGGTTGGAGGGTGGCGACGTCCCGCTTTTGTTTTTGTTCAGCGGTTCGATTTTTTACGAGGGCAAGAACGGCCAGTTGCAAGTGCAGCAAATTTCGTGGAACAAGGAATGCACTTACCGCATGCCCCTCCAAGTGTGGAAAGACATGATGGAAGAGCACTATCCGAATAGCGCATGGATCGGGCTGCAGCGCGACATCTTTGACCGTCTTTACGCCTACAAGCGCAGCCAGGGTTTTACAACTTGGGAGGAAACCATCGCCGGCTTATTGGATGCCGAACAGAAGACGGCGGTGGCGGTATGACTTCGCCGCTCCTGGATAAAATCGTCAATGCGGTCCTTTACGAGGGCTACATTCTTTATCCTTACCGGGCGTCGTCGGGGAAAAACATGCGCGAACGTTTTACCTTTGGGCGGGTATATCCCAAGGACTATAGCGATTCGCAGAAGGGCGCCGAACCCTGTGTGTGCCAGACGGAATGTTTGCTGCGATCGAAAGACAAAGCGGCCACGCTGGAGGTGACGGTCCGTTTTTTGCAACCGATGTGGCGGGAAGTCGGTGAAATCAGGGACGGCACGGAAGCGACGTTTCGGATGGTGCGCGAATTGACGGTGGAGGGCGCCGTCTATCAATCGTGGCAGGAAGCCATCGAGCGGCAAATCACGGTGAAGGCGGGTAGTTCGCCGTTTTCCTTCGCGGCTTCCACTGCTTTGGAGCCTCTCGGCGCGGAAGGCGAGGCGGCGATCAGAAGGCGGCATGAAGCGCTGGCCGGTGTGGTTGAGGTTGAGGTCCTGCCCGTCGCGGAGGAGGTTTTTAAAGTTACCGTTCGCATCCTGAACCGGACACCGGTCAGCGATTCGCAGTGCGCGGACCAAGACGCCGTGATCATGCGAACGTTTGCTTCCACGCACACGATTCTGCATGCGCCCGGCAGTGAATTTATTTCGCTGCTCGATCCGCCGGCTGAAGACAAGGAACTCGCCGGCCATTGCAAGAATATCGGCACCTGGCCCGTCCTGGTGGGTGACGAAAAGCAGGCCGAGCGCGAGACCATGCTCTCCTCGCCGATTATTCTTTATGACTATCCACAAATCGCGCCCGAAAGCGTGGGCAGCTTTTTTGACGGAACGGAAATAGATGAAATGCTTACCTTGCGGGTTATGACTATGACGGAGAGCGAGAAAGCGGAGATGCGGCGCGTGGATGAATTTGCGCGTAAAATCTTGGAGCGGACCGAATTGGCCGGGGCGGACAATTTGATGAAGATGCACGGAATCATGCAGAAAGTTCAAACCATGGAAGATTTCTTTAATCACGCGTCGCGGCTTGAGACTGTTTCGGTGGCTGGCCACGAATTGCACGCCGGCAGCAGTGTCCGCATCCATCCCAAAAATCGCGCGGACGCCTTCGACATGATGCTCGCCGGAAAAACTGCGGTCATCGAAGCCATTGAACAGGACGCCGAAGGCCGCGTTCATCTGGCCTTGGTGCTGGACGATGATCCGGGCAGGGACCTGGGTTTCGCGCGCCAGCCGGGGCATCGTTTTTTTTATGACCTCGACGAGGTCGAGCCAGTCGAGGAACCCGCATGAAAAAGATCCTCGTTGCCGGCATTGGAAATATTTTCCAGGGCGACGACGCCTTCGGCTGCGAGGTTATTCGCCACCTGAATCCTGGCGCATTGCCGGAGGGGGTCACGGTGAGGGATTTTGGCATCCGCAGTTACGATCTGGCCTACGCCCTGAACGACGGCTACGCGGCGGTCATTCTGGTGGACGCCGCTGCGCGGGGCGAACCGCCCGGCACCCTTTATTTGATGGAGCCGGAGGTGGATCGTCTGTCTGACTTCGATCGCTCGGCAGTCGATGCCCACACCATGAACCCCGTTTCTGTCATTCAAATGGCCAAAACCCTGGGCGGCGTGAAGGGAAAATTATACCTCGTGGGATGCGAACCGGGGGTATTGGAAAGCGAGGGGGAGACGGGCCTGAGCGCGAAAGTCGAGGCGGCAGTTCCTGAAGCGCTGGCCATGATTACCACATTGGTCAAACATATTTTGGATTCGGAAGAAAAATTGGCAATCAACGTGCCGGCGGCATGAAAGGAGAATTATGGAAACTGTGCTTATCATCCTCGGAGTAATCGCAGCCCTCGTGATTATCGGGGTCATCATGATGTTCCCGGAACTCAAGCGTTATTATAAAATTCGGAATATGTAAGAAGAGAGCCACTTATGAAAATATCATCAGTGCCGGTGCAGGCGGACCATCAACCGGCGGTCAAAGAAATTCACGTCATCTGGATGACGACTGGGCTGAGTTGCGATGGCGATTCAGTTTCCGTGACGGCGGCTTCATTGCCGAGCATCGAGGATGTGGTCATGGGCGCGATTCCCGGCCTGCCCAAAGTGCATTTGCATAATCCCGTCCTGGCTTACGAATGCGGCGATGATTTCATGAAGTGGTGGCACATGGCCGCCGAAGGGCGATTGGAGCCGTTTGTCCTCGTCCTGGAAGGATCGGTGCCGAACGAGAAAATCAAATCGGAAGGGTATTGGGCGGCGATGGGCACCGATGCCAAGACCGGCCAGCCCATCACCACCAACGAATGGATTGACCGGCTTGCGCCCAAGGCGACGGCGATCATTTGCGCCGGAACCTGCGCCACCTACGGAGGCATTCACGCCATGCAAGGCAATCCCACCGGCGCGATGGGCCTGGCGGATTATCTCGGCTGGAATTGGAAGTCCAAGGCCGGGCTGCCCGTCGTCAATGTGCCCGGCTGCCCGGTTCAACCCGATAACATGATGGAGACGCTATTGTATCTGCTCTATCAAGTGGCGGGACTGGCGCCCATTATTCCTCTTGACGATCAGTTGAGGCCGACGTGGCTTTTTGGGAAAACAGTCCACGAGGGTTGCGATCGCGCCGGTTATTATGAGCAGGGCGATTTCGCGCACGAATACGGTTCGCCCAAGTGCCTGGTCAAGATCGGGTGCTGGGGCCGGTGGTCAATTGCAACGTCACCAAGCGCGGCTGGATGGACGGCATCGGCGGCTGTCCGAATGTGGGCGGCATTTGCATTGGTTGCACCATGCCGGGGTTTCCCGATAAATTCATGCCGTTCATGGACGCGCCTCCGGGTTCGGCGGTCTCGTCTTTTGCCAGCGGGATTTACGGCTCAGTCATTCGTTACCTGCGCGCCATTACCAATCACACCGTCAGTCAAGAACCGAAATGGCGGCATCCGCGAGCGGAACTCACCACGGGCTACGACCCCAAATATTACGGCAACGGAGATCAACACTAAAAACCTAACTCTAAAAAATTATGCCTGCCATAGTCGAACCCGCTCCAAAAAAAGCTGCGGCCTCGCCCGCCAGCGATCTCGTCGAGATGTCGTGGGACCCCATCACCCGCATCGTGGGCAGCCTGGGTATTTACACCAAGATTGATTTTGCCCAAAAGAAAGTCGTCGAGTGTTCCAGCACGTCGTCGATCTTTCGCGGCTACAGCATCTTCATGCAAAACAAAGACCCGCGGGACACGCATTTTATCACCAGCCGCATTTGCGGAATCTGCGGTGATAATCATGCGACCTGCTCCGTGTACGCGCAGAACATGGCTTACGGCATCAAACCCCCTCCGCTGGCCGAATGGATTATCAATCTGGGCGAGGCCGCCGAATACATGTTCGACCACAATATTTTCCAGGACAATCTGGTGGGGGTCGATTTCTGCGAATTGATGGTCAAGGAAACCAACCCGGGCGTTTGGGAAAAGGCGCAAAAGACCGAAGCGCCCCACGCCAAAGACCACGGCTATCGCACCATTGCCGACATTATGAAATCCCTCAATCCGTTCGAGGGAGAATTCTATCGCGAGACGCTGCAAGTCAGCCGGCTGGCGCGGGAAATGTTTTGCCTCATGGAAGGCCGGCACGTCCATCCGTCCACGCTTTATCCGGGCGGAGTGGGCACGGTTCCCTCCATCCAGATTTTCACCGACTATCTGGTGCGGTTGATGAAGTACGTCGAATTCATGAAAAAGGTCGTCCCGCTGCATGATGATCTTTTCGATTTCTTTTACGCCGCGCTGCCGGGCTATGAGCAGGTGGGACAGCGCCGTATTTTGCTGGGATGCTGGGGATCGTTCCAAGACCCCAATGCCTGCGACTACCAGTATAAAAACATGGATAGCTGGGGCAAAAAAATGTTCGTCACGCCGGGAGTGGTGGTGGACGGCAAACTGGTCACCACCAATCTTGTTGACATAAACCTGGGCATCCGAATTCTCCTCGGCTCCTCCTACTACGAAGATTGGGCCGAGAGCGGCGAAGTCTTTGTCAAGACGGACCCGCTCGGCAATCCGGTGGACAAACGGCATCCGTGGAATCAAACCACCATTCCCAAGCCGCAGAAGCGCAAGTTCGGCGAGAAATACACCTGGGTCATGTCGCCGCGATGGTTCGACAAACGCACCGGCGATCATTTGGCCCTTGATACCGGCGGCGGCCCCATGGCGCGCCTCTGGGCGACCGCGCTGGCCGGCTTGGTGGACATCGGCTACGTCAAAGCGACCGGCAACAGCGTGAAAATGCGCCTGCCCAAAACGGCCCTCAAGCCGGAGGTCGAGTTCGAGTGGAAAATTCCGCAGTGGAGCAACGCCATCGAGCGCGACCGCGCTCGCACTTATTTCCAGGTTTACGCGGCTTGCGTGGCGCTTTATTGCGTCGAGCAGGCGCTAAAGGAAGTTCACGCGGGTCGGACAGAGACGTTCACGCCTTTCAAAGTGCCCGAGGAAGCCATCGGCTGCGGTTTCCATGAGGCGGTGCGCGGAGTGCTTTCGCACCATCTTGTCATTCGCAACAAACGCGTCGCCAATTATCATCCCTATCCGCCGACGCCATGGAATGCCAGTCCGCGCGACACTTATGGCACGCCGGGGCCGTATGAAGACGCGGTGCAGAACACGCCGATTTTTGAGGACAACGGTCCCGACAAATTCAAAGGCATTGACATTATGCGCGCAGTGCGCAGTTTTGACCCGTGCCTGCCCTGCGGCGTCCACATGTATTTAGGCGGCGGAAAAGTCCTGAAAGAAATGCACACTCCGACCGCGCTGCTGGGGCTGGCCAAAAAATAACTCTATGACCACGACCATTCCCACCATCAAGGCATCGCCCGAGGAAATCTATGATATCGAACTCGAACACAGTTTGCTCGAGGCCAACGCCAAACTCGCCAAGGGCAATCGCGCCCTCTTGGACAGCCGTGGCATCGTCTCGATTGATTTCATGGGCGCCATCGGTTCCGGCAAAACCACGCTGATCACGCGCCTGGTTGAAAAAATGAAATCGCGCGTGGGCGTCGCCGTCTTTAACGGAGACGCCACCATCAGCACCGACTACGACAAAGTGGCAGGGCAGGGCGTAACCATCGTCCAAATCGCCACCGTCAACGGCTGCCACCTCGATGCGAATCTGGTGGGCAAAGCGCTTAAAGGAATCGACCTCGGCAAAATCGGGATGATCTTCATCGAGAACATTGGCAATTTGATTTGCCCGGCCGAGTTTCCCCTCGGCTCGAAAGCGCGGGTCGTTGTCGTCAGCGTGACCGAAGGCCCTTACATGGTGAAGAAGCATCCGCACATGTTTCTCGGCGCGGAAATTGTCGTCATCAACAAACTCGATTTGGCCGAAGCCATGGGCGTGAGCATCGCCGAGCTGACTCGCGACGTTCATACCCTCAAGCCCGACATCAAAGTCATCCCCACCAGTTGCAAAACCGGGGCGGGGGTGGACGAAGTCGCCGCCGCTCTTCTGGCCGTCCGCGACCGGTAGGGCGGCACGATGCATGAATTCTCCATAGCGACGCAGATTTTGGAGAGCGTCCTGGAATTTGCCGAGGCGCGCCCTTCCGAGGAGGTCCTCAAAGTGCGCTTGGAGATCGGCGAACTCATGTGCGTCGAAGCCGGGCAACTGCGCTTCTGCTACGACTCCATCAAAACGAACACGCCGCTGAAAAACTCCCTTCTGGAAATCGAGTCCGTGGCCGCCGTCGTGCAGTGTCCGCACTGTCAATACGAAGGCCCCCCCAAATACTGGGACGGCGCGCTGGCGGGAGCTTCCATCGCCACCTTGCAATGCCCCACCTGCGGCAAGGCGGCCGCCGCCATTCAAGGCCACGACTGCGCGATTAAAAGCATTCAATTAAGACGTCCGGATGAATGCTGTTTCGGAACCTGAGCGGCCGTCATACGCGCAAAAGCGGAACTTCCTTCCGCGCTCCAAGACGCTGTCGCGTTGAAACTGGCGTCCGAAATACCGCAAGGTTTTGATAGGGGTACCTCCACCCTCCTATGCACGCTCTTTCTCAAGCGCACGAGCGCGGAACGTCAGTTCCGCTTTGGCCCGGGAACAGGTCTCTCGGCTATTGAAAAATTTTGTCTCGTACTCGTTGGTCTTCACTGCGGCGCGTCCGTGTAATAACCGTCCGGGGTCGGGCGGGTTTCGTCCTGCCACCAGTGTTGAACGACCCAGGCTTCGGCTTTGGCCTCGACGCCTTCGGGAAGGTAGGCGTGGATGGCCAGCTTGAGCGGCTTTTGCGACCATCTTTTCGCCAGGCGGATTTTATAGACGACCCAGGAACAGCCGAAGGATTGCGTGTTGCCAAATTGCCGGCCGTCGGGAACAGGCACCAATTGCACGTTCTCGTCATCCACGCGCAGGATAGGCTGGACTATCTCTTCGACCGTCGGCGCGTAACGCCATTGGGCCTCGCCACGACGCAAGCGAATGGCCACCGCGAAAATGGCGGGCTTTTCGCCCAAGGCGGGCAGCGTCGTTTCATACGCGTAGGTGCGTGGTTTGAGATTCTTGGCCGCAAATCGCGCCGCATCGGCAAAGCGCACGGTCATGCGCTCATCCAGGGAATTGGTTGACAAGGGCAGGACAATGCCAAGGCGCGCGGCCTCGGCGTCCGAAAGGGCGCGGGTGATGCGCGGGCCGCCCTTTTTTTCCGAAGTCACTTCCAGCATCAAAACCTCGAAGGGACGCAACCAAATATCGAGCATGTCCCCCATCTTGAAAGGGCCGCCATCGCGACGCCGAAGCCCGGCTTGCTCTGGAAAATGCGAGACGACATTCAATTGGGCGCCGTGCGTGGCTTCCAGGCCGAGATTCGTGTCAAGAGGAAGTTCAATCCGGCGCGATTTGAAGTCCGCGTTGTTCAGAAAAATAAAGCCGTGCTCCTTTCGCCCGTAGGCATAGCCATAGACCTGGTTTTCGGCCGGATCACCCAGGATCTCGATGCGGTGCATGAAAAGCGATTCGTTCTGCCGGGCGATGGCGCTCATCCGGGCCAAAAAGGCTGTGTCGTCGTCATTGAGTTGATAGAGGTCGCCCCAGAGGTTGGGGAAGAGCAGGTTGCCGCGACCCAGGTCCATGACCAATCCTTCGCGCCAGCGTTCCTTGCCCATAAAATTTCCCCACCGGCTGTCCGAGAGCCAGACGCCGAGGCTGTCCTTGACCAGCGGCGGAATGGTGGTGGCAAACTGGGCGTTTTGGTCCTGGGCCAGCGTCACGGAGTCCCGGTAGTAAAGGGTCGGGACGGCGCTCGTGCCCGAGCCTTCCATTTCCAAGCCGGATTCAAAAACCATATCGCCATAGAGCGCCCAAAACGGCGAACCCGCCCCCCAATACCAAATGATAAAAATATCCGGCGCGACGGCCCGGGCGCTCTCGGCAACGTCAATCAAATTTTCATACATGGCTTCCACCGAATACTTTCCCGGCAAATGGCCGTGGGCCGTGCTGTCGCAATAATAATTGCCGCCGTCGAACTTGAGCAATCGGACGCCGTTCTTTTGCACATGATAAAGGACGGCGTTCTTGAAAATGCTGAAGTAAGGTTCGGAGGCGAAGCAAAAGTTAATGCCCCCCGCAGTCAAAGGAGAACCCTGGCGGTAGGGCAGGCCGGGCGGGCTGCCGCCGCCATAAGCCGGCGCGTAATCCCAACAAGATTGCGTGGCCCAGCTTGTGCCAAACCACAGTCCGAACTTCATGCCCTCGCTTTGCACTTTGTCAATTATTTTTCCTGGCCCTTCCGGGTAGCAGGTGGGCCGGAAACGGGTCAGGTCCGAAGCGGGATCGGTCCAGCCGGTGTCCAGCGTGAAATAGTCGAATCGAACGCCTTTGCTCCGCAATTTTTCCGTCAGGCCCAGCACGTCGAGCGTCTCCTCGTCGTCCAAGGCCGGACACGCACCCCATTGGTTGTTCATGCCAAAGGGCGTGTAAATCGACAGGACTTTCTTGGGGCGCAGACTCTTGGCCTGTAAATAAGAAACAAAATGCGCCGTGGCGCCTTCCTTGGCCGCCACACTGACCAGCGCGACATGGCTGCGATATGCGCCGCCCGGCTCGATCCGCTTGCCCGGAAAATGGGAAAGTTCCACCCGGTCGTTTTTACCCGAATTGACGCCGGCGGGATGTTCGATGGCCGCGAACACCTCGTCTTCGATAAAGAGCGGTTTGCCGTTGCCGCCGCCGGAGGTGTTACCCGCGGTGGCGAAGTCGTCCAGGTTGACATCCAACAAGAGAAGTTCGTGGTCCGACAAATTCTTGATCTCGGCCCATTTGCGGCGGGTTGGGCCGTCCAGTTGCAGATGGAGCGTCACACTGACCGGCAGCGAGCGCGAGCGCAGCTCGAATACCGCTGCTT
>DASRLE010000266.1:0-9295 GCA_035648615.1 Saccharimonadales bacterium (SeqCode) | reverse complement strand
CCGCGACATCGGCACCGCCTTCTTCGGCTGCGTCCAACCGCGCCGCGACTGATGCCCTGGTAAGCTTGTCCTTGTCGTTCTTTGCCTCGGCCAACAAACCTCCCTCGCCGCCGTGTTCCTCGGCCATTTCTTCCAGCGCCTGCTCGCCGGCCGCAAGCTCGGCTTCCAGTTTCTCGATGGCCGTCTGCTCGGCGGCAAAGTAGCGGGCGATGACCAGCGCGGTCGGAATCAACTCGGCTTTATACTTCAGCTTGCCGACGCTGAAATCAGGCTTCTCCTTCGCTTTCTTTTCCTTGTCCTCCACGATTAGCCGGGGCTTGGCGGCTTCGCGCCAGCCATCGCTCACGATCATGTAAACGTCGTCCTGCATGGTTTGCGCCCAGTAGTCCATGAGGTGTTGATACACGTCGTAGGCGTCGAGCAGCCGGGCTTCCTCAAACGTGGCCAGCAAATCTTCGGAGAGCGTTTCGATGAGCGCCTTGGGTTTGCCGCCTTTGGCGATGCCGCGCAGGCGCGGAGTGCTGGCCGACTTCCATTTCGCAAAAAGTTTCGTGGCGGATTCATTGTAGGCGGTGAATTCCGCGTGGCCGAAGATGGCGGCTTTGACTTCGCCGATGGGAACTTTGAGTTCAGTGTAGTCGGCGCGGTTTGCCTTTTTGAACAACGTGGCGCGCACGGCGGGGAACACCTGCCAAAAATTGTCCAGCGCGTCAATGTCGCGGTTCGGAATGCCGCCACGCAGGTGGCCGTCAATATCCTGCAAATCTTCTGGTTCGGTGCTGTCAATATAGCGCGGGAGGTTGAGGTTGAAATCGTTCTTTGCGTCGCTGATTTCCGTCAGCGACACCATGCGCGAGTAGCGGAGGATTTCCGCCAGCCGCGTGAAGGCGTCCACGATCTTGTGAATGTCCTGGGCGCGGAGGCGGTTCTTGTTGCCGTCCTTGATGAACGCGTTGGAGGCATCAATCATAAAGATGCCCTTGCGGGCGTTGGCGTTTTCCTTGTCCAGCACGATGATGCAGGCCGGGATGCCCGTGCCGTAAAACAAATTGGCCGGCAGGCCGATGATGGCCTTGATGTAACCGCGCGACACAATCTCGCGGCGGATGACGGACTCCGCGCCGCCCCGGAACAGCACGCCATGCGGCAGAATGATCGCACCTTTGCCTGTGCTTTTAAGCGAGGCGAGGAGGTGAAGCAGAAAGGCATAGTCGCCATTCTTCTGCGGCGGGATGCCAAAGGCGAAGCGATGAAAGAGATCGTTGGCCGGATCGAAGCCGTTGCTCCACGCCTTGGTGGAGAACGGCGGATTGGCGACGGCGAAATCAAATGTCTTGAGCGCGCCGGTCTTGGCATCCTTGAAATGCGGCGTCGAGAGCGTGTTGTCCTGCCAGATTTCCGCCGTGGGGCAATCGTGCAGGATCATGTTCATCCGGGCGAGCGCCTTGGTGGCGTTATCCATTTCCTGCCCGTAGAGCGCGAGGTCCAGGTCGGTCGCGCCCTTGGCTTCGTCGTGCGCCTTGAGCAACAGCGAACCTGACCCGCACGTCGGATCGTAAATGGTTTGGTCCGCGCTGGCCGCGCTGCCGATGCCGATGACCCTGGCCATGATGCGCGAAACTTCCGCCGGGGTGTAAAACTGGCCCTTGCTCTTGCCCGACTCGGTGGCGAAGTGGCGCATCAGGTATTCGTAGGCGTCGCCCAGCAGGTCGTCGCCCTCGGCGCGGTTCTGGCCAAAGTCCAATTCTTGAAAGATGCTGATCAGCTTGGTCAGCCGCGCAACCATGTCCTGCCCCTTGCCAAGTTTGTCGGCGTCGTTGAAGTCGGCCACATCAATCACACCCTTGAGATCGTTGGCCTCAGCCAGGCGGGCGATGATCTTGTTGATCTTGTCACCGATTTCCTTGTCGCCCTTGAGCGCGACCATGTCCGCAAAACTCCCACCCTTGGGCACGTCGAGCAGATAACCTTTCTGGCTCGCGGCCTTGTCCGACACATATTTCATGAACAACAGGACGAGGACGTAATCCTTGTATTGCGAAGCGTCCATGCCGCCGCGCAGTTCGTCGCAACTGGCCCAGAGGGAGGAATAAAGTTCTGATTTTTTGATGGCCATGAGCAGCCGCGATGATGAGGCAACGGGCTGCCGATTTCAAACTGATTGA
This sequence comes from Saccharimonadales bacterium (SeqCode), assembly GCA_035648615.1. GTDB lineage: Bacteria > Verrucomicrobiota > Verrucomicrobiia > Limisphaerales > Palsa-1400 > DASRLE01. Next base: position 7,130 of record DASRLE010000266.1, on the reverse strand, counting down.
TTTACTTACCCCGCGATTACAGCCAAGGCTATACCGTGGTCCACGGCTCCATGATGTCGGGCGGGGCATGGAAGAACGCCAAGTCTGCCGGAGCCATCCAACCAGCCGGACAGGCCACGCCCAGCCCCAAGGTCTGGACCGGCGAGGACAATCCCAACGCCATCCCCTTCGAGGATTGGATTCCCGAATCGAAATGGACCGACGGGATGCGGGCGATTGCCGGCTTCGCCCAGCGGGTTGCTGACAAGGTGCTGTCTGGGCGGATTGTGGTGAAGTTCTGCGCCACGCCGCCGAGTGTGTGAAAAATGTAAACGACTCGCCAAAGTGCTGACGTTTGTTTACAAACGCCTGGCGCCCGCAGGCGCACCGGCTATTGTTTACAGCAGCCGTATCACGTCGTGTCTACGACCGCCGTCGAACAACAGGGGGTTGTTGACATAGGCAATGTCCCTGGCTCGTCGGTGTGGTCGCCAACGTTCACTCATGCTCCGGTGTGGCTGGGCAGGCGTCCAGCCGGATACCAACGCCGCAAAAGCCGCGCACCCGATGGCCTCCCTGCTCGATGGCGTGGCATTTCCGGGCGCCGAAGATGGCCGCCATCACGGCGGGCAGACGGCGCAAAAAGGCCGCCTTGCGCAACGGCGGCAAGTCGCCAGCCTGCGCGATTTCCTGAAAAAACTTCCACAGTTCCTCGCAGGCGAGATCAGCGTCGAGATCGGACACGAGATATTCTTGGACAAAACGCGTCACTGGACAGCGCCCTTGTGTGGGATCGCCCGCATGAGGTTTGTCGTCCAGCATCTGGCGGAGCAGGGTTACCGTCGCGCCAGGCTGACGCGGGGCGGTTACGAGGACGAAGGGCCGGTGCTGAACGACTGGCGCAAAAATGCGGGGACACTGGAATCGCTAACGCTCCACTGCGAAAGCGACGGCGACTGGATTTCTCTGGCTGGTTACGGAGAGGTCACGGGTTAAAAAATTACCCGGTCGGACCTCAAGCGGAGCAAGTTCCAAGATGCCCGAATCCAGCCGCAGTGCTCCTTGCTGCCGGGAGTTGGCTACATCGGGCATACTTAACCAACAAAACGTCAGCAAAATTACAATAGCCGGTTCGCCGGGTCCCGCCATTCGCGAAGCGCCCGGCTAATGGCGTCGTTTATTTTGGCGTGCGTCGTAATTTGCTCCGCCGAAAATTCCTTTAACGGTTCGCTCCCGAACAATGTGGCTGAAAGCTTGCGAAAGTTTTCCCAGATTGGCCGGGCGACCACAATTCCCGTCCCAGTAATTCTTACCCGCAACGAATTGCCGTGCAGACCAGGATCAGATGTTTTCTGGACCTTTTTGACTTCAACCAGTTGGGTTTTTGCGCCTGCCATCTTCTTAATCCGGCGCGCGAATAGGCTGGGATCATGCACCAGGATGGATTTAAGGTCTTTGAACGTCACAAATCCATCCTCGTCAACCGGACAGTCCTCCCATTCCAACTCGCGCTGACCGTAGAGCAGGACGAGGATGTCGGCTTCCTCAACGCTGAGGCCGGAGTCGCCCAGCATCAGCCTGGCATAAGGCCGCAGGTCCCGATGAGCAGCGAAAATGCTGGAAATATTGTATACCGGATCGAAGCGGCTTGACTGAACCGAACGGGTCGTTTGCATAGCAACACAATTTTGTGGACAATTTGCTGGCATGCAACCAGAAATATTTACTGGACTTAATACAGTATTAACGCCAGTATATGAGTATGCCGACGGCACCATCAGATTCCCCTCCCCCTTCCCGACTTGGCGGATGTTGGCTTGGCTGGGTCTTTCTGACCCTGCTGTTGAGCGCATTGCTTCCCTTCGTTGGTTTTTTTGTGTTGCTCGTCGGCCTATTCACTTTGGGCGCAACATGCAGAGTAGCTGCCATTGTTCTGGGCCTGGGCCTGGCGGCATGTTGCATCGGCTGCGCGGTGAAACTCATGATCGACTTACAATCCGACGACATGCCGTTGGCGTTGCTTTTCTTGCCTTGGGCGGGCTTTGGCGTTTGGTTGGCGATTCATGGCGCAAAACGAAAATAAGATGGATGAATGCGCCGCGAACTACTAAAACAACTATTGGCGATTCCAACATGGTCGGGCCATGAAACCAAAATGGTGGATTTCCTGCTCGAACATGTTTGCCAAGGTAAAGGCGGGATGCGCGGCGTGTGCGTTCGCGACGCTTGGAATAATGTGTATATCCGCAAAGGAGAAAATGAGTTCCTTCCTTGTGTGGCCGCGCATCTCGACACGGTTCATCGGGCTAGCAAGGTGCAGATTGCCGAGCGGGATGGCCTCCTCTATGGCTTGGATGAGCAAGGTCGGCGCACCGGGATTGGCGCGGACGATAAGGCGGGCGTGTTCGTTTGCCTAGAATTGTTGGAGCGCTTCGACAATATCGCCATCGTGCTCTTCGGTTCCGAAGAGATCGGCTGCCAAGGCGCATTCCACTCTTGTGCTGCCTTCTTTGAAAAGATCGGATACGTGATCGAATTCGATTGTCCCGGTCGGGGACTGGTCTCTTACACGTCCAACGGCGTCCGGCTGTTTGCCAATGATGGGAAATTCATCCACACTGCCATGCCTGCGCTTCAGCGGCACGGGTTGACGCGATGGCAGCACCACCCTTTTAGCGACGTGATGGCTCTGCGGCGGCGCTTCGACTTTTCGTGCCTTAATTTATCTTGCGGCTATCACAACTGGCACCGCCCGGATGAATACGTTGTCCTTGATGAAGTCCAGATAGCTTTGGCCGCAGGAGAACACCTCGTTCGGACGCTGGGATGTCGTCGGTACCCATTCTCGGCTGATGGCGGTGATGCCACCCCGCCCCTGCTCGAAGTGACTGGCCTCCAAGTTGCCTAGCTGGGTCGCAGCGAACGGAGAGGATCAAAAACCTGTCTTAGCCCAATACCCTTACGGATTCTCGGCGGACCCCCAAAGATATTGAATCTTTCTGGCGGGTTGATAAACGACTTTAATCATTGGTAAGTTATATCTCGCCCGAGTCTTCGCGGATTGTAATTGATTTGAAGCCCCGAACGCTATGCCCCTCGCGTCGGATCGCGTGGCTCTTTTTGACGCCAAACGTAGTCGCCATCGCGATGGGCAATGCCCGCAGAAATGCTGATTTGGTGACTGGCTCCAAGTCCCCTGCCTCCGCAATCTCCTGGTAGAAAATCCATAGCTCGGCAGTACTCCTGTCCCAAGCCGCGTCGAAAGCGAGATACCGCTGCGCGAAGCAAGTCACGGGACATGGCCGCGCCGGGGGATTGCATCCCGACGATTCCGCCCCAGGAACAAGTCGATGCAGGAGTTCCAGCGTGCGACGGATCAAAACAATTTCTTCGTTTGTCATCCCCGTAAATACACGTCCTCCCACGTCCTAATAAGGGGGGACGTTGGAGGATGTGCATGACCTGTAAAAGAATTGGCAAAGTTTAAATACCTTATTTCCGGCCAGCCACCTCCGGTAGTTACTGGCATGCTGATTTACGCCATCGTTCCGCCGGAAACTGCACCGCAAATTGATTCCCTGCGGAGGGCCGGTATAGAGCACCCGCTCGCCAAAGAAGTGTTAAACGCGATCCGCCAGCGAAGCCCAAAGCCGGTACGCCTATGGAGAATTATTAACGCTCTTGCAAAATCCCACCAGCCAGAATCACGCGACCACCGGCGTTATTGGTGCTTACGCTTTTGGGGTGCCGTCCGAGTGCTCTTGGAAGCCAAGTTTCTGTATCGTCATTACTGCTTCATTTCGGCGCAGGATTTCAGGTTGTCGCCAAGACGCCGAACGCGCAAATGTTACAGACCTCAAATTTGGAGGGCGACAGAACAAAGGAATCAGTCTGTCGTGGAATCGCAGTGCGAAATGGCTGGCAGCAACCTGGGCCTACGGACATCAAAATTGGCTGCCAGCAGGGACCAAACAGATGATGGTCCACGACTTAATGCAAAACAGCGGACGTTGTCAATCGCCCAAAAAACCCAAAGCGCTGCATCGCCTGAAATGATTTCCGCCGCCGCCCAGCAACTGGCCAAATTGCCGCGTGATAAAAAGCGATGGTCCGGCTGGATCGGAGACACCCGCTGTTATCGGAACATGCCAATACGTCTGGCTGACGGCAGACAGGTTTTTGCATTGGGCGCGCTACGCGGCAAAATTATTTATACGAGTCAGCCGAATGGTCCCATTCGAGTGGTTGCCACACTCGGGACTGGCTGGGACAGGGTTTCCGCTAGCGAGGTAAAAATTATCAAAAATCAAGCCGCGCAGACGATGGGGCAGCTCAAGCGGGGCGTCAACGAACGCAAGTCCGACTTAAAGCGCCGTTCTGCGCAGGCAAATGGAAGGCTGCCATGTCGGCCAGGCAAGCACAGAGGTCGTCCACGTCGCTCGCTGCTATGACAGGGCGGACGATCCTTCGCACGCAAAAACAGGGTCAGGTCGCTGCCGAAAGGGTCCAGTCACAAATCCTCGGTAATTTGCGAGGGAAATATCGCGAGGTATAGGCATTTACAACCAGGCGTTTAGCATCCTCGGATAACGGGTCCCACCATTTTGGCAGCATGATGAAGTTCTCAAGCTGGCAGACGATAAAATTTACAAGAGACATCGTCCGCAAATTATTGGGAATTCGCCTTAGCGATTCAGCGCATGATTTCAGAATCTTAGACCCCTTTGCAGCACACAGCAGTACCACGGCGCAGTTGTCGCTGGCTGTGACGGTCAGCGAAATCCATTGCAGAGGTGCCAGGCTCTTGCAGTCTTGAAGAGTGCTCCCCAGGAAGTCCTTTCTTGGCGCGAAAAAATCCGTTGCAAAAATATCAGGCGCGCTCTTGCCTTTCCAGCAGAAGCCCACAACTTCGGCCCAGTTCATTCCCATAAGATTCTGCTCGCAAAGGCGTTTATGTCGCATTAATTCCTGAACCTCAACTCTATTAATCTGCATGTCTTCCTCAAAACGCCTCGCCGCTGCCTTTCCTACTTTGGCCGCGTTTTCGGTCAGAGCCTGTTCAAGAATTTTGAATTTATAGGCTCGGTTGTAAAAAGCCTGTGCAATAGCACGGTAGTGATGCAGAAACAATTGCTGAGGGTTGGCTTTGAACGTTTCGACCTCAATGGGCGCGAACAAACTCGCATCGTGCCGTTCACAGAATCCGGTAAAGGTCGTTGCTTTGTTTACGCCTATAAGCGTAGGCGTAATGCCGTTATCGCGGATTTGAAAAGGATCAAACTCGTAAACATGCCCGTTCCGGGCGTGTGGGCTGAAGGCGGCCTTCTGCAAGGAATGCGCCCGAATAATTTTCCCAGAGCATCCGCCCAAATCGTTCGCCAAGCAAGTCTTTGTCAGTCCCTGGGCAAGAGCGCGGTAAATTGGCTGCATCAATCCAATCCCGTTGTCCGTTTTTGCGCCATGAGGGTTGTCGTCAAAGTGAGGGTGGGATTATAGGGTTCGTCAAGGTTACGAATGGCATTGATGACAGCGCCTCTGCTAGCCAATCCCTCAACCAACATTTCAGAGTCATCGTTGCTTCCCAAGAGAATTGGACGAGGAACAGTGAACCGCCGAGGGAGATTCTCGAAAAGAGATATCATGTCGGCAAGCTTGGTTCGCCGGGCAAACTGCTCAATTTGATACATTTGATGCTCGGTCAGAATCCTCATATTTAAGAAGCTCTAGCAGGATTCTTTGGTCGTGGCAACCGTTTCTGGTTCGATAGCCTCATTACAGGCTAAGGCGTAGGTGCCTAATTTCAGACCTACTACGCAGGCACAACGATCCCGTTTGCTATTAGTGCCTGCGGCGGCTCCTTTGTGGGGAGACAACGGAGGTGTACCGTTTACGCTTCGGGGTTTGTCGCCGTATCCAAATCGACGCTGCGCAACAAGCATAAATAACGCGGTCGCTGTCGCCCACGCAAAGTCGCAACGCGATTCGCACTGCGCGCCGCTTATCCCGATTCGACCGGAGAAGACCGTGAGTTGTGTTGGCTTGCAAAGCAAAGCGAAGCGCCTCATCGCGGCTGCCCTGATGCACTTCAACGGCGAATTCGGTCTGCTCAGTCTGTAGCGCCGCCTTGTACCGGTGCCGTCCATCAACCAAAAAGTACGCGCCGCCCATTTCAAAGACGGTGAGGGGCGGAAATATTTGTCCCGCCAGCATATGGCCCGCATAACTTTCAACCGTGGCTTTATCTAGTGTGGTCCGGCACTGTAAAGTGGTGTCGAGGACGATGCGCGTGAGGAGCAGGCGGTCGTTACGGGGGCTTGCCGCTTTGCGGGAGGCATCCTGTTGTTCCGGCACGCCAGGTTTTTGATCGCATTGTACAGTGTGCTTAATTTGTTTTTTTTGAGGTATCATAATGGCTCGGTCAGTCGATTTTTGGTCCTTCGGACGATTCGAGATGGTGCAAATACCGAATAATTTCCCACCCAGGAGCTTCGTCGGCCTTTAGCTTTTCCATGAACCGTTTCAATTGTATCGGACTCATTTTTTTCCTTCGCGGCTCTCCTATGTAATTGCCGCGCGACTTTTGTCCCATATTGCCAAATGCGTAGCCCTGCGGCGGACCGTTCAGCAGGGACTCGGCTTCAAAGACCGTCTGGGCGAATGCGTGATTAAGGCCGGTGACCTGGCACCCGTGTTCCAATCCGTCGATGTAGCTCTCGGCGGTTTTGAAAGGCTTGATAACGTAATTGATGGCTCTCTCCATGGCCTCGACCGTTGGAATTGGCCGCAGCACGATGTCTGGGTAAACATAGACCTGGTCACTTCCCGCCTTTAGCAGGCGACGCAGACACGCGAACCACATACGCGCAGCCTCTTTCGGAGTAAACTGACGCGACGAATTGCCATAGCCAACCGCATGATATTCCGGTTCTCGTGGCCGCCCGATTCCTGAAGCCACTCGGAACTCCACCGCCCAATGGAATCAAGTTTTTTTCGACGGCTGAGGTTTTGGAATTGTCCAAAGATCGGTCCTGGCTTGCCAAGCTCACTAATTCGATCAACCAGCATTGGCAAAAGAAAAACGCCCGACAGAAAACCCGGTCACGTCCTGAAATAGGTTGGTACTTTGGAAAGAGAAATTCCAAGTATTATGA
>DASRLE010000265.1:0-3412 GCA_035648615.1 Saccharimonadales bacterium (SeqCode) | reverse complement strand
GAGCCAGCGCCGCCTTGGCGCGTTCCAAGTCTGCGGGATCGACCCACAAGACCCACCCCTCCGCCGGCTTATCCACCACCACCGCGATTTCCTGGCTAGCCAGCACCAGGCTCCACTCCATCGCCACGCGTTTCGAGCGCGCGGCGATTAGACACGGAGCGCCGGGAAGCCCAGAAGGCTGCTCCTCCCCATGTTGTGTGTCATCCATGTAACAGAAGTTTCACCACTTATTCCCAAAAGCCGAATGACCCCTTAACGCTTCGCCTTCACGCACTCAACGGGGACAAACTCGCCCCAGAACACCTTCATGCGGCGTTAACCCATTTGTTCAAACGTCGAGGCTACACTAAGGCTCCTTGGACAAATGTTGAGACTGTTAGGAAAGACGGAGAAAAAGCCAAGGAAGAAGAGGGTGAAATCCAGAAATCTATTTCGCTTTTAGAGCAAGTAATGAAAGACACGGGCTGTAACTATCCTTGTTTGTTGCTCGACCATCGCCGAAAAAATCTGAGCAAACAGCCACAAAAGAAATGGGGCCGGAATTTTCCTTGGGATAGAGGGATGTTGGAAAAGGAATTCCGGGCAATTGTTGAAGCGCAAATGAAGCATTTCCCAGAATTGGCCAGAAATATGCAGAACCTGCTTCACGGGAACACCTGTGAGCTAACGCGCTCTGTCGCAGGAGAAAATCAAAAGTTTCACGTCTTTTTTAAAAACGACAAAACACATCAACCAGGCATGCTTGGCATCCGTTGGCCAAAATTTGAGAACCACGGGCCGGGATTGGACGCATTAGAGCCTTTTCGGCAAAACCCCAAAACCGGCGCATGGATTCCACAGCACACGTTACGACGGGATAATTTATTATTCAAGGAATGGCAACTGGAAGTGGAGCTGAATAATTTTCGCGTTAAGAGACGGTTGGTAGTGACTGGAAGAAGTAAGAAGGAGCGGTTTGAAATATTTCCACCGCCTCCCCCGACCCTCGCAGCTTTGCGACGGTTGTGGAACGAGCGGGGGCACCTGTGGGCGGAGGATTTGCGCGAGTGGGCAAAATCCTATGAAGGACAATTCGAATTATGTGACCCGGAGAAAAACCTGACACCGCGCAATGACCTTTCTGGTCGCGCGCGGTTTTCTAAGCACGGTATGTTAGCCATCCGCAATGCGATCTCAGAAGCGCGCCAACGTCACGATGCGACATATGAAGCGTGGGAACAAAAAGTCAAAGAAAAGAACAAAGGAGTAAAAGAAGAGGATATTGCAAATGCATATGCCCGTTTCCTGACTCAACAGGCAGATGCAGTCCCGAGCGAAATTGAGAACGGAAGGGCGAATTCCTACGCGAGAATCATCGCCCCGCCCCCGGTTCTAATACTTCCCGGCGAAACGCCCGAAAAGGCACTTCAACGGTACTTAAACAATCTACGTGATCCACAAGTTCGGCACCGAGTTGAACTTTTTACACGCGAACTGCGCCGACTGATGAACTTACACAATCAGAACCACGCACCCGATTTTGTTGTCGTCGAAATGGCAAGGGACTTGATGATGAACCAACAGCAGAAAGACGCCAAGGAAACCAAAGATAAGGAACGTCGTGAGGAACGCGACAAGGCTGCACAAATTCTACGTGATATGGGGTTCGCTCCAGATAGCGATAATATCAAGAAATTCTTACTTGCACAGGAGGTAGGCTGGCGCTGTCCGTTCACGCTCAAACCATTCTGCCAGAGCGACTTTTCCAGCCTTACCATCACACAGCTCGTGCAAGCAGAGAACAAGCAACGTTTTGTGAAGGAAGTCACTTCTGTTTTCGGGCGATTGGAAGTCGAGCATCTAGTGCCGCGAACACCTGTGGTTTGCAACGAATGGTTTAATCTTACGGTCACGTTACATTCGACCAACGCACAAAAACGTAAACGGACACCATTTCAATGGCTCTCGATAGACAAAGACGGAGTACCCCCCGATTTAGCTTGGGAAAGCATCTGTAAGGAAGCCGCCCAACGCTTTGGCGGAAACAGTTTGAAGTATCAAGTGTTCACCAACTCAGACGCTGCGCACGTAGTGGAAGAAAATGCCAAACGATCCATTCAGCAAACTGCCTACATCGCCCGCTGTTTGCGAGAGGCTTGCCTGATAGTTTTCGGCAATGAATGGCTAGATTGGAGTGACGGGGCCGGCCGCGACCCGCGGTTGCTAGGCCAGGCGTTGCCGGCCAGCAAATTTTGTCTCACAAATTTTGTCTCCCTCGACAATTCTGTCTTCCAAAGGTATTCTTGAGAGATGGACCTAAAGTTGACAGCGGAAATACATCGCGAGGGAGAATGGTACATTGGTTTCTGCCCTGAAGTGCCCGAAGCAAATGGCCAAGGTCGCACTTCCGAAGAATGCGTGCAGAGCTTGAAGGAAGCAGTTCTATTGCTCATGGAGGACCGGCGGGAAGATGCTCGTCGCAAACTGGCCAGCGACGTGCGCGTGTTGGAACTGGCTTGAAAAGGCGCGAACTCATCCGGCATCTCGAAGCTCACGGGTGTTCACTCAAACCGCGAAGGCGGTGCGCATTCCATTTATTGGAATCCAGAGACGGCGCGACGCGAACCCGTTCCGCGTCAAAAACGAAATTCCTGACTTGTTGGCGAGAAAAATCTGCCGTGCTCTGGGCATGCCGGATCCAAAAAGAGAACCATGAAGCCCAATACGCTTGCCCCTGATCTTTTGCAGAAGATCGACGCCTATTGGCGCACGGCCAATTATCTCGCTACAAGCAATACATCGACAAATTCGGCCAGGACATGCCGGAGATCCGCAACTGGAAGTGGAAATAGCTGCCAGCAGAGCGGGAACTTTAATTTTTTGTCATTATGGCTGCCGTGTTGCGGACAGTGACGAGCGACTCAAACAGGTTCTGGTTCAGAAACTCGCTTAACTGCGCCGATTGGTCCGGTGTCAACACTCCTTGCGCTCCTTGCACGATGCGGCCATTCAACTGTTCCATGTCCTGCTGGTAGGCGTTGATTTTTTCGTCGGAAAAATTGTCGAACCAATGCGCGAAGTCCAATTTCGCAGGGTCGCCCAGGTCATATTGAAAATTGAAGCCGGCCCGCTCCGTCGTCATCAAGTCGAGCAACTGGCTTTGCTGGCCGGCGGTGAGATTGCGACCCGCGGCAGCCGCCGCCGAAGTGAAGCCGTCCGCCTCGTCGCGTTCAGATTGCGTTTTATCAAACCATTGGTAAGCGCTGTAGCCATCGTCTCCGAGCAAAGCCCGGATTTGCCCGGCATTTTCGTCGATGGCTTGCTTGATGGCTTGGCCGGCGGAAGCCATGTTCGCTTCGTCAATCTCGCCGGTCGTCATTGGAACCAGCATTTTCTCCCATAAAATGGAAGCCCGCTCAGTGAGCAGTTGGCG
>DASRLE010000264.1:0-6578 GCA_035648615.1 Saccharimonadales bacterium (SeqCode) | reverse complement strand
TTTCTGCCCGGGCAGACCTCTTGCTGAAACAAGATGCTCTAAATCAGTCAAGGCCCGGAATGGAAAAAAAAGGCAAAAAGATGGGGGCAAAATCTCTTCTCCTCATCTTTTTGCCCCCATTTTTTTGCCTTTCAATCAATGTCTTTGGAACCAGGGGTCAGGCTTGCTCAGTTTGGTGAGTGCTTTCATTTCACTGGATAGTGCTCTTTTTAGGCGCTTTTGGCAATCGTTGATCCGCGCCTCCCAAACTTAAATCTTGAACTTTCACCGCCCCAAAGCGAGGTTGGTGCTTGCTAAATCGGATTCCTTCCCTAGATTTAGCGGCTCGATTGCATACTATGACTTTAAATGGCTTTAACCTCTTGCTGGCCCAACAGCCGGCCCTGGAGCCAAATCAGACCGGCCAGCAAATCAAGATGATCGGCATGATGGTTTTCTTTGCCATCCTCATGTACGTCATGCTCATCGCCCCCCAACGCAAAAAGGCCAAGGAACTCGATGTCCTCCTCAAGGCCCTTCGACCCGGCGATAAAATTGTCACCAGCAGTGGCATTATTGGGGTGGTCCTATCCATCCGGGATAAATCCGTTTCCATCCGCTCGGCCGAAACAAAGCTGGAAATACTCAAGTCCGCCGTTGCGGAAGTGACGGAGCGCAGCAGCAGTGAATCGAGCGAATCTAAAAGTTGATCCTTCATGAAGAACCCTAAATTTTGGTGGGCGTTTATCGCCTTTCTGGTCGCGTGGTCCCTTTGGGAAATGAACCCGCCGACCAGCCGCAATCTCATTCAGGAATTCCGCGAACAGGCGGACCAGACGAAGGTAAACACCAATTTTACCGCCATCGTCGCCAAAGCCGAGGCGCTGGAAAGGGCCGACCCAGCGCCGCAAAAGCAATTTGGCGATTTGCTGGCGGCCATTGGCACGAATGATATTCGCCCCTACTTCCCCTACTTGGATGTCCATAATGAGGAGCATCCCACTTACACGCTTTTGAGCATGTTGCAGCGCAAGGCGGCGGGCAAAATCAAGCTGGGGCTGGATTTGCAGGGCGGCACGCAATTCTTGGTCAGCCTTCAAACGAATCACTTGACCCTCGTCCAAACCAATGGCGAAAAGACGGGCGCGGTCGTCACCGAGGAGCGCAAACGGCTCGTTTCGCAAGCGTCGGAGGTCTTGCGGCATCGCGTGGATAGCTTGGGCGTGGCGGAGCCGATCATCCAGCCGTCGGGCGAGAATCACATCTTGATTCAATTGCCGGGACTCTCCCAAGCGGACCAGGATACGGCGCGGGCCAATATCCTGCGGGCGGCCTACCTTGAGTTTCGGATGGTGCATCCGGACAGCGCGCAACTGTTCAAAGAGAATATCATCGAACCCGGTTACGAAGTGCTGACGATAAAGCGAAAAAATCCCAATGGGACGAGCACTCTTGATGCGTACCTGGTTCAGAAGAAGCTGGCCAATGGTTTGACCGGCAAATATATCAAACGCGCTTTCCCCACCCGCGACATGATGGGCGCGCCGGAGATTGATTTTGAATTCGACAGCGTCGGCGCTGAAAAGTTCGCCGCCCTGACGACCGACAACGTTGGGCAAGAGATGGCCATTGTCTTGGATGGCCAGCTCATTACTGCGCCCGTGATCAAAGTACCGATCCGCGGCGGCAGCGGGAGCATTACCGGCGGTCAAATGGACATTAATGAGGCCATCAGCATTGCCAACGCCTTGGAAAATCCGCTGGAAACACCGGTCACGATTGACGAAATGCGCCAGGTGGATCCCACCTTGGGAAAAGATTCGATCAGCAGCGGCGTGCGCGCCGCAGTCGTGGGCACCTTGCTGGTGGCGATCTTCATGGCGGTCTATTACCACCGCTGCGGGGTGATTGCCGACGTGGCCATGATTTTGAACCTGGTTATTTTGCTGGGCGTGATGTGCTCCATCGGCACGACGCTGACGCTGCCGGGCATTGCAGGTATAGTATTGACTGTCGGTATGGCGGTGGATGCCAACGTGCTGATTTACGAACGTTTGCGGGAGGAAATGGGGCAGGGGAAGTCCATGCGCGGGGCGATCTCGGCGGCGTATAGCAGGGCGTTCAGCACCATCTTCGATTCGCACACCACCACGCTGATCTCGGCCGTAATCCTGATTTATCTTGGCACCGGGCCAGTCAAGGGCTTCGGCGTGACTTTGACGATCGGCGTCGCGCTGAGTTTGTTTACCAGTTTGGTCATGACGCGCCTGATTTTTGATTTTCTCCTGAGCAAGGGCTGGCTTAACCACATCGGCATGATGCACATCATCAAGAATCCCCACTGGGACTTCATGAAATTCGCCAAGCCCGCCTTCGCCGCTTCCTGGACGATTATTTTGATCGGGATGTGTTACGGCATTTTTGTGCGCGGGCACCAAGTCGAGGGCGTCGATTTCGCTGGGGGCGATGCTGTCACGATGTCGTTTAAGGAGAAGGTCAACGTGGACAAGCTTCGCAGCGCCTTGAGCAAAGTCGGCGATACGCAAATCCAATACCAGAAGGGCGACAAAGAGGACATGCTGCAAGTCGTTGCGCCCTACGGCAAAGGCGCCACGGTGACCAACGCCTTGATGAGCAGCTTTCCGGCGGCCGGGTTTCATGTCATTGGCAATGAGACGGTCGGGCCGACGGTCGGCGTGGAAATCCAGAAATCGGCCATTATCGCCTCGTTTCTCTCGCTCTTCGGGATTCTGATTTACGTGGCGTTCCGCTATGAGTTTTCCTTTTCAGTCGGCGCGGTCATTGCCGTGCTGCACGATGTCTTGATGACCATCGGCATCTTTTTCCTTTCGGGCCGGCAACTTAGCGCGCCCATGGTGGCGGCGGTGTTGACCATCATCGGTTTTTCGATCAACGACACGATCGTGATTTTTGACCGCATCCGCGAGGACCTTAAACTAGGCGTGCGCGGAAGTTTTAAAGAAGTGATGAATACGGCGCTGAATCAAACATTAAGCCGGACGATCATTACTTCGGGCACAGTTTTCATCGCCACCATGTCGCTCTATCTTTTTGGCGGCGGGGTGATTAACGACTTTGCCTTTACGTTCCTGGTCGGCATCATTACCGGAACCTATTCGAGCATCTATATTGCCAGCGCGTTGGTCCTGTGGTGGCACAAAGGGGAACGTCCCAAGAGCGCCTCGCAAGTGGCCCTGCAGGAGAGTCCCGGCGCCGGCGCGCGGGTGCGCGCATAGGCAATCATGCTTGTTTCTTAATCTTAATCTTACTCTTAATCAGATTGGGTGACGATTAAGATTATGATTAAGATTAAGATTAGGAGTCGGAGCAACATGGCGGATGAGCCTCAAACGGCCTTATGACCGCCCAAGTCCCTATTAATGCATGGCACTGGGCGGGTTTTATCGGCGTCATTCTTGTTTTTCTGGCTCTGGATTTACGGGTCTTTCACCGCTTTTCGCGCGTCATCAAACCAAAGGAAGCGCTGCTTTGGAGTTCGATCTGGTTTCTGCTCGCCATGCTTTTTGCGCGAGGGCTGGCGGCGTGGCGAAGCCCGGGGGAATCGTTGGAATTCATCACCGGTTATTTTGTCGAATATTCGCTCTCGATGGACAACGTCTTCGCCATCGCGTTGATTTTCTCCTACTTTGGCGTGGAGAAGCGCCTGGAACATCGCGTGTTGTATTGGGGCATTATAGGAGCCCTGCTCATGCGGGGGCTGATGATAGGGCTGGGAGCGGCACTGATTCTCAATTTTTCCTGGGTGCTGTATCTGTTGGGGGCGTTCCTGGTTTTTACTGGAATAAAATGGGGGTTTTCAAAACAAGAAGTTGTGCAGCCGGAGAGAAATCCGATCATCCGGCTGGCGCGAAAAATTTTTCCCGTCTCGCGCGGTTTCGAGGGCCACAAATTCCTGACTTGGGTGGATGGCCGCCGCGCCTTGACGCCGCTGGCCCTGGTGCTGCTGATGGTCGAGACGACCGATCTGGTCTTCGCGGTCGATTCTGTGCCGGCGATCTTTGCGGTGACACAGAACGCTTTCATTGTTTTCACCTCGAATATTTTCGCCATCCTGGGGCTTCGCTCGCTCTACTTTGTTTTGGCGGGCGCCATTCAATACTTTCGCTTTCTGAAAGCGGGTCTTTCGGCCGTGCTCGTTTTTATCGGCGCAAAAATGCTTATTGCCCACTGGTATCGTGTGCCGACAGCGTTGTCGCTGTGCGTCATACTGGCGATTACTACGCTGTCGATCGGCCTGTCCGTCCTGACGGAGTGGCGGAAGAAAAAAAATCCCGCCAGGCGGTAATGGGAGGGAGCCGCCGGTGAACCATTCCCACGCCCATTTGCCTTTGTCACGCAGTTTGGCGGAAATCCTGGAGCACGAGTCGGCCCGCACCCAACTGAGTTTGAATTTCCTGCTCGATCAAACAGAGGGTCGCGGCCTGTATTTGGTGATGATTCTGTTATGCCTCCCTTTCATCACGCCGCTTTCCCTGCCCGGGACCAGTGTCGTGCTGGGAGCGGTCATCATGCTCTTGTCGGCGCGTCTCGCTTTTGAATTGCCTCCCCGCTTGCCGAATTTTATCGGCGACCGTTCCTTGCCGCCGCAGAAAATGAAACTCATCCTCAAAGGCAGCCTGCGCTTGCTGAAGTTCCTGGAAACCGTGGCCAAGCCGCGGCGGAGCAATTGGATGACCTGGCAATTGATTCGTTCCTTCAATGCGCTGCTCATTCTTTTCATGGCCTTCCTCCTGGCGCTGCCCTTGCCGCCCATTCCGCCTTTTACCAATATGTTTCCCAGCTACGCCATCATCCTTCTGGCCGTCAGCATGATGGAGGAAGACGGCGCCATGATTTGGCTCGCCTATGCCGTTTCGCTCGGCACGACGGCTTACTTTGTCTTTTGGGCGGGATTCATTTGCGCCTATCTGGACAAATTGATTCACGCTATGTTCCGTTGATGAAGTTCAACTGGAGATCCGCGCCGCCTCAGCCCGAGCTATGCGCAAGGCGGGCCCAGGAGGCCGGCATCTCGCCGTTGCTGGCCCAGTGTCTGCTGAATCGCGGCTTCTCCGCTGCCGAGCCGATTGCCCGCTTCCTCGAGCCGCGCCTCAAACACTTGTCGGACCCGTTTTTGCTGCCCAACATGGAGGCGGCCGTGCAGCGTCTGCTCGTGGCGCGTGCGGCGGGCGAATTGCTGGTCATTTTTGGCGATTACGATGTGGATGGGGTCACTTCCACAGTGTTGCTGCTGGAGTCCCTTGGCCGGCTCGGTTGGAAGGTCGCGCATTACTTGCCGCATCGGATGGACGAAGGCTACGGCTTCAGTGGCGAAGCGGTGCAAAATTGTCTCACCCAATTCCCCGCCAAGCTGTTGCTGGCGGTGGATTGCGGTTCGACCGCTTGCGAAACAATCGCCAGCCTGGCTGGAAATGGTATTGACGTCATCGTGCTGGATCACCACCAACCCTCGACGCCGCCGCCCGCCGCGATCGCGCTGGTTAACCCGTATCTCGGCGCGGATTTCCACGAACTGTGTTCAGCCGGCCTGGCTTTCAAACTCGTTCACGCCGTGCTCAAGCGGATGCGCGAACAAGGCGTGCCTGAAGCGGCCGCCGTCGATCTGCGCGCGTCATTGGATCTGGTGGCGCTGGGCACGATCGCCGATCTGGTTCCGTTGCAAGGCGAGAATCGAATTTTCGTCAAGGCAGGTTTGGAACGGCTGAACGCAACGCAGCGCCCCGGCTTGCTCGCTTTGAAAGCCGTCAGCAAAAGCGCCGAGACGGTAGGATGCTATGAGGTCGGTTTCCAACTCGCCCCGCGCTTGAACGCGGCTGGCCGGATGGAAAATGCCGAGGAGGCGCTGCGACTGCTCATGGCTCCGACTGCGGCGGAAGCGGAGCCAATCGCCCGCAGCCTCGACCAACGGAACCGTCAACGCCAGGAGGTTGAGCGCGGCATTTGCGATGAAGTCATGGCGTCGTTGCGACCCCGTTTTAATCACGAGAAGGATTACGTCATCGTGGAAGGCGACATGCAGTGGCACATCGGCGTGGTGGGGATTGTGGCGGCGCGCGTTTTGCGGGAGTTTTATCGACCCACGCTCATTCTGGGCGGCGATGGCGATATGTGGCGCGGTTCTGGGCGCAGCATTGAAGGCTTCGATCTCGCGGGGGCCTTGCGAAGTTGCGCCGAATTGCTGGTGCGTCATGGCGGCCATGCCATGGCGGCGGGCGTCACCTTGCGCTCCGAAAAGGTGGACCTCCTTCGCGCGCGCCTGAACGAGCTGGCGCGGCAATCGTTGAATCCCAGCCAGCTTCAGCCGTCGCTTCACATCGACGCGGAGGTTTCGTTACTCGACTTGACAGTTGGGCGCGTCGAAGAGCTCGCCCGATTGGAGCCGGCGGGGCAGGGCAACGCGCCCGTCCGTCTGGCCATTCGCGGCTTGACCCATCAACAGCCCCCCCAGCGCATGGGCAAAGAAAACCAACACGTCAAATTCCGCGTCACCGATGGCCCCCAAAGGGGGGAAGCCGTCTGGTGGAATTGCGGTGATGCGCCGCTGCCCAAAGTACGCT
>DASRLE010000263.1:0-2386 GCA_035648615.1 Saccharimonadales bacterium (SeqCode) | reverse complement strand
CGTCGGGAGCAGCCGCGGGCATGGGTTGGGATCCCGCCTTTCTCTTGCTTTTCTTATTGACTGGGGCCGGTTGACCGCCGGACGGATTTGCTTCGGCCTGGCGTAATGCGTCCAGCGCCTGACTTTGGTCGGCGCTGCCGGGGTTGACAGGTTGGGCGGAGGCCAGCGGCCCCCAAATTACGCTGGCGCAACAGGCCACAATGCACAGCTTTCGGTTAATCATGCGGACTTTTTAATGGAAAGGATTACCGGAATCAACTTCATTCGTGGCGAAACTGACTCCGCCAGCCGGCCGGCCAGGCCAGAAGCAGAACTGACCGGCCCATCATGGCATAGACGGCGCGACGGCCGACCTTGAGGCGCCGGCTTCCGTCAAGCACATTTCCCTGGCGTAATTGCTGGATCGTGCGCGCTCCGATCAGGATGGGCCAGGCGCAGGCCAGCCGCAACCGAGCCTGGCCGGGCGGCAGGGCATTGGTGTAATCCCACCCTGCGGCTAAATGGCCCTCGGCTTGATTCAAATATTCGTCGTAGAGCGGACGAAAACGAAGCTGCGTGTCCGCAGAAAGCAGGTCGTTGGGACTGAGGCCCAGCGCGGCCAGAGATTGTCGCGGCATATAACATCGCCCCAGGCGCAAATCCCTCGGAATGTCGCGCAGAATGTTGACCCACTGCAAGCCTTTGCCAAAGCGAATCCCATTTCGTAGCAGCAACTCATCGTCCAGGCTGGCTTGTGGAAAAAGGTGCGCCCGGCAGAGTTGCGTCCAGAATTCCCCCACGCAACCGGCCACGCGGTAAGTGTAATCGTCCAGTTCCTCCTCGGTTTCAAGAGCGATCAAAGTACCGGGCTTGGAGTCGCCAAAGCGTCGCAGATCCAATTCCTGTCCGCTGATGATGATCCGCAAAACATCGCGAATGCGCGCGCGGTCGGCTTCCGAGAATTGTTCCAATAACCGCAAAACTTCCTCGATGCGTTCGAGCAAAATCCTTTCGCCGGGCAGGGCGTTGCCTTGGGCCAAAAGGCCAAAATTCAAGGGGGCTGCGGACGCGCCGAGAATTCTTTCGCGCAGGGCGGAGAGGGACTCGAGCCGTATTGCCACTGAAACCAATTCCGTATCGGCAATCGTATCAGTGGCGCGGGCCAGCAGATACGCCACGCTGATCTGGGGACGGATCGCGCCGGGAAGGATGCGCATTGTCAAATAAAACGACCGCGAGACATCGCGCAAAAGGGAAGTCAGCAATTCGGCGGACACGGGCGAAACGGTTTAAGGCTCGGCGGCCAGAATTTTTTGCCAGCGAGCCAATTGCCGGGCGACCTGCTGGTTGCCGGGCGCGCCCACGAGATCGCGCTGCGCCATGGCTTTGTCCAGGTTGAAAACCTCGACGGCATCGTCGCCGAAAGCGGGGTCGATGGCTTGCAGATCCCGGGCGGACCATTGATGCAACGGCTTCTTTTCGCGCTCGGAGGCCGCGACCACCGCGCCGACCAACTCGTGCGCCTGGCGAAAAGCCACGCCTTGGCGCACCAGATAATCCGCCAAATCCGTCGCGAGCAGGGATGAATCACTGGCGGCGGCGCGGCAGACCTTATCGTTGACTGAAGTATTTTCCACCAATCCCGCCATCAATTGAACGCAGGAGCGCACGGTGTCCGCGGAGTCGAACAATCGCTCTTTGTCCTCCTGCAAATCGCGATTATAGCTCATGGGCAGGCCTTTGAGCAGGGTGAGGAGCGCGAGCAAATTGCCAAAGACGCGTCCCGTTTTGCCCCGGGTTAGTTCGGCCACGTCGGGATTTTTCTTTTGGGGCATCAAAGACGAGCCTGTGGTGTAGGCATCGGATAAAGTGATGAAGTGAAATTCGGCGCTGGTCCAAAGAATCCAATCCTCGGCCAGGCGCGAAAGGTGCGCGGCCAGAAGGGCGGCCACGGCGCAAAATTCCACCGCAAAATCCCGGTCGCTCACGGCGTCCATCGAGTTCTGGCTCAACCGTGCCTCGCCATGTTGATCGACGAAGCCGAGTAACTTGGCGACCATCTCGCGGTCCAGCGGAAGCGTCGAACCGGCGATGGCCCCGCTGCCAAGCGGGCTGACGTTGGTGCGTTGGAAGCAATCCATCAGCCGGCTGGAATCGCGTTCGAGCATCTCGACGTAAGCCAGGACGTGATGGGCAAAATAGACCGGCTGGGCGCGTTGCAAGTGAGTGTAGCCGGGAATAAGCACGCTGGAATATTTTGCGCCAAGACCGACCAGCGCTTTTTGCAAGGCGCGCAGGCCGCGATCGAGTTCGATGATTTCATCGCGCAGCCACATTCGCATATCCAAGGCCACTTGGTCGTTGCGCGAACGGGCGGTGTGGAGCTTGGCCCCGGCGGGAACGCGAA
>DASRLE010000262.1:0-4810 GCA_035648615.1 Saccharimonadales bacterium (SeqCode) | reverse complement strand
ATGCAAGGGGGCTGCCTTTGCGAAAACATGCCGGGACTGCGGGTCGAATTTTCCAACATGGAAATCGCCGCCGCGCCCGCGCCCCGCCCGCAGATTCTGGTGGCCGACACCAAGGATTGGACCAAAACCACCTTAACCATGGAAGGCCCCGCCATAGAGCACATCTACCGTTTATTCCAGGAGCCGGAAAACCTCCGCTATGTGCTCTTTGACTTCGTGCATAATTACAACCAAACCAGCCGCCAAGCCGTCTATCAGTGGTTTGACCGCTGGCTGTTGAACCAGCCCGATCAGCCCGTGGCCGAGGCGGCGTTTCAGAAAGAGCCGGACAAGGACTTGGTTTCCTTTCCCCAAGGAAAGCTGCCGGCGGACGCGGTCAGTCAACAATATTTAATCAATTATTTGGTCAAAATGCACCGCGACCAGTTGCAACGCCTCCGCCCGGTTAATGAACAATCCCTGGCCACTTACAAGCGGATCATGGAACCGGCCTGGAGGCGAACCATGCAATTGAACGGGCCGTCAGAAACGTCAGTGCTGAAAAAATCACAAACCGGGAAAGCCGATTATATTTCCAAGGAAATGGAGGTGGTGCGACGTGATCAGGATCAAAGGATCAAGCTGGTGTATTTCGAGCCTGTCAAATCCCCTTCCGCCCGCCAGCGGGACCTGATTGTTCTGGCCCATCCAGACGGAAAGATTCCTTATGTTGACAGCGCCGGAGCTCCGATCGGCTTGGCCCGGCAATTCCTCGACCATGGTTTCGACGTTGTCATCCCTGCCGACGCCGGGAGAGCGGCAAACCTGCGGCAGACTTCGATTTTTTTCACGACCTACAATCGGACCCGTTTGCAGGAAAGAGTGGGCGATCTCGTTTCCATCTGCCATGGAGTCAAGACTATTTCCGCCGCGCCCGGCCGCCGCGTCGTGCTGTGCGGCTGCGGCCGCGCCGGACTCTGGTCGTTGCTGGCCGCGCCCGCGGCGGACGCCGTCATCGCTGATTGCGGGCAAGTGGACGTGTCCGACGACCAAGCCCTGCTCGATCCCGATTTGTTCTGTCCCGGCATTCGTAATATTGACACATTTGCCGGCGCGGCCCTCCTGGCAGCGCCCCACCCGCTGGTTCTGCACAACATGGCCAAAGGCTTTTCGACCGCCAGCCTGCGCGCCGGTTACCGCGTGTCGCGCGCGCCAAAGAAACTCAAGGTGGAGTCACATTTCTTGACAGACGACCAGATCGTTGCCGCCGCTTTGGCATTGTGAAACAAATTCAGGGTTCATCACCGGGCGTCGGCGGCGCCTGCGGAGCTTTAGCCATTGCCGTTTGGAATTTCTCGCGGCTGCCTCGTTCAGCGCGACGTTCCAGCTCCCGGAAATCCTCGAAGGCGCGGGCAAATTCTTCCAGCTTTCGCAGCGCGAATACATTGACTGATTGGTGGTTGTGTGACGCCAGATTCTCCAGTTTCGCATAAACGTCATCTGGCATATTCAGTTCAATCGCTTTCATTTGCTTTCGCCTATAAGTTTGAGCAGGTCTGCGGGCCTGAGGATTTCGATGCCGAATTGCCTCGCCACACGGAGATGCCGTTCGTTAAAAGATACCACAAAGTCACATCCTCCGGCAATAGCCGCCTCCAAAATCGCGTCATCGCCCGGATCAGGCGACACTGGACGCCACGAAAACCAAACCAACTGTCGGTGCGACTGCTGGTAAATCAGGTCCAGGATGTTCGTAATGTCCTGCGACGACATTGCCAGTCCGTTGCCCGGTCTCCGCGCCACGTCCTCGTACTCGTACATCAGGGCAGGCGTGATTACGCTCTGCCATCGAGAATGGCCAATGGTCAGCAATAGCCGGTGCGACGCGCCGGTCTGCGAGCGCAGGGCGGCCAAAACTACATTGGTGTCCAAGATGACCCGATAGCGTTTCATGTGTGTCATGACGCGGACTGCGCGGCCAGGTCAGCAAGGTGTTTTTGGCGGGTGGCGAGGATTTTTTGGGTGGGGATGTAGTCGGCGGCGAAGGCGCGGCGGTATTCGGCGAAGGTGCCCGCCGCGAGATGCGCGCGAATTTGGCGCATCACTTCCAGGTAAAAGTGCGAGTTGTGGACGCTGACCATGCGCAGGCCGAGGATTTCGTTGACGTTGAGGAGGTGGCGCAGGTAGGCCCGGCTGAAGTTGCGGCAGGCAAAGCAGGCGCACTCGGGGTCAATCGGACGGAAGTCGGCCTTCACCGCGCCGCCTTTGACGTTGAGGCTGCCTTTGCGGGTGAAGGCGGTGCCGTTGCGGGCCACGCGGGTCGGCAGAACGCAGTCAAACATATCGACGCCGCGCGCCACGAGTTCGACCATTTGCGCGGGCGTGCCCAAGCCCATGGCGTAGCGCGGTTGATGAGCGGGCAGGAATGGCTCGGTCAATTCGACGGCCCGCATCATCTCGTGCTCGGGTTCGCCGACGCTGACGCCGCCGATGGCGTAGCCGTCGAATTCCATGGCGGTCAAAGCCCGGGCGCATTGTTCGCGGAGTTCGGGGTTGACGCCGCCTTGGACAATGCCGAAGACGAATTGGCCGCCGGCCCTCGGTTGGGAACGGCATTCGCGCGCCCAGGTAATGGTGCGCTCGACGGCTTCACGGGCCACTTGCGGCGTGCAATCGTGGGCGGGGCATTCGTCAAAAACCATCGCGATGTCCGAGGCTAGAAAGCGCTGGATTTCCATCGACTCCTTCGGCCCCATGAAGAGGAGCGACCCATCCATGTGCGAACGGAATTCCACCCCGTGCGGTTTGAGCTTGCGAATTTTGGCCAGGCTGAAAACCTGAAACCCGCCGCTATCGGTCAGGATCGGCTCCGGCCAGTTCATGAACCGATGGAGGTCGCCGGCTGCTTTGATAATCTCCATGCCGGGCCGAATGGCGAGATGGTAGGTGTTGCCGAGCAGAATCTGCGTGCCCATCTCGCGCAGTTCCCGAGGGTCGAGGGCCTTGACGCTGGCCTGGGTGCCAACGGGCATGAAGACGGGCGTATCAATCACGCCCCGAGTGGTGGTCAGGCGGCCGAGGCGGGCCTTCGAAGTTGGGTCGGTCTGAAGCAGAGTAAACATGTTATTCTATGGGCGTGCCATCGCGGTCACGATTTAAAAAGGGCAAAGGTAAACGCAAGTCACCCATGGAGTCGATGACTTACGCGTTGCTGTCTGTTGCGCTGGCTGGATTTCTGGCGTGGATTTTTTGGCCGTCAGGAGCGCCGCCCCCTGCTCCTCCCGTTGTCCCAAAGTTCACCGAACAACGGCCAGTGGCTCCAGCCCCTCAACAAACGTCGCCCATTCCTGAACCTGAACCCGAACCCTCCGGCGCTCGCCCTGTGGAAACACTCCTCGAAGGACAGATCGCCTTGGTTCGCGAAGGCATTTCGCCGGGGTCCATTGATGGCGTGGCCGGTTCGCAGACGCGGGCGGCCTTGATCGCGTTTCAAGAGAAAAAAGGAATTTCGCCCAGCGGCGTGCTGGATGCCAATACAAAGTCCGCGCTAACCATCCTGCCGCCCGCGCTGACGGACTACACAGTGACGAGCGAGGATTTGGCGCGGCTGTTGCCTGTCTCCATAACGTGGCTCGGCAAATCCGCGCAGCCGCGATTGGATTACGAGAGCATATTGGAATTGCTGGCCGAAAAGGCATTCGCGCACCCGCAATTGCTGCGTTCGCTCAACCCGAATGTCGATTGGAATAATGTCACTCCTGGCACTCAGGTTCTGCTGCCGCGAGTCGAATATCCGCCCGTCACGGACAAAGCGGCTTTCGTGAAAATCTCTTTGCAACAGTGCGTGTTGGAAGCCTTCGATGCCAATTCCAACTTGCTCGTCCATTTTCCGTGCAGCATCGGACGGGTCGCGGCCAAAAGGCCCGCTGGTGAATTGCATGTGGCCAACATCGCGCTGGATCCAAATTACACCTTCGACCCGGCGGTGTTTGCCGAGTCGCCCGAGGCCCAGTCGATTGGCCGCAAATTGATTATCCCCCCTGGCCCGAATAATCCCGTGGGAGTCGCATGGATTGGCCTTGATCGTCCGGGCTACGGCATTCACGGAACGCCGTCGCCGGAAAAAGTCGGACGCACCGAATCCCACGGCTGTTTTCGCCTGGCTAATTGGAACGCTCGTTATCTGGCTCAGTTGGTATGGGTGGGCCTGCCGGTGGAGGTGGAATAACTGGCAGCAAGGCGCGCAGGGTTTCGAGAGTGTCGGCCTCAGCGGGCTTCTTATCGCGCCGCCAGCGGTTCATGCGTGGAAAGCGGACGGCGACGCCTGATTTGTGACGCGCGGATTCGCGCAACCCTTCAAAGGCCAGTTCAAAAACCAACTCCGGCTTGACTACTCGCACCGGTCCAAATTTGTTCACTGTATTACGCCGCACAAAAGCATCCACTTCGCGAATTTCTTCGTCGGTCAACCCGGAATACGCCTTGGCCACCGGGAGAAGTTCGCCTTCATGCCACAGTCCGAAAGTGTAATCGGTGAAGAGGCTGGCGCGGCGTCCATGCCCAGGTTGGGCATAGATCAAAACCGCGTCGATGACATGGGGGTCAATCTTCCACTTCCACCAATCCCCGCGCGGACGGCCCACTCCATAGGGGGACGACCAGCGTTTGAGCATGAGGCCCTCGACCCCGCGACGGCGGGCTTCGCGTTGCATTTGAGCCAGTTCCTCCCAACTCGCGGCGGCCACTGCCGGGGAGAGACGCAGCGGCAAGCTCAAATTGATCGCGGCGTAAATCGACTCCAACTTTTGCCGCCTCTCGGCAAGTGGAATGC
>DASRLE010000261.1:0-2462 GCA_035648615.1 Saccharimonadales bacterium (SeqCode) | reverse complement strand
CTCCTGCGCCAGCCGCACCACCAGCACCCCCTGCACCCAAAACTGTTCCGGCCGCCAAGGCAGCCGCACACGTAATTCCAATCCAATATTTTTTCATAATCTTTTTACTCCTCCTATTTGTTGACTGGCTGCGATCGAATTTCGATTGCGGCGTTGTCGTTGTTTATTTTTGTGCAGACGAATTTCCATTCAGGTGCAGCGGGGTCGGAGCATTCGTCTTCAATGACGGACTATTTGTTCGAAGAGGCGCGCCTGCCGGGTCTTTGATGATATTAGTCGTGGCCGGGGCTGCGCTGCTTTTTTGCACTATCGGCATCGGGACCGCGTTCGTTGTGATCGTTTGCGCCATCGTGGTCAACCCTCCCAAAAGGCTCGTGATACCGATGCCGATAAAATATTTCTTCATTGACGACTCCTTGTTCCAACCCCACTCCTTGCTCTATCTTTATGTCGTCCACCGAGGGCCCGCAATTGGCCCAATCCCTGATTGTCCACTAGGGCAAGCGGAGGAGCGGAGACTGAAGACTTAGTGGCCGGGCTACCAGTTGGCGTCCCGCAGAAACTGGACGCTTTGCGGGATTTCTTTTTCAGGCGAGGCCGATTCGTCTTCGATGAAGAAGGAAGAAATTCCAATGCGGCGCGCCGTGCGCAAAGCCGCGACCATATCAATTTGCCCCTGGCCGATCGGCACGAAGTTGCCTCGCTCGGTCTTGCTGTCGATGGCGATCGCCGCGCCCTTTCTCATGTCCTTGAGATGCATGGAAACCCAGCGGTCGCTATAACGATCCAGCAATTTTCGCGGGTCCTGTCCCGCGTGGACAATCCAAAAAATGTCCATTTGGAAATGGACGAACTTGGGATTGGTTTGCGCGACCAGAAGGTCGAACAGAGTCCCCTCGCCATGGGGCTTGAATTCGTAGCCGTGCGGATGGTAGAAAAATTTTATGCCTTGCGCCGCGAGAATTTCTCCAGCGTGATTGAAAATCGCAATGGCTTCGCGACAGCCTTTCTCATCGAGGTGTTCGTGTTGCGGCAGGGAAGGGCAGCCGGCGTAGGTCAAACCCAGCGCTTTGGCCTTGGCCGCAAGTTCTGCGGGGTGATCGCGAAATTCAGCATAGGGAAAATGCGCGCTGGTCGCGATAAGCCCGTGCGATTTGAGTTCCGCCTTGAGGGCTTCGGGCGAAAGGCCGTAATCGCCGACAAGCTCGACATATTTGAAACCCAGCCGATGAACTTTTTCCAGGGTCGAATCGATATTTTTGTGCATCGGCCCATTGAAACTTTCCAACTGCAATCCGATGCGGTCGCTGAAGCTGTCGGCGGATGCTGGTTGCGCCAGCCCCGCGGCCATCACCCAAAAAAATGTCGCGCCGATAGAGAAAAATTTCATAATGTAAAAGATAATGCCGCCACTATTTCCGCGCGCCGAGCGCCGCCAAAAGTTTTTCGTGAATCCCGCCAAAACCGCCGTTGCTAAAAATGCAAATGACATCGCCGCCCGCCGCCTTGGTTTTTAAATGCGCGACAATCGAATCCGCGTCCGCCAAGTAAGCGGCCGGTTTGCCATTGGCCTCGAGATCCTGCAAGAGCTTTTGCGGATCAAGCCGCTCCTCCGGCTTCAGCAATTCCAGCCGCGCGATTTGCGAAAGCACCACGGCGTCCGCATCGCGAAAAGCCCCGGCTAATTCCGTTTGAAAGACATTGCGGCGGGTGGTGTTGGTGCGCGGCTCGAACACCGCCCAGATGCGTTGCTGCCCGTATTTCAAACGCAGCGCGCGCAAAGTTTCGCGGATGGCCGTCGGATGATGCCCAAAATCATCGACCACCGTGATGCCTCCCGCCACGCCGCGAATTTCCATGCGGCGTTTGACGCCTTTGAAAGTGTCGAAGCCGGCCTGGATTTGTTTGTTGGAGAGTCCGCAATGCTTGGCGCAGGCCGCCACCGCCAGCGCGTTGCGCACATTCAATTCGCCGACCATATTGAGATGAAATTTGAAACTGGGAATTTCAAATTCGGTCGCGGTCGGCCCGTAACGCAGATTGAAGGCTTTGATCGCGTTATGCTCGCCCAAACCAAAACGTTTCACCGGGCAATGCGTAATGTTGAGCAATGGCGACAGGCTGGCGTCGTCGCCGTTGGCCAGAAGCTGGCCATTGCGGGGAATAAGATTGATCAGGCGTTTGAAAGAAGTTTGCACCGCGCCGAGATTTTCAAATATGTCCGCGTGGTCAAATTCCAAATTGTTGACAATGACCACTTCCGGCATGTAGTGGACAAATTTACTGCGCTTGTCAAAAAAGGCGGTGTCGTACTCATCCCCCTCGATGATGAACCAGGGGCTGTCGGTGAAGCGCGCCCCTTCGCCGAAATTAAGGGGAACTCCACCGATCAAAAAACTTGGGTTCAATCCATTGTGCTCAAAAACCCAGGCAAGCAACGAAGTCGTGGTTGTCTTGCCGTG
>DASRLE010000260.1:0-6082 GCA_035648615.1 Saccharimonadales bacterium (SeqCode) | reverse complement strand
CCACATGTAGGATATGTTGTACTCGCTCCTGCGCTTCCGCCTCCGCCGCCACCTCCTCCTGAACCTGACATAATATTAACACCTTGTCCTCCATCAGTAAGTCCTCCATTGCCTCCAGCACCATGAGGACCACCGGCTCCGCCGCCGCCAGCCCCATAGCCATTTCCCGAACTTGTGTTTTTTATTGTTCCACCTGTTCCTCCGGAGTATCCTGACCCAACGATAGCCAAACCACCTGCTCCTCCGGGGTATCCTGACCCTGTTCCTCCTCCTCCGCCGGTGACTCCTACCACAATCGCCGAGTCTGAAATATTGGCGCAGTTGGACGTTGAATTACAAAAATAAGTATTCCCTCCGGAATTTCCACCAGGTGCTGAATTTACTCCGCCGTCGCCGCCTACTCCTACACTTATTCCGATAGTAGCTCCACGAGTCAATGAAACATTCGTAGATTTTGAATATCCGCCTCCTCCGCCAGCATCGCTGATACCAGAGCCTGCACCGCCATCGCTACCACCCCCACCGCCTCCTATCACCTCAATCGTGTTACTAGAGTTATTCCAGTCAGAGAGTACAGTCCAGGTTGACCCGGAAGTCAAAAAAATCGTATGGGAAACGTTAGCGCTCGTCGTGATCGTATAGGTTCCTGTCGTTACTCCGTCTTGAGCTGTAACCACCAAAGTGTTGCCGGATACAACTGGATCAGTGACACTGGCGGTGTTCCAGGTTGCTCCTGCTGCAAGGGTCAGATTAGATAAAAAGGTGGCTTTCGATATTCCGAATGGGACATTGGTGATGGTTCCTGTTCCAGCTACAAGAGAGCTGACGGCGTAGTCGGAAGAAGCGACGGTGGCAACGCTGGATATATACTCGTACGCTCCGACGGCGCCGGTGCCGTCATTCCGACGAGGATTCCCAAGGATGTCATACGGGAGAACAGCCTGACCCGCTGCTACAAGATTGAGCGCAGGAGAGCTCGCGGTCAGACGATAATCGCCGTTGCCGGTGTCGGTACCTGACAGCGACGCATCAGACACATACATCGGACTGTTGCCTGCATTGTCACTGTTGGAATTCAACCCATAGAACTCCGGCGGAAATTGTGTCACATGATAATAGTAATTGCTCTTCGAACCGACATTGTATTTAACATCCCAATTTCCCGTTCTCCCGCCGTTCGGCGCATCAAAAGCGTCATCTGTGTCTGACTTGTTGTTCCAGCTGTTATACTGGTTTCCGATCATGGACCAGTTCAACTGCGGAACTGAAGTGCTACCGTATGCATTATATGCCAAATTATCCCTGTCGCCAGCAAACGTGTTGTCCCACATGATAATATTGTTGTTGGGGTTTCCCTGTACCGACGCGGCGTTGATCTCTACCACCGGCGAGTCCTGTAGCATCTCAAGAGAATTTTGTACGATCGCTATGCCAAGATTGATTTGGTCCCCGACATCAATGACGGGATTGTCAGTATCGCCATAAACACTGTTGAATGCGAATACCGAGTTGTCGCTTGTTTGCTGACCAGCTGCATTTCCGGTCGGGTAGTATACTGGAAGAAGGTTCGCATTGCCTATGACCATATACAGCTGTGCAGCCTCCGAAGCACCATAGGGAAATGAGTTACCCCGAATAAGTGGGAGGGGGTCCCTACTAGCTCCGCTGCCATATCCACCAAAACCATCAGGCAGGTTAAGAACTGTATTGCGCGTAGCATAGACTTCATTCCATACATCTATAGTCGCGGATGTTGTCACATTAAAAATGTTGTTGTCGACCCATAAAACGTCAGTGGCTTGAGTGCCATTGAAAGCCTGCGCTTGTGAGTCTTTGATATTTACATCGGATATTTTAATTCTTTGAGTATTTAAACTTCCCGTGCTGCTACTGTCAATCACCGCATTCGTCTGACTGACCGTACTCATCGGTTGTATGATAAGCCATGCATTCATAGGACCTGATGCCGCTGGTGCCGTACCCGGATACGTATGGCTACCGGAATTAAGCAGGACAACTCCCCCTCCCGGTTCATTTCTGCCATAATTTGCATTGTTATAAGCTTTGATCGCCGAAACCGCTCTGCCGATATTGTTATAAGAATTAGTATTGTTTGAATTGTATGCGGCTTCTGCCGCCGCCTGAGTACTGTAGACATAGGCAGTTCCAATACTACTAGTACCATTGGAATCATCCACAACTGCATACGCCGGACCATAAGCCCCTGTTTTGTCCAACAGTTCCGAAAGCGGTCCCAATCTTTCATCGGGCTGGGCATAACCGCTTCCGCCGTTGGCTATGAGATCGGAATTTAATATAGCAGAAGATGTGCCGACCCACGGATATGCTTTAAAATTGACGGTGATGACATCGCCCTGGGTAAGGGTGGATACGGGGATTGTCCCGGCATAGACCAAGACAGGATTCGCATCGCCGGTTCTGGTCGATTTGGTCATGGCCGTAGTAGTCGCAAATGCGGTATGACCGTGCTGGTCGGTTGCAGTGAAAACCATGGCGGCAAGCGGCTTTCCGTTCCGGGCAAATCTGTTAAACGCAACCGCTTCCACAAGAAAGTCGCCTGTTTCCCTCTCGTATCCCGGCCATGCCCAGCGGCCGACGGAGGTCGGGTAGGCCAATATGGAATTGTTTGTTACGGAAATCGAAGTAGAGGCATTGTTTGCAGTACTGCTTGCATAAAATCCTGAAGCTATGTTTGCGGTGACGGTCTCGCCCGAATAGATGAAATCGCTCAAAGCCACTTTTACCGTCAGTGTGCCGGCACTGTTTACTTCATCATTTATTGCATCGCTTGGATACGCCCTTGGTTTTAGCGGCCGCCTGGGTTACGGGGGCCGCCCCCGCCGTCTCGTCACCGCCACTGTTCCCAGGGCCAAACTCATCGAAGGCATTTTTAAAATCGTGCAAGACCGGCTCCGCGCGGACTCCGGCTTCGTTGGTTTTGACGAAAGGGCTTACCGGCAAGAGGAACTCCAGGATGCCATCGGCCGCGTCAAACGCGGCACCCTCGATCCACGCACCCGTTTCCATTCCCTCGATGGCTGGGTCCGGCGCATTGGCGAAACCTTCACCGATTACTTGCAGGAAACCCAAAACGGCAAATTGCTCGACGGCTTTTCCCCCGCCGAACTGTGGGCCAATCGCCAGCCTTTGGAGCAACTCCCCCAGGAAGCGCGCTACATCCTGGCCAGCCATTGTGTCAAAACCCACATGAGCACCAAAGGTCTCCGCCTCACCATTAGAGGCCAGTCGCGCTATTATTATGATGCGCAGCATTCCGGCCAATACGTCGGACAAAACGTCCTCGCCTTCTACAACGTCGAGACCCCGCACATGCTCACCGTGACCGATTTGGACCGCAAAAATCCATTCACCTTGACTGAAAACTCTCTTCCCGCCTTCAGCGCCACCAAGGAACAATTCAGTGCAGCTAAACGCGCCGTCGCCGGCCACATGCAGCCCGGCAAAGTCCGCTTCGGGCAAATTGAACATCCCGAGCGGTCCCATATCGTCCACGATAATTCGATTGATGCCCAAGCCGGGGAACTCGGCCGCTTCATCCAAGGCGAGCAACAAAAAGACGAAGCCGGGCAAAAAGCCGCGCAAAGCCAGCGCAAAAAAGTTTACACCAGCATGGCCCGCGCCGGCGTGGACATCAGCGGCCCCGTCCGCAACCCCGAATCCGTCCACCGCGGCTTGGAGTTGTTGAACGAGAGCAATAAGGAGATCGCCGATGAACAGTGACCCTGCACGGATTGGCCCCCAGGCCATCGCCGCCAAAACCGCAGCGCTGCGCGACTTCGCTGCGCCCCAATTTGCCGCCGCCGTCGCACAGGAACCCCGTTTGATCGAACTGTCTTGGTTTATCCAGTGGCACTTTATCCAGCCAGGCGGCCCCCGCAAATTTGCCGAAAATTTCCTCGCCCGGTTTAGCGCACGGGTCGGAACAAGTGCCATCCGCATTGTCCGCGCCGATGGAATTTACACCCCATCCGAACGGCAAGAGATCATTTCCAGCTTGCCCGAAAGGTTGGACCCATTTACCTCGGACGAAGCCCGAATGATCCTTAGCCAGGCGAATGAAGAAATGCGCGGACACAGTGGCAGGACTGGGGGTTGGCGCGTCCGCGAAATGGAAACGACCCGCCCCGACCTCGCCTTCGTTAGCCAGCAAAACCACTCCTATTTCTACAAAATCTGCCAACTCTTCGCCCTGGCCGAATTGCCCAATACTCTCGCCCGGTTTTGCACCGAGCCGGACTTTTGCCTGCCTGACGCCTGGTATTTTGAAGACCTTCAAGGCGCATTGCTCGAAATGATGGACGCCCATGCCGCCCGCGCTCAGCAAACAATTGCCGCGACTTCCGTCGCCACAGCTATTTTTGAAACCCTGGATTTCGCCTGGTCTGAAAGGGCCATGACGGAAATCGTTGGATCGAGTCGTTATGGCAAATCTGAATCGGTCAATGCCTGGTGCAACATGCGGCCCGGACGGGCGCGTCTGGTTAAGACGCCATGCGATAATTTCCCCAATAGCCTTTACGAAGCCATTGCCCGCGCCATTGGCTTCAGCCCGACCATGAAAGCAAGCGAGCTTAAACCCGCCATCGAGGCGGTTTTCAGGCAGGGAGATTTAGGCTTTGTCTTTGACGAAGCCGCGTGGTTGCTCCCCCAAAAGTTCTCCGCCCGGACCATTCCCTTTCGCTTGAACTACGTTCGCTCCCAGATTCTTGACAACGGCTGCCCCGTCGCCTTGGTGACGACGCCCCAATTTAAGGACACCGCCGAGCAAACCTACGAAAAAGTTTCCGGGTTCGACATGGCTCAGTGGCGCGGACGCATCATGCGCTCCTACCGCGTCCCCAAGGACCTGCCCGATTCAGACCTGTTCGCTGTTGTGGCCACGCACCTTCCCGGCTTGAAAGTGTGCTACGCCAAGCGCGTGGTGGGGGTTGCGCTCCTGAGCGAATCCTTTTTGTTCGCGGTCGAGAAGATTTCCAAAAACGCCCGTGCCGAGGCCAAAAAACAAGGCAGGGCGGAAGTCCAAGGCCCTGACGTCGAGCGCGCCATCGTGCTCTCCGGCTACAAACTCCCCGCGCCGCCCGCTCCGGTCGAGGCGCAACCGGAATCAAACGACGCCCAATCTCATCTCGACGTCCACGCCGGCCGGCGCTCCCGCAAACATCCGCCACTGCCCGCCGGCGTCGCCGCTTGTAACATCCCGCCAGGCCGCAACCTCGCGCCCGCCGAACTGACCGCGCCGCGCCCGGCAACCCCAGAACTTCAACCCCAGTAAACCTATGCCAATAGATCGCTCGCAATTCCAAATCCAAGTCGTTACAACGGCGGATACCGCCGCGCTCGAAAAAACCATTGCCACCCTCAACGAAGTCAAAAAGACCGAAGCCGCCCTCGGCCACGATACCAGTCAAATCGAACAAATTTTAGACGTAAAAAACGCCGAATTGGACAAAGCCAAAGCCGCTGAAGAGGCCGGGAAAAAGCAAGTTAAAGCCGCCGAAGATACTACCCTATCCCATCGCGAATTAAGAGAGGCCGTTAGCGCAGTGGGGCGGCAATTCGGCGGACTGGCCGATGTCGGACTGTGGCTAAATCCAACCACAGCCGCTCTGGCCGCGCTCCTGGCGGCCGTGGAAGGCGTCAAGAAAGTTTTTGAGCAACTTCAAGCCCCCGTCGATGCGTTCAACGCCGAAATGCTGGCGCTCGACGATAGCAAATTGAAATCCGCCGCTGAGTCCGCCTCCGGCATGTCCGAGTCGCTTTCAGACATCGTAAACACCGAGAAAAAACTTCAGGCCGCTTATGAGTCCGGCACAACCGCCATGGATCACAGGATCAAAAAATATGGCGAAGAACAGGACGCTATCCTAAAAGTTGAGGAAGCCCGAGAAAAAGCCTTCGAGGCCGAAATTGATCTTTTGGCCAAGTCGGGAGCGATTTCAAAAGAAGAGGCGGACCGCCGCAAAGAGCAAGCCCAGCTTCAACTGGATTCGGATCGGGGGGCCATCGATCAAAAGAAACTGCGTTTCGAGATCGACCTGCG
>DASRLE010000259.1:0-10338 GCA_035648615.1 Saccharimonadales bacterium (SeqCode) | reverse complement strand
CCACCAAATTGATCAACCGCCCTATGTTCTCTCTGCGCTCTTTGCGATCTTTGCGGTTAGTCACTTTCTTAACTTTAGCCTTTAGCCTTCAGCCTTCAGCCTTTGCCGCGTCCGCCGTTCCGATTCCCCTGATGGTCGCGACCAACGGCCAATTGCTCACCGGGCCGGCCGGCGTCAACACCGGCACCACCAATTTTTTCGCCGCCAACTCCGCATTACTCGACGCCGCTTT
Organism: Saccharimonadales bacterium (SeqCode); assembly: GCA_035648615.1. Lineage (GTDB taxonomy): Bacteria > Verrucomicrobiota > Verrucomicrobiia > Limisphaerales > Palsa-1400 > DASRLE01. The sequence continues at coordinate 10,106 of DASRLE010000259.1, read as the reverse complement.
GCGCGTCTTCAACATCCTCGATTACGGCGCGACCACCACCGCCGCTGACAACAGTGTGGCCGTGAGCAACGCCATCACGGCCGCGTCCAGGAGCGGCGGCGGCATCATCCTGGTCCCCCATGGCAGATACGCGATCACCAACCAGATCACCATCACCAACTACCCCAACGGCGCGGGCGCGCAGAATCAGAAGCCCCTGATCATCGTCGGCGAAATGACGGACAATGATCTCGGCGGATATGTCGGCAACGATTCTGGCAGCGTCCTGTGTTGGCAGAACAACAACGCCAGTCAATACAACGCCTGGGGAGGCTACTGCATTCGCACCTTCGGGTTTGGGTCGCTCGAAATGCGCAATGTGACGATGGAGAATATCTCCAACACCCTGCCGATCCTTTTTGACTCTTCCACCCTCCTGCACATCCACGACTGCCGTTTTGCCGGTGGGACCAACGGCGTCTATCCCGGCGGGATAGTCCTCGGCGGCCAGTCCTCGACGGAATTTGACGCCTCGACCAATTCCGCATTCCAAGGCTACGGCACGGTCATCGAGAATAATAGTTTCTTCCACCTCAACGCCTGCGTCACGGGCAACACGTTCGCCAATGGGATTATAGTCTCGCACAACAACGTTAAATCCGGTTCGGGCTACGCCCCCTTCCAATTCCTCGGCCTTTACGGCTGTGAAAATGTCGTCGAGTTCAACAAGCAGATCGAGATGCCCAACTATATTTACGGGGTGGTGTTTTCCAACCAAATCGGCGGCGAAATCCTCGGCAATAGCGGGTGGGACTTCAACGGCGGCGCAGCGGCGGGCCTGGCCGTGGTCAGAATCGAGCACACCTGTTCCAACGTGATCTGCATCGCCCCAGGCGACGATACCACCGCGCCGCTCCTGGTCAGCGACGCCGGCACCAACACCTCCGTCATCAGCAGCAACGGCATCGCCATCGGGGGCACCGCCCGGTTCGGAAACGGTTCCACCGCCACCGGTGGCGGCACAACCAACAACGTCCTTGGCTTCTTTGGCAGCACGCTGCTCTTGACCAACACCGTCACGCTCCACCCCAACTTCCCATTCGGCACCCCCGTCAGAGATGTGGAAGTGATCTCGCCGACCGGTTCCGGCTCAGACTTTCTCGATGCGCTCTCGCTCGGCACTAAAGTCTGGATGAACCCCTTCACCGGCGACACCACGCCGGTCGCCCGATTTGGGTCGGCGATGGACGTCCCCGACTCCAGCTACGCCGACCATTTTGAGTTTTGGCTCATCAACTCGTCCAGCGTCTTCGCCGAAAAATTCCGGATGACCGCGAGCGGCGCGTTGGGCGTCAACACCACCAACCCTGCAGCCGCCCTCGAAGTCAACGGCACCGGACTGTTTGACGGAGGAATCATGACGCACGACACCAACATCCTTGTGGCCGGCTCCGCAACCGCCTACAGCGGCCAGTTTGCGACCATTGCCAGCGGCTGGACCAACAACACGGCGACCAACGCCGTCTATCTATACACCGGCACCAGCGGGAATGCCGTGTTGTGGTGGTGTGGGGGAACGGGCGGCGCCAGCCCATGCGCCAACGCCATCATCACCGACACTGTGGCGGCCAGCGGCGGCAACTTCCCCGTGCCCCAAGGTTGCGGCGTGCAAATCACCTCCGGCGTCGGCCTCACCGCCGTCGTCGTCTTCAAGCCATGACCAAGCCCATCCCATCCGGCAGGAAATAACATTAAACCCGGCCCCGCAACGCCCATTCAAGCCCCTTGCACCGGCCCTGAAACGCCATTTCCGGCCCCCAAGACCCCAAAGTTTCCCAAACCTCTGCCAATTCGTCCCAAACCTCGCGGCGGCTTACAGCCTTTCCGTCGGTCTATTTTCCTGGCCGTGATGGCGGTCGCTTCCATTTTGCGATAGGCAAAGAGAGCGCAGGCTGGAAACAAGCGCCTCAACCAGACTCACTTTAGCGCGGAAAACCGAGTCTAAGACGCTTGACGCGTCATCTTGAAAAAGGGACCCAAATCGCTCTGGGTCGACCAAGGGAAATTGTGGCATTGCTGAAAACTAGCGTCGCTATGACTACATATCATAATACCATTAACTAATTCACTAATGAAACGATCCTTGGCCTAAAGCACACAATAAAGCAATGCACGGTTTGACCAATGCTACATACTATAAAAAAGGTCCCTATTTGTCCAAAGTTCCTTTCACAATCCTAAGCAAATCACGATGGTTACAGTCCGATTGCTCGTAGGTATCTTTAGTTCCTTTGACGTCAATTATAACCCAATTGGGACAAGTCCCACCCGGAGAATTTTGGCGCAGGGATTCAGGATGCCAACATCCATGGCCCATTCGTTCCTCGATTGTATTAAAGATCCACCGCCGCTTGTTTTTAATTACAAATCGCACCTTCCACCCAGGCGCGGTATCTTCATAATCCGTTATAGTAATGCTTACCTGATCGCGGGTCATTCCCGGAGGAAGGCTGAACCATGAAGGCAGTGCTGAGTCGTCTCTAAGACGGAAAGCCGCAGAAATAATCCCGTTTTGATCGCGACATGAAGCAATAAGTCCCAAAAACATTAGACTTAAAACAATCATTTTAAATGGGCTTCTAATCACAGGATTCACAGTGCGAATAGCGGGTCAAATTGTTTCGCAACGCATTTTAGGACATTTGCGTTACACTGTTTGCAAGCAGGCGTGCCACAATCCGCGCCCCATGAGTCAGAGTGGCATCCATTTGCAAAATAGCAATTATCGTGTGCTGCACAACATGCTGTAATGCCGGGTGGCATTAGATATCCAAGGCCCACAGGGAATGTACATATACCGTCCTGCGAATCGGCCGGTTTTTTCTGACATGGTGGCTTATTACAGTAAAATGGCCCACCGGGGGCATAGGGGTCTGACGGTCCTATAGGACCGACCGGTCCTGAAACTGGGTTTCCATAGGCTAATCCAAACAAGTCTACAGCGGTTAAGGAATTGTTTCGTATAAACTCATAAAGGTTTGGCCCTTCAAAACGTTCAACTGGCTGCAAAAGCGACCATACTGTTCGCAACCGAGAATTGTGAACGAGTTCGAATCCAAGCTCTCCCAACGGGTCCCTATTTAGCCACCTCTGTAATTTAGGATCATAGTTACGATATAGGTAATAGACTATTCCCGAATTTGGATGCCATTCTTTACTGGAAAAGCGATAGACGTTTGCATCAGCCAATAGGCCTGACTTAGAAATGATATTCCCAAACGCGTCATAACAATATCTGGCAACGATTGCGTTAGCGGAATTGAGCAGCACCGCGATGTTGCCGCTTCCATCCGCATGATAAAAGCTGTTGCCGCCCATTGATGCATCAGCATAAGTCTGGGAGGTGCGCGCTAGAAGACCTCCAATCCCACCCGCGCCTTCCAACCTTCCGCCCAAATCTTTCCCTCGCGTGTAAGTGACGGCGGACAGATTATTGGCGTCACGCTCCTGGATGACCAAGTTGCCGTCATAAACATAATATACGATGTTGGTCTCTACCCAACTGCCTTGCCATGCGAATTCCGTGCCGGTGTCAGTCCTCACTATTGACACAAAATCAGGGTTATTTTTTCCGCAACAGGTTGGAGACGCAGGTCCATCTCCCGTGTGCAGTCTTTGCGCTACCCATTTTAGGCTCATGGTCATTTCTCGTCGCAATCGGCGCGCCAGCGCCACTCTGCTTTTATCCGCTTTGGGCAAAAACGGCAAGTTTTTCTTCCTTCGTCGCCTCGACGGATCCGTCATCTGTGCTCTGGCCGCGCCGGGCATCGTCGCCGCCTCGCGCCACATGGCCGCTGGCGCATACCCCTACGTCACCTCGACCAGCAACACGTTCGTCCTCAACTCCACCACCGTTGCCCTGAGCGCCAGCACCACCTACCAATTCGGCTGGAAATGAAAGGGAACTGTCCAAAAAAACAAAGAGAATTTTTAACCCCAAAGAACGCAAAGAACGCAAAGAGCACAGAAAAAGCCGCAGAGATATAAATAGCTAAATACGAATTCCACCTCCAACGACGACTCGAGTTCGGTTTTTCAACATAACAGTTTATCGAAGGCCTTTAATTCATTTATCTATGTGTTCTTTGCGTTCTTTGTGGTTAAACGACTATCGGCAGGAAGGGCTGCCACGCGGTTTAGCGCGCGGCAGAAGTAAGGGGGGCCAGGTAGAAGCAATCCCGGTCGTCAGGGGTCTGGACAGTCGCGCCTTGGCCGCCTTGGCCGGGATTCACTATGCCTTGCGGGGTATAAGTGCGGGAGTCCAGCCATTTGTGAATCAGTGAGTGGCCGTCCGCAAAAGCTAAACCGCCGGCTCCATTGTGATTCCCCGCAGGGTAATCGATGAGATAGGTGGCGCCGGCCGAGGCGGCGGCCGATACGGCCATGGAACCGTCATTGATGGAAAAGGGATTCTCGTCCATAATCACCCAGGTGTTGGCCGGACCTGGTTTGACCAATGAAGCCATTTTGCCATAGGTCAAGTAAGTGGTTTGAGGGGTTGTATAGCGAGCGCCGTCCAGCCATCCGCCCTCGACCGGGGAGCCGATGGCCGGGGTGCCGTTATTGGCGTAGTACTCGCACCAAACGGTGCCGATGGCGGAGTTCATGGAATAACTTCGCACATGGACTTTCCTGGATAGTGGATCAAGATATTGGTCCGCCGGGCAATGGTAAACATAGGGATTGGGAACATAATGGGATAACGCCGTGCCGATGGGGTCCGTTAGTTCGGCCAGGGTTCTCGCGTCAATCGCTTGCTCCATGGTGCCGCAGACCCAACTCTTCAACTGGCTCGGATTGGCATAACCCACATAGGCGGTTTCGTAGGGATAGTCATTGGGAGCGAGAAGATCGTTGTTATCGTCCGCATACATGCGCCAGCCAAGCATGATCTGCCGGGCATTACTCATGCACTGGACGGACTGCGCTTGCTGTTTGGCTTTGGCCAGGGCGGGCAGAAGCAACGCCGCCAGAATTGCGATAATGGCGATAACCACCAGCAACTCAATCAAGGTGAAGCCTAGGTTGCTCTGGCAGCGAGCAGAAGACCGGCGCGGGAGTGAATCCGCGCCAGCCGGATGGACCAATAGGATCATTGCGTCACCGTGACGGGGGAACTTGTGTTCGAGACGATATTGGTGTTCGTCTTATCGGTGGCGGTGATGGTCTGGCTTCCAGGAGTCGAGAAGAAGATAGTAAATTGCTTCGACCCATTAACCAGCGACGCATTGTTGGGGAGTGCGGAAGCTCCGTCCGTGGAAGTGATGGCGATGCTGTCACTGGAGCTGGGAACCGGGTTCCAATGAGCGTCAACAGCCAGCACTGTGAATGTGTAAGCTCCCTCACTTACGCTTGCGCTGACGGGAGTGGGTGTGCCGACCCTGCCAGTCGCGCTGTTAGGGGCATTGGTTTCACCCGGCAGCAGGACTTGCAGTTGCGAAAACTGGCGTTGCACGACGTCAAAATAAACCGCCTTGGCCCCAGGAAAGTCATTGGAGAGGACCAAGGCGTCTATTTTCCCATTATTCAGAATCGTGAGATCGGAAGCCAGGGAGACCCATTGGGCGTTTGTCCCCAGGTTGGTCGTTCCTTGCAGTTGATACCCCGGCGAGGGCCGCGACCAAGCCACCCAACAGAGCGCATTGGACGGGACAATAACAGCTCCGTTGGTATCACTGGAGAGGTTAAACCAGTAGTTGGTATTAATGGCGGTGTCGGCCACAAAGTTATCGGTGAACGGCGCCTGATTGCCTGCGACGGAGAAGTTGCTGTAAACCACGGCATCGCCATAGAAGTTGGTGCTATTGGGTTGGGCGCCCAGAAGGAGTGTGCAAGGGTCGGCAAACAACGCGGCTGAGGCAGCGTCAAAAATAAAGTTGGTCGTCGTGCCATTCGGTGCGGTGATCGTGACATTGGTATTGTGGCTGAAAGTCAGGCTCCATGTGCCTAGAATAGGAGCGTTGGTCAGACTGGCGACCGGTTCCACTGGCCATAGGTTGGTATTGGCGGCATTCGTGAGAGAGAGAGTATTGAAGATCATCCCATTGCCACCAGGCTCGTTGGTCTTATAACGAAAATTGCACACGGCGGTACCGTTGGAGACCTGCTGCACGGTTACAAAAATGCAGTCGGCCAGGTTATAGTCGGCCGCTTGGTCATAAGTGCCCGGAGCCCCATTGACGATAAAAAAGTGTTGTTGAAATGTGGCGAGTGTGTTGGTGGGAAATGATTTGATCGTCCAGGAATAGGTTACACTGGATTGTCCAACGAAACTATAGCCAGGATCATTGGTTGTGGCCAGTTGGTAGCGATTGTTCGGCTGGCCGGGAGTGACGGCAATACAGTTCAAACCGGCGGTAGGTATTTGGGGCGCAAACACGGTGGGCGGAGGGGGCGGCGGAGCCGGGGAGGAGTTAGCCGAGATATTGTCCATCCAGTTGGTGAACGTGAAGTTTGGATAGCCCCCATAGGAATTGATGGCAAAGGCCAGGCCGGGAATAGTCGCCAAGTTGTTTTGAGTCTGATCAATCGGGACGACCAAGTGGACCCAGTGGTTGCTGGCGGTGGCCGGAATGGTCACGCTGCTAAATTGCTGGTAACCATAACTGCTGTTAATAACGCCGACTCCAATGCTGCCATAATTGCCGCTGCTGCTTAAAGGAGTGTTCGAGGCCACCATAATATCGAAGGAGATATTAGTGTATAAGACCAGATTGGCTTCGACGCTGAAATCGTAGCCATTGTTCACATTGCTGGCGAACGTGCCAAAAAAGACGTCTTGGGTGGAACCCGCCAGAGGGCTGATAACCTCCAATGAACCTGATGCGGGATTGTTGCTGGCGTCCTGGGTTGGATCTTCCAGAATTGGCGCATTGCCACCTGGAGAATTGTACCAATAGATCCAAGTGCTGTTGAAAGCCGAGCTTGCGCCCCCGGAGGCAAAAGAAAAGGTGAAGGTGTTGGTTATGATCGTTTGGGCCTGAGTCGGAGCGGAAGAGGCCAAAGCGACGGCGGCGGCCAGGAGTCCTGAGGCGAGGTGTCTGTGTATTTTCATGGTGCGAGTTTGTTATCGACGTGTTTGCAAAGTGGTTTGGATTCTGGGTTGCGCTTAAAATGGAGCAGTCGCGGCCAATTGTCACGGCGGCATTCGGTTCGGTTTGTTCTACGCCTTTGGTATAGGAAGAAAAGGTAGAAGGAAGAAGGATGAAGGAAGAAAACTGATACGGTGGGTTGCGCTGTTGGGTGGAAATATGCCAACGTGGGCGCGATGTCGGATGAATTTACGGGAGAGGCGGCGAGGCGGGAGTATTCGACCGGCGAATTGGTGCGTCGGTTGCTCGGCGTGGCGTGGCGTTATCGCACGGATTGCCTGGTTTCGATTGGGTTGAGCGTGGTGCTGCTGTTGCTTGGGTTGGTGGGCTTGCAGTTGCTGGGGGTGGTGATTGATGTTATTCGCCATGCCCTTGATGCGTCGCAGCAAGCGCCAGTCTATCCTTTTGGGTGGAGGCCGCCGAATGGATGGCCGCCCTTGCGCGTGGTGACGGTGTTGTCGCTGGCCATTATCGCGCAAGCCCTCCTGCGAGCGGCGCTGACCTACGCTTACAACCTGACCACGGCAAGGCTGACCCAGGGAGAGATCGTCCCGGATTTGCGCGACCAGCTTTATGCTCGTTTGCAATGGTTGAGCTTTGGCTTCTTTGACCGGCATGGCTCAAGCTCGATCTTCAACCGCGTGACGGGGGATGTGCAAAACACGCGGCTCTTTGTCGATGGCGTGCTGCTGCAGGGAATAAACATGTTGTTGACGCTGGTGGCTTATGGAGTGTTTATGTGGCATATCCATCGGTCGTTGACGATGGCCTGTTTGTCCTTCGCGTTGCCGTTGTGGTGGGTGACGAGTTATTACTCGGCCCGGTTGCGTCCCGGCTACCTGCGCAATCGCGAATTGTCCGACAATTTAGTGCAGCTTTTTTCGGAGAGCATTCGCGGCATGCAAACGATCAAGGGCTTCGCGGCTGAACCGCAACAGATTCGCCGATTCGAGGAGGGCAACCAGGCGATTTCGTCCCAGCAAAGGCGCATCTTTCGGGACTTATCTGTTTTCACGCCGTTGACCCAATTGTTGTCGCAGGCCAGCCTGGTCATTCTATTTAGCTACGGCGGCTGGCTTTATGTGCAGGGTCAAATTCCGTTGGGCAGCGGCTTGGTGGTATTCGCGGGGCTGTTGCAACAGTTCAACGGCCAGGTGGCGACTATTTCGACGATTGCCAATTCCGTGCAGCAAAGCCTGGCGGCGGCGCGCCGGGTTTGCTCTCAACTCCCGCCGGCGTGTCCAGGACCTCGAAAACCCGGCGCGCCGCCGCGTTTGACGGGACGGCTGGTTTTTGAGGACGTGACTTTTGGTTATCAGGCGAACAACTCTGTGTTGAGGGAAATTTCATTCGAGGCCAAATCGGGGCAGGTTGTCGGCATTTGTGGCATGACGGGCGCGGGGAAAAGCACGTTGCTGGGTTTGCTTCCTCGTTTTTACGATCCGCAACGCGGGCGAATTTTGGTCGATGGCCGCGACTTGCGGGATTTGGATTTAGATGGCTACCGGAGGCAGATTGGGCTGGTTTATCAGGAGAGCTTTTTGTTTTCCAACACGGTCAGCGCCAACATCGCTTTTGGCAATCCCCGCGCCACGACGGCCGAGATTGAGCGGGCGGCGCGGCAGGCTTGCGCGCATGAGTTTATCACCGCATTGCCGGAGGGCTACGCCACGGTGCTGGGTGAATCCGGCGTGGATTTGTCGGGCGGGCAACGGCAACGCCTGGCTCTGGCCCGCGCTTTATTGTTGCAGCCGCCGATCTTGATTCTGGATGATCCGACCGCGTCGGTCGATGCGAAGACGGAGCACGAAATCGTGTTTGCTTTGCGCGAAGCGATGGCGGAACGGACGGCGTTTATCGTGTCAAGTCGATTGAGCCTGTTGCGGCGGGCCGACTTGATTTTGGTTCTGGAAAACGGGCGGCTGACTCAAACCGGACGGCATGAAGACTTGACGCGGCGTCCAGGGCCTTATCGCGAGACGGCCCTTCTCCAATTGATGGACCTGGACGAAGAGGAGGGCCGCGCGGCGTGAAGGGGGCTTATTTTTTGAAGGCCTCGATGATGCTCAGTTGCTGCTCCTGGAATTTTCGATAGCTGGCCAATTGGTCTGGCGTGAGCACGGCGCTGAGCGCCTGCGCTTTACGTTCCATCTGTCCGCGAAAATCCGCGGCCGCAGCGGGATTGTTCTCTTTTGCGTCGAAGGTGGCTTGGCCTTGCTCGGCGAGGATGGCGAATACTTTATCCTGCGTCGGCTGGTCTAATTGAAGCATGGGTTGAATCTGTATTAACTCCATGTTGGCCATCAGCCGGACGTTGTTGGCGGTTTCTTCCTTCTGCCATGCATCGTAGGCCGTCGATTGATCGGAGGTAAGCAGGGCTTTGATCTGAGCGTCCTGGTTCGGCATATCCTTGGCGGTTTGGGCGAGTTCGTTGGTGTTTACCCCGTCGCCATTGAACATTTTTTGGGCCACAGCCATGCCTTTTTCGGCTTGCTGGGCCAAGATGTCGTGGATAGCGGTTTCTTGATCGGGAGTAAGGTTCAGCTTGGCCTTCATCGAGGTCATTTTTCCTTGAAGCTGCTGTTCCATGGCGTTTTTCATGACTTTGCTCATCATCCCGGACATGCCGTTGGTGCCGTTGCCTCCGAACATGGCGGCCAATCCTTTGGGTCCCTCGGGCTTTCCGGCGGCGGCGGCGCGGGCGGCATCGCGCTTGGATAATTTCTGCACCTCTGCGGTGAGGCGGTTGTTATTTTCCTTGGCGTGGCCGAGTTGCTTTTTGGCGCTGGCCATCGAGGTTTCCAATTCGGCGATGTGCTTGGCGGAGGAGGCTTGTTGTTCTTGGAGGGCTAGAACTTGCTGGCGCAAATCGGAAGCCTGGCGCGTTTGGTAGAGACCGGCGCCCACGGCGACAGCAAGGGCGGCGAAGACGAGAAATTTCTGCGCGATGGTCATAGATGGTTTTGAGTTTGAGGT
>DASRLE010000258.1:0-2653 GCA_035648615.1 Saccharimonadales bacterium (SeqCode) | reverse complement strand
GTCCGGCGCCCCCGAGACTCCGGCCGCCGAACCCGCCGCCGGAGAATTCTCCTTCGATCGCAAGCCGCGCGATGTCAAAGCGTATCTTGATCGTTTCGTCATCAAGCAGGAGGAGGCCAAGAAAGTGTTGAGCGTGGCGCTGTGCGACCACTATCACCAAGTGCGTCTGGCCATCGCCGAGAAGGACCAGCCCAATTACGCCAAACAAAACATCATTTTGATTGGGCCGACCGGCGTGGGAAAAACCTACCTCATCCGCAATGCGGCGGATTTGATCGGCGTGCCGTTTGTCAAAGCCGATGCGACGAAGTTTTCTGAAACCGGCTATGTCGGGGGCGATGTCGAAGACCTCGTCCGGGAATTGGTGCGGCGGGCCGACGGCAATGTCGAGCGCGCGCAATACGGGATTATTTACATTGATGAGATCGACAAAATCGCCTCCGTCTCCAACGCGCACGGGCGGGACGTCAGCGGTCGCGGCGTGCAAACCAATTTGCTGAAGCTGATGGAGGAAACCGAAGTGCCGGTCCGCTCGCCCAATGACATCAGCGGGCAAATCCAGGCGATGATGGACTTGAGCCAGCGCGGAAAAAAATCGTCGGCCACCATCAATACCAAGCACATTTTATTTATTGTCAGCGGCGCCTTCGAGGGGCTGGAAAAAATCATCCAGAAACGGTTGCGCGAAGCCACCATCGGTTTCAGGAACCCGCACGCCTCGGACGCCACGGCCAAAGCGGACATCCTTGAACAAACGGAGACGCGCGACTTTATCGACTTCGGTTTTGAGCCGGAGTTTATCGGCCGCTTGCCGGTGCGGGTGGTTTGCCAGCCGCTGAACGCGGACGATTTGTTTACCATTTTGAAGAATTCGGAAGGGAGCATCATCCGTCAATACGAACAAAACTTTGCGGCCTATGGCATCGAAGTTCTTTTCAAGGAGGACGGCCTGCGCCGCATCGCTGATCTGGCCGGTGAGGAAGGCACGGGGGCGCGCGGCCTGATGACCATTTGCGAACGCATCTTTCGCGACTTTAAATTCGAGCTGCCGTCCACCAAAGTGCGAGGCTTCGTCGTGACGCGGGAATTGGTGGACAATCCCGTTGCGGAATTGCAGAAACTTCTCGTTGAACACGAAAAGGAGGAGCAGGGGGTCGCCCGGCAATTGGTGCATGATTTCGCCCGGCGCTTTCAGGAGAATTACAAGCTGGCCATCCGGTTTACCGACGCCGCGGCCGACCGGCTGGTGACTCTCGCCCTCGAACAAAGCGTTCCGGTGCGTGATTTTTGCGCCACGCGTTTCAAGGATTTTCAATTTGGCCTCCGCCTTATTTCGCAAAACACGGGGCAGCAGGAATTTATGATTGACGACGATGCGGTGCAGGCGCCCGACAAGAAACTGAGCGAATGGGTGGTGCAAAGTTACCGGACCGATGCGCAGCACAAAGCGTGAGTCAGTGTAAAATGGGCAGCGGGCTGCCTTGGCGAATCAATTGCGCGTCGAGGTCGAGGTAAAAATCCAGGCGGCGATCTGTCTCTGCGTCGTCGATGGCGCGGGCCATCAGGAGATACGTGGCGTAATGGTTGCCTTCCGATTCGACCAGGCTCGCATAAAAGGCGGCCAGCTCGGGGTCTAACTCCGCCAAGGCGCGGCCCAGCGCTTGGAATTTTTCGCAACTGCGTCCTTCGATCAAGGCGCAACAAATCAAGTGGTCAAGCGCCTGATGACGCTGGCCGTTGCGCACGGAGCGCATCAGCCCCGTGATCCAAGGGCTGGGATAAGGCTGCCCAAAAGGGATGCCGCGCCGTTTCAAGAGCGCCAAAACCAACTGGAAGTGCTGCAATTCCTCGATGGCGATGGCGTTGAGTTCCTCGACCCGCCCGTATAAATCGCGATACTTTTCCAGATTCATGGCCGTCGTGGCTGCCTTGCGTTCCAAGTGCGCGTGATCAACCAGCGCCTCGGGCAAATGGCTTAAAATCTTGGGCAGCCAATCGGCCGGAATTTTTTCACGAAACAAGAGCATAAATAGTTTGCCAGCGTCCTTGGTTCAGTGAAATCTGAAACCGCAGATCGAAGCAATCCAAACCTTAAAATATGTTCCAATATACCGCGCTGGCTCTCGAGAAAACCTGGCAATCTGGGCCTTATCCCGGGGTTGAACTTCTTGTCCTTCATAAAAACGAAGAAACGGGCGGCATGACCGTCCTGCGAAAATTTGAGGCGGGGCTGACCGTTCCGGCTCATATTCATCCGCAAGCCAACGAGTCCGTCTTCATCCTTTCCGGGCAATGGGAGGAGGAAGGTGTCACGTATAGCACCGGCGCTTTTTTCTTTGCGCCCCGCGGCGAACAGCACGGCCCGCACGTCGCCAAAACAGAAGTGTTGAGCCTGACTATTTTCGACGGCCCGCTGACCGTGGCCTGAGAGTGAAGAAGGCGTCGCCATATCGCCTGGTGCTGGTTACGGCGCCCAATCGCAAGGTGGCCCGCCAATTGGCCGCCCGCGCTTTGCGTTCGCGCCTCGTCGCTTGCGCCAATTTGATTGCCGGTGTGGAATCGCATTATTGGTGGAAGGATAAGCTCGAGTCCGCGACGGAAGTTTTAATCATTTTTAAAACCGTTTACCGCCACCTCGGGCCACTCGAAAAAC
>DASRLE010000257.1:0-6518 GCA_035648615.1 Saccharimonadales bacterium (SeqCode) | reverse complement strand
CATCCGCACCGATGTCGAAAAACTTCGAATTGACCCAATCAAGTTGTCGCACTGGTCATGGGCCAAAGAAATTGCCCGCGAGTGCCAGCGCGTTGCGGATGACCGACACACGCAGCGGAAAACTTGGGAACAAAAATATCTGCGCAAAGATGCAAAGGGAAATTCCATCATGGTCGCCGATGCGCCCGCCGCTCCTGAATTTGGCCAGATTCGTCCTCGCACCTGGTGGGGCGTGGGAGAAACTCTGATGGTTGACATCGCATGGGAATGTTTCACTGACGACAAGATCGTGAATTACTTCCGAAAATGGGTGAAACACGCCCGACCAAAAGAAATTCCCAAGCCCGATAACAGAGGACGCAACAAGGCGCGAGACTGGCGCGTGGCGCTGGAGCGGCTAGTGTAGTGTCCCGGAAATGACTAGACATATAAAAATCGTGGATTACGAGGGAAATGGCCCGAACCAACGAAGCCGTCCTCTGATAATATGTCTAGTTAATTGCGAGACACTACACTAGGCATGATGCGGCTTCTGCACCAGTTGAGTTTGCGCGAGTTGCCAGAAAAGTGCCCAAAGGCATGGGGGCTTTACGGCAAGCGCGAGTGGTACAAGGAACGCAAACGGGCATCGCGAACTTTCCACAGATTTTTTCCGTTCTTAGCCAAGGAAGAACGCCCCCTCTCTTGGCTGACCAAAGGCGGACACAGCAAGTAGGCGGAAAATCTCGCGGCACTTAACGCCCATTTCAGCGACCGCTGCATGCCATTAGTATCAGGGCATGATTACAGTTCAATCATCAGATTTGGCGGCGGTTGATTATGATTGGAGCGGCACGCTCACTATCGCCTTCCACAGCGGGGGGGTTTACGAGTACTATGGCGTGCCGTATTCAGAATACGCGGCCCTGATGAACGCGAGTTCGCACGGCAAGTATTTCCACGCCCATATCAAAAACCGGTATTCCTACCGCAAAATTTTTGGATGAAAAAAATGCGCGATGATTCGACGGCGAGCCACCAGGAGGCGATGGCCGAAGTGCGGCGCGTTGTGGCCGAGGCGAAGGAATTGAGCCAGGCCGCTGATGGCGCGCTCACCGATAATCTGGCCATCTGGGTCGCTGGCCGCTACGCCATCGCCACCCGCCAGTTGGCGGCGGAGAGCAGGAACGGCGGGGTTGACTGGAACCTGTTGCGGGCCCTGTGCCATGATCTGGTCGATCTGCGGCGCGGCGATCACAGCGCCGAATCGTTGCGGATAGAGCGCGAGCGGTTGGAGATGGAGCGCGCGGAGCAGAAAGAGAATTTGGAAAAGCTGTTTTGGGAATGGGCGAAGGAAAACCGGGGGAAAATCTGCCATCGCAAGGAACTGACCCCGGAAGAAAAAGAAAGGCGTGTGTGCCAGATTTTGGGCATCGACCCAGAAGCATCCCGACGAAGACAAGAGCGAATGAAAACCGATGAAATCGCCGGCATAGAGGATTCCGCCGATGGCAGCTATTCAATTTGAATAAAGCCAAATAAAGGCAAATAAAGCCAAAAAATAAATTCCATGACACGAAAAGGCAAAATCGCACGCCTGCCGCAACCCATCCGCGAGCAGATCAACTGCCGCCTGCAAAACGGCGAGGAAGGCAAACAAATCGCGGCATGGCTGAACGCGCTGCCAGAGGTCATTGCTGTATTGGCGGCGGAGTTCGACGGCCAGCCTATCAGTGATGTGAATCTGTCGAATTGGAAGCTCGGCGGATACCGCGATTGGGAGGCGCAGCAGGAGGCGTTGGAAGCCGTCCGCCGTTTCGGCGGAGACGCCGCCGAACTGAGCCAGGCGGCCGGCGGCCAACTGGCCGATCAATTGGCAGTATGTCTGACAGCGCGGATCGCCGTCGCGTTGCAACGGCCTCCTGCTGACGGGGCTGATCCCGCCGAACAACTGCGGCGGTTGCGCGAGTTGTGCGCGGACCTCGTGGCGCTGCGAAAAGGCGATCACAACGCGCAATGGCTGCGGATCGAGCGTGAAAAGCTGGATTTGGACTTGAAAAAATATGACGAGGAGGCCGCCGCCCGCAAAAGAGAAATCGAAGCGGTCACAAACCCAAAAAAAGGCGGCCTCACCCCCGAAACATTGGCACTCATCGAAAAGGAGTTGAACCTGTTATGAGCCAACGCGCATCACGCAGGAGGGCCAACTGAACGCACGTTCAAAAGCGGATTTGCGCCCTGGGGCAAATACTGCCTTCTGCCTTGTCTTC
The DNA here is from genome assembly GCA_035648615.1 of Saccharimonadales bacterium (SeqCode). Classification (GTDB taxonomy): domain Bacteria; phylum Verrucomicrobiota; class Verrucomicrobiia; order Limisphaerales; family Palsa-1400; genus DASRLE01. The sequence continues at coordinate 4,269 of DASRLE010000257.1, read as the reverse complement.
TTCCTTCCGCCTTGTTTACACTGCGCTCCTTTTTATGAATGTATTAGTTTGTGATCCTATTTCGCCCAAGGGCATTGCGCTCTTGCAGCAACGGCCGGAATTCAAAGTGACCGTGCTTAAACAGAAAACGCCCGAGGCGGAGTTGCTGGCTCTGGTCAAGGATGTCCAGGCCATGGTCGTCCGCTCGGAAACCAAGATCACCAAAAAGGTGATTGACGCCGCGCCGCAATTGCGGGTGGTCGGGCGCGCCGGCGTCGGGGTCGATAACGTCGATGTCGATGCCGCCACGGCGCGCGGCATTGTGGTCATGAATACCCCAGGCGGGAATACCATCTCGACGGCCGAATTGACTTTCTCCATGTTGATGGGCCTGGCCCGCAAAATTCCCCAGGCCCACATGTCGATGAAGGAAGGCAAGTGGAGCCGGAAGGATTTCCAAGGCACCGAGCTTTACAACAAGACCCTCGGCATTCTCGGCATGGGCCGGATCGGGACAGAAGTGGCCAAGCGCGCGCAGGCTTTCGGCATGAAGGTGCTGGCTTATGATCCTTATCTGACCCTGGCCCGCGCGCAGGCGTTGCAGGTGGATTTGAAGGAAAATGTCGCGGACGTTTATCGCCAGGCCGATTTTATCACCGTTCACATGCCCATGACGGACGAAACCAAGGGCATGGTCAATACCGCCGCCTTTGCCCAGATGAAAAAAGGAGTGCGCATTTTGAACTGCGCGCGCGGCGGCATTATCAATGAAGCCGATCTCTTCACCGCCATCCAAAGCGGCCAAGTCGGCGGCGCGGCCCTCGATGTTTACGAGATTGAACCTCCACCGGCTGATTTTCAATTGCGCGCTCTGCCGCAAGTGGTCATGACCCCGCATTTGGGAGCAAGCACCGAGGAAGCGCAGGAAAATGTCGGGATTGAAGTGGCCGAGGCCATCACAGATTACCTTCTCAGCGGCGCGGTGCGCAACGCGGTCAACCTGCCGAATCTGGACGCGCAGACTTTCCAGGTGGTCAAACCTTTCCTGAATCTCGGCGAAAAACTGGGCCGTTTGCTGGCCCAACTTTCCCCCAAACGCAATGACCGGCTGGTGGTGACTTATGGCGGGAAGGCCGCCCAATTGCCCACCGACCCGGTAACCCGCTCGGTCTTGAAAGGCTTTCTCGAACTGGCAGGCGGCAAGGAAGTCAATCAGGTCAATGTCCGCACTTTGGCCAATTCACTCGGCTTGGAAGTGCAGGAAATTAAATCCAGCGAGGAGACGGATTTCAATGAATGGCTGCACGTCGCGGCCTTTTCCGGCGACCAGAAAATCTCCGCGGGCGGCAGCGTGTTCGGCGCGAAGAGCCTCCCCCGCATCGTCCGGCTCAATGGCCAGCCGGTGGAAATCGTGCCGGAAGGCGTGCTTTTTTTGATGACTAATAAAGACCGTCCGGGCATTGTGGGCTATATTGGGACCTTAATGGGCAAACATAATATCAACATCGCCAGCATGAGTTTGAGCCGCGATACCGTCGGCGGCATTGCCTTGACGGTGCTAAATCTGGACAGCGTCCCCTCGGCGGAGGTGCTGGCCGAAATTCAAAAAGACCCCGACATCACGAACCTTCGGGTCGTAAAACTTTAGACTAAAATAAACATGATCCGATCCACCATTGCCAAGACGTTGCTGGGCGCGCTGACTGCGGCTTTGTTTTCCGTTCAACCTGGCGTTCGCGCCGAAACGACCAACATCGCCGAGGCCGACCCGGTCATCGCCACCGCCAAAGGTTTTGAAATCAAACGCAGCCAGTTGGAAGACGCGTTTCTCAGTTACAATACGAGTGTGGCGGCCAATGGCGGCTCCATTCCGGAAAGCCAGCGCAGCGAAATCAAATCCAATTTGCTCAATCACTTGATCATCAATCAAATTCTGACCCAAAAGGCCACGCCCGAGGACAAGACTGAGACGAAAAAGAAGGTGGATGAAGCCATCGACACCGCGCGCGCCCACTCCACCAGCGCCGAAGCCTTCGAGGCTCAAATTAAAGCGACCGGGATGACGGTGGAACAAGTGCGGAGCCGGGCCTACGAAGAGCAGCTTTGCCGAAGAGTCCTGACCCGCGAAGTGACCAACGGCGTTTCGATCTCCGATGAGGAGGCGAAGAAGTTCTACGATTCTCACGCGACTAATTTTGACGTGCCCGAACAAGTCCGCGTGGCCCACGTTCTCATCTCGACGCTCGACCCGGTCAGCCAGCGGCCCTTGCCGCCGGAACAAAAGAAAGAAAAGGAAAAGCTGGCCAAGAAAGTCAAAGCCGACGCCGAAAAAGGAGACGACTTCGCCAAGCTCGTCACGCAATATTCCGACGATACCGGTTCGAAAAGCAAAGGGGGCGAATACACTTTTCCGCGCCATTCCCGCATGGTGCCCGAATTCGAGGCGGCGGCCTTTTCTCTGAAGGTCAATCAAATCAGCGACCCGGTGGAAACCCAATACGGCTATCACATCATAAAATTGCTGGAGAAAATTCCGCCCAAGCACGAGACTTTTGCGGAGGCCTCGACCAAAATCAAAGAATACCTTTTGGAGCAACAGGCCGACAAATCGCTGCCGGCGTACTTGGAAAAAATCAAATCCGAAGCCAATGTCAAAATCCTTGACCCTGCTTTCGCCGGCGCGCCCCACGCAAATTAAGAACAGTCTTAGCGATCTCGGGCAGGCAGGGCGCCGTTCATGCCGGCCGGTTGAGCGCCCAAGGCCAGAATGTGGCGGCGAGCCTGCGGGGCGAATTGGCCGGAGGGATAACGGTACAAATAATCCTGGTAGCTCTCGGCTGTATTGGCATTGGTCACTTCGTTCCAAAAAAAGTGTTCCAGCCTCGACAAGCGCTCCAGACGGACGGCGGAATTGGTGCGGGCCACGGGAGTTTTTTTATAGGCCTCGCGGATCATCGCTTTTTTTGTTTCGGCCCAGACGCGCTGATTATAATGGAGACGGGCCTCGGCCGCATGCCGGCCATGGGGCCAATCGGTGGAATAGCGCATGAAATCATCCGCTTGATCGCGCGACTCGGCCCAGCGCCAGTCCAGTTCGTCGCGCGTAATCGGCAAGGAACAAACCACCACAGCAAGGACAATGAAACCCAGGAAGACTGTTTTTTTATTGAAGTGCATGCCAGTCCTTGAATATCAAAGCGGCGCTAGAAATCAAATCTTATGAATAGACTCCTGCAAGGCTTTGTCATCCTCTGTCTGGGTTTTGGACTCCGCGCGACCGCCGCCTCCCCGTTTGCACGGGAGATCGCGGCTTTCGAGGCGCGGGCCAAAACCAATCCGCCGCCCCAAGAAGCGATCCTGTTCCTGGGCAGCTCGAGCATTCGCAAGTGGAACACCCTGGTGCGCGATTTTCCCGGGCATACAGTGATCAATCGCGGCTTCGGCGGTTCGCAGATTAGCGATTCGATTTATTATTTCGACCGCATCGTCCTTCCGTTGCATCCAAAAATAATTGTCTTCTACGCCGGTTCCAACGACATCGCCGTCGGGAAAAAACCGGAAACGGTCGTGAACGATTTTGAAACGCTGGCGCGAAAAATGGAAAGCGAGTTGCCCGGAACAAAGCTGGCTTTCATTTCCATCGCCACCAGTCCCTCGCGCTGGACGCAGGTGGAAAAGGTCAAGGAAGCCAATCGGGACATCGCCGACTTCATCAGTCACGATCAAAAACTGGCGTTTATCAACATCTTTGACGTCATGCTTGACAGCGACGGCAAGCCCCAGCCGGACCTTTACGTGGCCGACCGCTTGCACATGACCGCGAAGGGTTACGCGATATGGACTTCGATTATTGCGCCGTATCTGGGCAAGGCGGACCCGGCGGTTCCGCCTTCCCCAACGCCGTAGAAGTGCGGGCCTCGAGGAACTTTTTCAGTTCGAGGGCCGCCTTGCCGCCAAAACCGGATACGGCGGCGATGTCTTCGACCGTGGCCAACCGCAGGCGCTGCACCGAGCCGAATTTTTTTAAAAGAGCGGCTTTCCGCCGCTGGCCAATGCCGGGAAAGTCGTCCAAAATGCTCTCGGAAATTTTCTTTAAACGAAGCTGGGCGTTGTAGGTATTGGCGAAGCGATGCGATTCGTCCCGCACCCGTTGCAATAGTTTCAAAGCGCCCGAATCGTGGCTCAAGCGCAATGGTTCGGATTCGCCAGGCCGGAATATTTCCTCAAATTCCTTGGCCAAACCGATGATGGGAAGATGGCCAAGGTTGAGCCGGGTTAGTTGCGCGATGG
>DASRLE010000256.1:0-28954 GCA_035648615.1 Saccharimonadales bacterium (SeqCode) | reverse complement strand
TGCTGGAGAAAGCAGGCGAAGGCCGTCGGCGCCGCCCAGAGCGACGTCTGCCAATCCGAGCCGGACGCAGCGCAAGTCCCGGGCGAACCGGTATTCCAGCCCCACTGATGGCCATCTTCCGCCACATACTTGCCGGAGGTGTGGGTATTGGCGTTATAATTAAGCGCCTGCCGGAGATGGGTCAGCCTGGTCGGATTATTCGCGCTAGCCGGCTGGGCCAGGACCAGAACCGCGTAAGCCAGCGCCACGCCTGCGTTGCCGCGGACGCCGCCATTGCCCGTCGTAGCGCCGTCGCCCCAATAACCGGCGTCTGGCGGCGCGCCTGTGTAACTGGCGGAATGCCAGATGGATTCACCATAGGTTTCAAAATTCGTCAGAGATTGCAGATAAAGGTCCTGCGAACCTCCGCGAGCCAACAAAGGCAGAAATCCACAAACCAAGCAGCAAAGGCAGCGACGGACCTGAGACAAAAAGGCTTTATAGTGCAAGCGCATTATCAATTCCCCCAAAAAAATCACCCTCGACGGCAATTTGCGCCCACACCGGCGTTGCTTCAACCCCGAAATCGGAGATTGTTTGGCGCGCATAACGCCCCTGTGTGGCCCTCGCAGCCCTCAAGTCCGCGCCCAAGATGGCCGATGATAAGACACGACCCGCGGTTGGAGGGCACCGACGACTTGAGCCATAGGCTCAACGCCACAACCAAGAGGAAAACTTGTGTCCATCAATCAAAGCACAAGCTTGTCATAGTCTGACAATCAGTGCATTTTTTGAACAAATTCAAAGATGAGCCGCGCTTATTCAATCCTAGGGTGCAGGTTTTTTTTGGTCGCGTTCTGTTCTCTTTCAGTCCTGTCCGTGACGGCGCAGGATACTGCGGACCTGAAGAAAGAATTGGACGATCTCCGCCAACAAAATCGACTCCTGCAAAATCAGTTGCAGCAGCAGCAGGACATGATCAATCAGCTCAGTCAGAAATTTTCCGAGTTTCAACAAACCAACGCAGCGCGCGAAAATAATTTGCCGGCCAAGCCTGCGGAGGCCGACGACTCCTCTGCCGCTCCCCCAAAGTCCAAAGGCTTCACCCTGGGCAATGTCGTCATCAGCGGCGAAGGGGCGGCTGGGTTCTTCGAGACGGGCAAGAATGGCCAATATCCCAATGCCCCATTTCGGGTCGATGAAGCGAGATTTTTTGTCGATGCTCCCATCTGGGATAACGTTTATTTTTATGGCCAGTTGGACCTCATCACCCCGCAGTCCCCTGATGCCGGGTTGTATTTGGGCGAGCTTTACGTGGAGGCAGAAGGCCTGGCTAAACATTGGGACATGGATCAGTTGCTCAATCTGCGCATCGGCAATCTTTATATCCCTTTTGGCGAAGAATATCAGAACCGCTTCGCCATCGACGATCCGTTGATTTCGCATTCCTTGAGCGACCTGTGGGGCTATAACCCGGGACTCGAACTTTATGGATCATGGAAGAAAATGAGCTACGTCGTCGCGGTGCAAAATGGCGGAATCTCGACCTTGAACGACAATACGGCCGACAAATCGATCGCGGGCCGCATTGGCTATGATCCAGCTTCATGGCTCCATTTCAGCGTCAGCGCCATGCGGACGGGGAAATTAAGCGCGGCTGAGGACATTAGCGCCATGTGGTTTGGAGACGGGCTTTTTCAATCCATTGGTTCTCCCACGACGACCGTATTCCGAGTCAGCCTGGGCGAGGCTGATGCCGCCGTCAAATGGAAGAGCGGTTATGCGAAGGCCGCCGGCGGCGGCGCAACGTACGACGACAACGACCCAACGGCCGATAATCATCGCAACATCTATTATTACTACCTCGAGGCTTTGCAACATTTGACGCCGAAAATTTACGGCGTCACCCGCTTCAGCCAGATTCGCGCCGATGGCGGTTATCCCATTGTTGGGGACACGCCGACCTTCGGATTGCCGACGAGCGATCTGTGGCGCTTGAGCCTGGGCCTGGGATATCACTTCAACGACCATTTGATTTGGAAAGTGGAATACATGTTTGAACAAGGCCGGCTTTCGACCGGCGGCGCGCGCGATCACGAGAACATGATCGCCACCGAGGCGGCCTTCAAATTCTGAGCATGAAATCTTTTTGGTTCATCTGCGCCGGGTTGCTGATGCTGGAAGCGGCCAGAGGAGGGACCATTTCTGGCGTGGTCCGAGCCAAGGGCAGAGACGCTGGCAGCGAGGGTTCAGGCGGAGGAAATTATGAGAGCAAAAGGCTAAAATTCGTCCAGAAGATTGACTATGATGAATTGCGCGATTTTGTAGTTTACATTCAAGGTCCGGTCGCGGATGCGCCGGCCCCGGTTAAAATCGAGAAAATCCGGCAAAAGGACGCCATGTTCATTCCCCATGTCTTGCCGGTCATGGTCGGCACGGTGGTCGAGTGGCCGAATGAAGACGACATTTTTCACAACGTCTTTTCCAAATCGGACGCCAACCCCTTCGATCTGGATTTGTATAAAAAAGGAGACCCCCCGAAACGGTCGCCGCCTTTTACCCAGCCGGGTGAAGTGGATGTCTTTTGCTCGATTCATGCGCGCATGAATTGCATCGTTCTCGTGCTGGAAAACCCTTATTTCGCCCTGGCGGACGCGCGCGGGCGCTATACCATCGCCAATGTGCCCCCCGGCCATTACACCTTGGTCGCCTGGCAGGAACGCCTGCCCAAAGACAGCAAAGAAATCACCGTGCCCGAAACAGGGGGGCTTTTCGGCATTGATTTCACTCTGGGCATCAAAAACCTGCCCCATATTAAATGAGCGCCGCGCCATCCCGGAGCAGACTGAATCTTAAATTTCAGGCCAAGGTCCTCATCCCGGTCGTCACCATCATGGTGCTCTTTTTGATGGGAACCATGTGGATTGTCAATACTCGCATCGAGGTGCAATTGCAAAATGAAAGCCAGGCCTTGCTCGCCACCGCCGAGAATCAATTCACCAATGCTCTCCAGATTCAAGCCGAGAGCCTCGCCCGCCAATTTCGCCCGATCCCTGATAGCACGAGCTTTTTTCCCATCGCCGCCAAATTCCACACCGATGATAGAACCACCGCCATCAAGACGATGCATGACAAAACCAGCGAACTATTACTGGACCCGCTTAACCGGGAAGTCTCTGTGCTGGCTTTCGTTGACGCGGCCGGACAATTTGCGACAGGCGCTAATCGCGGCGCCCGCCCCGATCTAAACGCATTCTATGGCGCCTGCGCGCCGTTTATCAAAACGGTGATGGACAATCGGTGGGCGGAGGTTCACTTCATCCAGGTTGGCGACTCTCTGTACGACGCCATCGTTTTTCCTGTTTTTCAAGGCGTCGGTGGCGAACTGTTGGGCGCGCTGGCTTTTGGCGTTGACATCGGTACCAACGTGGCGCGACAGGCCAAAAGCCCCAACAGCGAAATTGTTTTCATCGCCAACGATAAAGTGGCCGCCTCCACCTTGGACAAGCCGGATTTGCAGCCCGCCTTGCTGCAAAAGTACCGGGAGCTCACCGCCGGTTCCCGAAAAAGCAGCAGTGAGCCGGCCTCCAACCTGACGTTGCAAGGCGAACATTATGGCGCTTTGCGGGGGAATTTTCCTCTCCTCGCCAACCCGGGACAGGCCGGTTATTTATTGCTGGTTTCCTATGAAAAATCCTTGCAAGGCCTGCGCGACGAGCAACGTTTCCTGCTCTTGTGCAGCTTGGTGGGAGTGATTCTCAGCTCCGGCATTGTCTGGGCGGTGGTGCGGCGCGTGACGCAGCCCTTGCGGCAATTGCGCGACAGCGCGGAAGCGGTGGGCCGGGGTGATTTTTCCCGCCATATCGAAATTAATTCCAACGACGAATTGGGTGAGCTGGCCAGGGTGTTCAACCACATGACCGAAAACCTCCAGAAATCACTGGCGCAATTGGAAAAAACCGTGGAAATCCTGCGCACCACCCAGGCCCAATTGGTTCACAGCGAAAAACTTTCCGCCGTCGGCGAGTTTGTGGCTGGCGTCGCCCATGAATTGAACAACCCCCTGACGGCGCTGATTGGTTACTCGGAATTGTTGCAAGCCAGCGCCGTGGATGACACCGCGCGCTCCTGGCTCAAACGCATCAGCAACAGCGCCGACCGCTGCCACAAGATCGTCCAAAGTTTGCTCAGCTTCGCCCGCCAGCATCCGCCGGAACGAAAACTGACCGACATCAACGGGGTAGTCGATTCCGTGGTGGAAATTCTCATCTACGAATTGCGCACCAGCAATATTCAAATCATCAAGGAAATTCATCCGCACTTGCCGCGCCTTCTGGTGGATCCCCACCAAATCCAGCAGGTGTTTTTGAACATCATCAACAACGCGCGGCAAGCGGTCGAAGCCTACCGCCCGCGCGGGTCCATCCGCGTCTCCACGGGAGCGGCCGGCCAACGGGTCTGGATCCGCTTTCAGGACGACGGCCCCGGCATTTCCGAGGAAAATCTGGCGAAAATTTTCAATCCCTTTTTCACCACCAAACCGGTCGGCAAAGGCACCGGCTTGGGTTTAAGCTTGTCTTACGGCATTATTCAGGAGCATGGCGGCTCCATCACCGCCGAGAGCAAACCCGGGCAGGGAACGACTTTCATCATCGAACTGCCCGTCACAGCCGAGGCTGAAACCAGCGCGCCCCGGGCCGCCACCGGTCCCCCGGCCCTGCCGTCGGGCGCAGGGAAAAGCATTTTGCTGGTGGACGATGAGGAAGACATTCTGGAACTCCTCCGCCAAACCCTTGAAGTACAAGGCTACCAAATCCAAACCGCCTCCGACGGCCAGGTGGCGCTCGATCACCTCAGCAAGAACCAGTACGACCTGATTATTTCCGACTGGAAAATGCCTGGGGTCAACGGACAGCAACTTTACCAACGCCTGCTCGAGATCAATCCCGCCGCCGCCAGGCAAATGATCTTCATGACCGGCGATATTCTCAGCGAAAAAACGGAACGCTACTTGCGCGAACAAAACAAAACCTGCCTGACCAAGCCCTTCTCCCTGACGGATTTTCAGCGGACCATCTCCGAGGTTCTTCAGGAACGGTAAGCGTCAGCGACCGCCTTTTCATGATATGCGCAGGATTACGATCTCCCGAGGTTGTCAACTATTATGAAACGAATTATTCTGGCCGGCGGCTCTGGTTTTGTTGGACAAGCGCTCGCCGACTATTTTCTTAAGAGCACATGGGATGTTGTCGTGTTGACGCGTTCGGCATCCCAACGAACCAGCGCCGCTCGACAAGTCCAATGGGACGGACGTTCGTTGGGACCCTGGCACCATGAGGTGGAAGGCGCGGACGCAGTGGTCAATTTGGCCGGCAAATCGGTCAATTGCCGCTACAATGCGCGCAATCGAAAAGAAATATTAGCCTCGCGCATCCAATCCACCCGCGTCATCGGCGAAGCAATCACCCAATGCGCCACTCCGCCAGGCGTGTGGTTGAACGCGAGCACGGCCACCGTTTACCAACATACCTTCGGTGAGCCTTGGGACGAAACGGGCGCGGTGGAATCCGTCGCCGAAGCCAAGGACGCTTTCTCTGTTGAAGTGGCTCAGGCCTGGGAACGTGCCCTCGAGGAAGCGGCCACACCGCAGACCCGCAAAATCGCGATGCGGATGTCCCTCGTGCTGGGTCGGGGGGCAAACAGCGTTTTTCCCGTGTTGCGGCGGCTGGTGCGGCTCGGCCTTGGAGGAAGGATGGGTAGCGGGGAGCAATATGTCTCCTGGATTCATACGACGGATTATTGCCGGGCGGTTGATTGGATGATGGGTCACGCCGAATTTTCCGGCGCGGTGAACGTGACGGCGCCAAACCCGGTTCCGAACCGCGAAATGATGCGGCTGCTCCGGCAAGTCTGCGGCGTGCCCTTCGGCTTGCCGGCCACGGAATGGATGCTGGAGATCGGCGCTTTTTTTCTAAGGACCGAAACCGAGTTGATTCTCAAGAGCCGTCGTGTCATCCCGGGTCGCTTGTTAAAATCGGGCTTTGCCTTCGAGTTTCCCACTCTCGAACAAGCATTTATAAACCTGGACGGACATAGCGCTTGAGGTGTGATATGCTGGCGCCATCCAACAATATAAAAGCCCTGGAGTGGAAAGAAAAACGGCAGGCCAAACGGGAGAAACAACGGCGGGAGAATGTCGGTCGTGCCCGCAAAATGCATGAACTCCGGCTGGCAAGCCAGCAAACTACGAAGAAGGATGACCTTCTCAAAAACGAAACTTTGAAACCGCGCTGCTACGTCGGTTGCTCGGGCTGGTTTTACTGGCACTGGCGGGGCAGATTTTATCCCGGCGCGTTGCCCACCAACCAATGGTTTAGCCACTACACAACGCAGTTCAAAACCGTCGAACTAAATGCTCCCTTCTACTCCTGGCCGACCGCCGCCACGGTCAAATCGTGGATCAGGCAACTGGGAAGGAAAAAATTCATTTACACGGTCAAGGTATGCGAACTCATTACTCACACCAAACGATTTCGAGGAACGAAAGATCTCGTCCGCGATTTCGGATATATTGCGGAATTGTTGGGCGCCCACATGGGTTGCCTGCTGTTTCAATTGCCCCCAAGTTTCCATTATACGCCAGCCCGCCTGAAACTCATTATGGCTCAGTTGGACCCCTCGAAGCGAAATGCCGTCGAATTCCGCCATCGAAGCTGGTGGAAGGCCGCGGTCTATCAGGCATTCCGAAAGACAGGCACGATTTTCTGCTCGTGCAGCGGACCTAAACTGCCTGACGCGCTCATCAAAACCGCGGATGATATCTATGTTCGATTTCACGGCACAACCCGATGGTATCGCCACGATTATACCGATGAGGAACTCGCTGTTTGGGCGGATAAAATCAAACAAAGCGGCGCAAGGCGGGTCTGGGCCTATTTTAATAATGACCGCGACGGGAACGCGATTAAAAACGCCAAACGATTACGTAAACTGATCTCTCAAGGTCCAGCTTGAAGTTACGTGGCAAAGCATTAGGTTGGTGGGTTCCTTTTATGACCGGCGCAACGAAACAACTATATCAATGAAATCGCACCCGCTCAAGCTCCCTCTATTGCTGTTCGCTGCCTGCATCGCGCGCGCCCTTCAATCCCAAGCCGCAGACGTGGTCATTGATCCTTACCAAACCTTTCAGACGATCCGGGGCTGGGGCGACGGCGGTGGAATTCTCGGCCCAGGGGAAGGACCGCGCACGATGTTGGACCCGTCGGTCGCCGATCCCGTCAACTATCAGTACCTGGATTACCTGGCGGACGATTTGGGGCTGACGGGCAGCAGGACGACGGAAGTCGGCCCACGCATCGATGGGACGGGCATCGACGACGGAGACTGCGATGTGGTGAATTGGAATTTGTTCGAATCCGACACGTTCCCCGCCGCTGATGCCCGTTATCTGCTTCACTTCCAAAACCATCTTTTGACCAATGGGATTCAGCCCTCTTTTTATTCGAGCACGGGATACGCGACCGACGCTTCGGCTTCCAAGCCCTGGGTGATGAATCATCCGGGGGAGCGCGCCCAGCAAATTTGGGCCAACGCGTATTACCTCAAAACTAATTATGGAATAAATATAAGCTACGCAGTGATTTTTAATGAACCCAGCATGTCCTACACCATCCTGGCCGATGACATCAAGGCTCTCGGCCCCCGGTTTGTGGCCAACAGCCTGACTACCACGGTCCAGTATGCCGAAGCCGTCGCTCCGCAGACGGATTGGTCTTACGTTACCCCGGTCCAAAACGATGCGGATATGTGGCCCTACGTTGGGCGAATCTCCTATCATAACTACGGCACGGCGGATCCCTACCGCTCATTCCTCCGCGATTACGGCAACGCGAAAGGCCTCACGACGGCGCAGACGGAGATGGGCAATCCCACCTTCGACGATTTGTTCAGCGATCTGACCCTGGCGGGGGTTTCCTATTGGGAAGTTGGCTATAGCGGCAATGTCACCCTGGTTCCCAGCGCGGGGCTTACTTCATTTACCCCTTCGAGCACCTATTTTCGCCTTCGCCAAGTGATGCATTATGTTCGCCCTGGCGCGGTGCGGATTGGCGCGTTCGCCAGTAATCCGTACCTGCGAGTTCTGGCGTTTTCCGCCAACGGAGCGATTACGACGATTATTGAGAATACATCGACCAACCAAACGGTCAATTTGAGCGGCCTGCCCCCCGGCATCTATGGTTTGTCCCAAGCTCTGTACGGCGGCAGTTCGTTTCAGGAGTTGGGCCTTCACACCGTGGGGGCGAGCGGCACACTTTCACTGACCAATGTCACCGGTAACTCCCCGGCCACCACTTTGTATCCCTACTCCGGCCCCAACCACCCGCCGGCTATTATGTCATGGGGGTCAAACCCGGGATACGTGGCTGCCCCAACTAATACAGCCACACTTTCGGTGACGGCCAATGATGCCGAACTCGACCCGTTAACCTATCACTGGTCAGTCAGCAACCAACCGGCGGGCGCCAACGCTTTGCTGGCGACGCCCGCTAATGCCACGACGACAGTCAGCGGACTTACAGTGGCCGGAACCTACGTTTTTAAGATTGACGTGAAGGACCCGTTCAATACGTCTTCAAAGCAAGTCTATTTGCTCGTTTACAATACCAATCCGCCTCCCGTGCTAAGGCGCGACGGGGTTCAGAATTGCCGCGCCCTACGGGTTGGTGTTCGGCGACCCGAGCGGCACGACGCACGCCCACATCGAGTTGCCTGCTTCTTCCGCCACCTTGCAGGTTGGGATTGCCGACCTCGCCAACAGTGATTTTACCGGCCGCGGCCAATGGAGCGTCGTAAGCCAGCCCGCCGGTGCCAGCGTGACTCTCGGCAGCACTACCTATATTTATGTCAGCATCCGGGCAAACGTCAGCGGAATGACAGTTCCGGGCGATTACGTGTTTCAAGTCAATGTGACCAATCCGGGTCATCCGGACCTGGTCGCTCAAATTATTTGCACGGTGAATAATGCCACCTCCGCGCCAGTCATCAGTTCCATTACGGCTTCGCCACCCAGCATGACATTGCCGACCAACACCTCCCAGCTTTTGGCGATAACCAGTGGTTCGACCAATCAACCTTTAAGACATTGGTGGGCGGTGAAAACCACCCCGGCCGGCGCCCATCCGTTGTTCAACCATCAAGGGACGACCAACACATCGGTTGGCAATCTGTTGCTGCCAGGCACCTATACTTTTACGCTCCGCGCTTTCGATGATCTGCACATGACGACTCAGGACAAGACGCTGACCGTCACTGCGGCCCCAGGCGCGCCGGTTATTACGAGTGCTGCGACCGATTCCGTGATTGCCGGAACGCCGTACTCTTACGCCATCGCTGCCAACAACAGCCCAACCGGCTTCAATGTGAGCGGCTTGCCGTCTGGTTTGACGTTAAGCAACGGAGTGATTTCCGGCATCCCTTCCATTGCCGGATCTTACAACATTCAACTCGGCGCTTCCAATGCAAACAGCGCCGGATATGGCAACCTTGCTTTAACGGTCAAGCTGCCTTTGCCGGTGATAACGAGTCCAGCCATTGCGGATGGATTGGTGAATGCCCCGTTCAACTACACCATTCAATCCGCCAATGTGGCCACGCTTTTTGGCGCAGCCGGGTTGCCTGGTGGATTGACCTTGAACTCCGCCACGGGGGCCATCACCGGGACGCCCACGAATGCAGGTGTTTACCCGGTCACGATCAATGCCTCGAATCCTACCGGAGGGAGCGCCAGTAATCTGACCGTTGTCATTTATAATGGCACCGCGCCGCCGCCCGTGATTACCAGCGCGCTGAATGCTCCGGGCGCGGTGGGGGCGCGTTTTACGTACGGGATCACGGCCACGAATAACCCAACGAGCTTCTTTGCCATTGGCCTGCCCGCGGGACTCTCTTTTAATCCCGTCAATGGCGCAATTACCGGCGCGCCGCGCGTCGCAGGGGTCTTTAACGTCACGATCAGAGCCGGCAACGAAGGGGGAACCGGCAGCACCAATCTCGTTCTGGATATTAGTTCCGAACCCGCCCCGCAGATTCAAGCAGCCAGGCAACCGTCCGGCATCGATCTGTCATTTCTGGCCCTGCAGACGCACCATTATTCGGTGGAATGGAACAGCAATCTGCTAAATGGCAACTGGTTCGCGCTGTTCAGCGGTTTGCTTGGTGACGGGACGACCAATATATTTCTCGACCCGGCGACAAATCTGCCCGCCCGTTTTTACCGGCTCCACGTCTTCACTCCGTGACTGAATGGAACTTGCGCCAACAACAACCACAGATCACTGCAAATAACGAATGACATTGCTCAGTAAACGTTTGGCGATCGGGTCGCTGGCGGCTGACTCGAAGCATAATTCACTGGCGATCAAACGGCCTTTTCCCATTCGTATTTCCACCAGTGGAGTGCCGGTATATTTCTGGATCTCGGACGCTTTTTGCAGGTAGGCGTGAATATCGCAGTGCGCGGCCAGAGCGGCGATGTCGCCGCGACGGGCCATTTGATAGACACCGTCGCACGCCAGCGGCAACCGTCTGCCGCCGCGCTCAAACCAAGCCAGGTCAAGAGGCTCAAGGCCTGAGAAAACCGGCGATTCCGGAATGTGCATGGTCGCTATCTCGCCTTTTTTGGGCAAGTAGGCCTTTACTTTATCGGGACACAGTTCCTTGAGGAAAGATTCAGGGTGGAGCAGCAGCACGCGCCCGCCATGCGCCACAAAGTTCCGCAACTTGCCCGCTTCGCCGGGTTGCGCCGTGAAGCCATCCATATCGCCGATGATGAGTAGCTTCGGATTTTTGACGGCATCCATCGAGGCGGCTTTTTTGACCGGCACTCCCGCCAGGACTTCGGACATTTTTCCGTAAGGATCGATGAGGACAATATTCGAGTCTTTATCCTTTGTCCCGCCGCCGGCCCATTCCGCAGTGGCGATCACGATGTCATAACTATTTTCAGAGATGACTTTGGTTCCCGTTTTCAGTTTCAAAACGAGTTGGGCGTTGACGCGGGGCGCAGGCAATGCGCTGGGCAGGGCAAAATCCGCCTCCAGCCAGCGATTTTCGTAATACTTGACTGATGGCGTCTTCATTTCTCCATGCGCCAGGGTGGCGCCGCCCGCCTGCACTTCCCAAACCAATTGGCTGGCGGGCAGGGCCTTGCCGTTTTCCGCATCATTGACGATGCACACGCGACGATGAATGGCGCTGCCGGCATAAAAATGCCTGCCGTATAACTCGGCGCTGACTAACACGGGCTGCAAGGCTTTTTGAAGTCCGTAGTAAGCGGGGCCGGGTTGGATTTTTTCGAGAGACCACGGTTGCAGAAACCACGTAAAATAGGCGAAGTGAAAAATTCCCGCCACGGTCATCCGCTCGGTGCGGCGAAATGTTTCGGCCAATTCTTTGGTCATGAAGGCTTGGCGCTCGAGAAAAATGGCCGGGTCAGCGTTTTCGTAAGCGTCATCCCCCACCAGCGCCTGCGGCGTGTGATGCTTGAAAAGATAAAAGCGGGTCGGATGTCCGTCGTCGTTGTTCGGATAGCCGGTCGCCATTTCCTGGCTGATCAACGGGCGGCCCGGCGTGCTCAACTGCTCGCCGAATTGACCGTCGTAAAAATGAAAGAACGAGTCGTTATACCAGCCGAAGTAGCGATGCGCGTCGTCAATATCGCCATCGTCGAAGTTATTGGGCTGGACGACTGTTTGATAGGCTTTGGCCGCTTGTTTTCGCGTATAGTTGGAATCCGCCACAATCAAGCGGGTCGGGTCTTCGTGGCGCATGGCCTTGATCATATCATCCAGAATGGCCCATTTTTTCTTGAGCATGACCGGATCATTGACATCGTTGTAACTGAAATTCATTTCATTATTGACAGTCCATAGAACCAGGCTGGGATGGTTGCGGTGCTGGCGAATCAGGCTGAGAAACTCATCCTTCCAGGCTTGCAGCAGGTTCGTGGCGGGAGGCGGCCCTCTCAGCATCAGCCAGGGCCATGTGCCCTCGAAGGAGACCGCCATCCCCGTCTCGTCCGCCGCATCCAGCCAGGTCGAAGTGAACGGGATAATATGCGAGCGGGTGGCCGCGACATTTCCCTCCCGGGCCAACTGCATAAAACGATGGGCCAGCGCGCTGTCATTGGGCCGCAGAGTGTTGGGAAAAGGATTCGCGCCCCGCAACCAGTAAGGCCGGCCATTGAGGAGAAAGCGGGCGCCGTCTTTAGTGAACGTCCTAAAACCAAAGCGCACCGTATAACGGTCAATAATCTGGTCGCCGTCCCGGAGTTGGATCTGCAAATTGTAGAGATTAGGTTCGGAGGGCGACCAAAGTTTTGGGTTAAGACGCGGGGTGGACAACTTGCGATGGCCCGTCTCTCCGGCCCCCACTTCGACCGGCATTTCGTCTTGACTGCGGTAGAGAAGCGTCTTGTTTGAAACGGCAGTGATTTCGTAATCCAGGCCGACCGTTGCGCTTTTTTGGCTCGTGTTCAGAATATCCAGATTGATCTCCGCCCCGTGGAGATTGGGTTCGATAAATACGTCGCTGACCAACACCGGCGAAGTCACCGTCAACTTGACTGGCTGCCAAATCCCGGCGACATGGTCCTGCAACATGCCGTGCGGCAGGGAATGAAGCATTTGCGAAGTCACTTCCACCGTCACGGCCACGCCCTCGACGTTGCCGGCGGCATTTTTATCGGATTCCAACTGGCCGATGACATGGACGGCAATGACATTGGCGCCCGGACGCAGAGCGGCAGTGACATCGCATTTCACCTCGCCAAACAATCCGGTGTGTCCGCCGACCCTGAGGCCGTTGACCCACACTTCGGAAACCTTGGCGATGGCGTCAAACGTCAAGTCGAAATGGCGGCCTTGCAAATCGGCGGGCAAGTCGAGGTAATGCCGGTACCAGGCCGAACGGGCTCGGCGCCAATCAAAAGTATAAGCGTCCGCCCGCCTGGTTTCCTCGACGTATAAGCTCTCGGCCACTCCTTTGGTCATCGCCACGCCTTTTAAATCGGGAAATCCCGTCTCGCCGTGCAGCCACGACAACCCCGGCGTCCAAAATTCCGGCACCTTCATGACATGCCAGGCGCTATCGTCGTATCTCAAAGCGGTGGGCATCTGGCCGGCGGCCAGTTGATAGCCGGGCAGCAAGAGCCAATTGCCATCGAGCGGGATTTCGGTGCGTTGCGGATCGAAGGCGGCAACTTTGGCGGGCGCATATCCCGCGCGCTGGGTTTGGCGCAAGGCTTCTTTGTTTTCGGGCGGCGGCGTCCATGTTTTCTCTCCAATGGCCGCAATCTCCGCCTCGTCGTCGCTGGTTAAAGGCGCGATTTCAAAATCGGCAAACTCCGCCGGGAGCCAGCCTCCGCCCAGGAGCGCGCTGCCGTTGGTCCAGGAAGCATCGCTGTCAACCACATTGATTCGCGGCAGCTTTTCATCGTTCAAATAAATATGAAAGCGGCGGCCAAGAAGAACGACCCGCAACTTATACCAAGCGCCCGGCTTCGGTTTAAAATCCAGCGGCGCAAAGCCCAGAAACTTCGCCCCGCCGTCCGGCGCGTAGCGGGCCAGGTAAACATCGTTGTCATTGCCCCCGCGCAACGCCAAAACATACCGGCTGTCGCGGTCTCGAAAGCGAAACCCGGTCCAAAGCTGGACTTCTTTCGTGCCGGCGGGCGCCCGCGCGCGAAAGGTGATTTTGGCGTCTTGCCATGAGGCACGGTTGACGACGTAGCCTCCTTCGATGATCGCCGAGCGCGCCGTGGTCTGGATCTGCGCGCGGCCGACGGGATCCCACATTCCCGGCAAGTTGTCGGGCATCGTGACTGAATCCGCTTGGGAAGAATTGGAAACGAAGACAAGCAGAAGCAGCCCGGCGACAGCCAGGCTGCTAAAAAATAAGCGCATTATTTGTCTCACCTGCCGCCGCCATTTTGACTTTGCAACGGTTGATTGGCAAGTGAGGAAGCGGCCTTAGGCGAGCGCCATGCCGCTGTTCCCGGTAAGCTCTCCGCTCAGTTCAGGAAAGGGATAGACAGAGGCGTAGTCGTGAAATCGTTTGGCCCGCTTGTCGGCTTCCAGTTGCACGTCGGCTTGGCGGACGAGGCGCGACATGACGGCCTCGACCAGTTCGTCGGGGGTGAAGGGCTTGACCAGGTAATCGTCGGCCCCGGAAACCATCCCGCGCCGAAAACCGTCGCGGCTGACCAGTCCGGTCATGAGAATAAAGGGAATGGCGGCGGCATCGGCGGATTCTCGCATGGTGGCGAGGGTTTCGTAGCCGTCCATCCCGGGCATATTGATGTCGCAGACGACGAGATCGGGTTTCTCGTCGTGAATCATTTGCAACCCCATGTGTCCGTTGGCCGCTTCGCGAACGGTAAAACCGAAGTTGGATAAAATGGTTGCGATCAGGTTTCGCAGGTCCGCCGTATCGTCGATCACCAGTATATTCTTCATGGCGTATTGCATATCAGGAAGTGTGCCAAAGGGGGCGGCAGGGACAAAGACCGCCAAAAGGCTGTCCATCAGGCGAAAACTGCCGCTTTTCAGGTATTTTCCCCCCGGTCACTGGGCAAACCCGGCAAACTCTTCCCGGCTACTTCTCATTCAGACAGGCGAAAACGCTTTCGGCCAGCTTTCGCACATGGAAGGGCTTTTGCACGAAGTTTATCTTCTCCCCAGCCGGAAATTCCTTGGCCAGCCGCTCGAAATTGTAGCCGCTGGTGTAAAGAACTTTCAGGCTGGGCTTGGCCGCTTGCAGGATTTTGGCCAGTTCCGGCCCCGCCATGCCATCGGGCAGGATCAGGTCTGTCAACAGCAAATCGATTTTGGCTTTCTGTTGTTCCCAAACCTCCAGCGCCTCGCGTCCATTGGAGGACTCCAGGACTTTGTAGCCGAAGCTTTCCAGGATATGGTGCATCAATTTGAGCAACGGCATTTCATCCTCGACCACCAGGATGGTTTCGGTCCCGCCCATGATTTGCTGCTCGGTCGAGGTCATCTGCAAGGCGCCGCGCTTGTCGGCGCAAGCCGGGAAAAAGATGTGGAAGGCCGTTCCTTCGCCGACGCGGCTGTTGACTTCGATCCAGCCCAAGTGTTGCTTGACAATGCCATAGACGGTGGCCAGCCCCAAGCCCGTGCCGCGGTCGAGTTCCTTGGTCGTGAAAAACGGCTCGAAAATTCGCCCCACAATTTCCGGTGGAATCCCGCATCCGTTGTCGGAAAAAGTGAGCCGCGCAAAATTGCCGGCGGCGGACTCCGGGTTTTGTTGCGCCTGGACCTCATCGATGGTCACGCCGGTGGTATTAATGCGCAATTGGCCGCCGCGCGGCATGGCATCGCGGGAATTGACGGCCAGGTTCAGCAACACCTGCTCAATCATGCCGAGGTCCGCTTTGATGGACGGCACGTCCGGGGCGAAATCGACTTGCAGGGCGACATCCTCCCCCAGGATTCGCCGCAGCATTTTGTTAAAATTATTGACAACTTCATTCAAATCCACCACCTGCGGGCGGAACTCCTGTTTGCGGCTGAAGGTCATCAGTTGCCGGGTCAAGGCGTTGGCCCGTTTGCCGGCTTCCGCTATTTCCTTGAGCGACTCGGCCCCTTTGGCGGTTAACTTTTCGCAGGCTAGGATCAGCCCAACGTGGCCGTTGATGACGGTCAGCAGGTTATTGAAATCGTGCGCGATGCCGCCCGCCAATTGCCCGACGGATTCCATTTTCTGCGACTGCCGCAACTGCGCTTCGAGGTTCAGCCGTTCCGTCACATCCATGGCCATGGAAAGCCAGACCTTCTGCGCGCGCAAGGTGTGTGAGGTGATTTCCATTTCGGTCAACTTGCCGCTCTTGGTGCGGTGCCGCCAAACGCCGGAATTGCCCGCTCCGGGCACGAGCTTGGATAGGCGTTCGACAAAGGCCGGGATTTCCTCCGGCAGCGCGATGTCGCGCAAGGTCATCTTGAGGAACTCCTCCTTGGAATATCCATAGTGGGCCACGGCGGCGTCGTTGACCGCCAGAAAGGCCAGCGTTTCCTGGTCGTAGGTGTAAATCGGCGTCGGGTTGCTCTCGAACAAAAGCCGGTATTGATTTTCGGACGCTTTGATCAAATCCAGCGATAGTTCCAATTCCTGGGTGCGCGATTTGATCAAGGCCTCGAGATTGTGAAAATAGGAATTGGCTTCGCGGGCCAGGCGCCATTTTTCTGTCAACGCGATTGCGAGAAGCCGCACTTCGATATTGTCGAACGGCTTTTTCAGCAGGAGCAACTGGTCCGACCGGCGCAGGCGGCCGACGATTTCGTCCGCCGAATAATCGGAAAACGCGGTGCAAATCACCACTTCGAGGGCCGGGTCCGCTTTCCAAAGGTGCTCGATGGTGTCGATGCCATCCCACCCCACCGGCATGCGGATATCGACGAAGGCCACCGCGTAAGGCTGGCCGGCGTCGCGCGCCCGAATGACCCGGTGCAAACCCTCCTGCCCCTGGCTGGCGCAATCCAAGTCGAAGGAGGGCATTTTGGCCGCCGGCATCGGACGGCCCAACAGCTTCGCTTCCACCGCCGCCAGCTCCCGCTCCGCCCGGTCGTCGGCGGCGAGGATTTTACGGAAGTCCTCATGAATGTCTGGGTTATCGTCAATAACAAGGATTCGGAAGACCGGCGGGGTGTTCACGGGCGCGCCTCCTTGCGATGGCCTTGCGAAAGGGGAAGCATCAGCGTGAAACACGAGCCCTGGCCCAAACCGTCGCTGTGGAAACTGAGCGAGCCGCCCAATTCGCGTGCGATCAACGTGCTGCTGTGAAGGCCAAACCCATGGCCCCCTTTCTTGGTGGAGAACCCGCGCGAACCAACCTGCGCCAGATTCTCCGGCGTAATCCCGGCGCCATTGTCAATCACTTGCAGGCAGAAGTGGCCTTGCGTTTGGGGTTGGGTGCGGACGATCAATTCCTTGTCGTCGCGATCGCAGGCCAGCAGCGCTTCTTTGGCATTCTTCAGGAGGTTGACGACGATCAAAATGAACTTCCGTTTATCCACCTGAATCGCCATCTCGGCCTGGTATTCGCGCCGCAGGGTCATGCCCCAGCGTTCCAGATTGGGAACGGCAATGGCCAAGGCATCCTCCAGCAAGTCGGAAAGCATGACTGAATCCACCTCCGAGGAAGGGCCGGCCAGGGATTGTTGGCGGCTGATGATCTCCTTGATGTGATTGATATACTTGGCCAGGTGCTTGAGTTCCTGCACCCACAGCGCCTGCTCTTCCGTCCAGTAGCGGCCCAGGGCGGAGAGGTATTCGGGCAGTTGTTTGCCGCGCACATTGGCGGTCAGGAAAGAATATAAATCATCAGTGTGTTTGTGCAGCATTTCCGCCACCGCCACAATGCCCGCCAGCCGTGAATGCGTGATTTTTTCGGTTAACGTGGTCGCGGAAACATTGACGGTGTTGAGCACGTTGCCGACGTTATGCAAAACACTGCTGGCCACCTCTTCCATGCCGGCCCGGCGGGCGGCGGCCAGCAATTGAATGTTCAGAAGCGTGACGTTTTCCTCGGTGCGAATCCGTTCCAGAGCGCCGCCGCAGTGGTCCGCCAAGGCTTGCAAGGTATTCAAATCCCCCTGCGAATAAGCCTTGGCCGTGTAGCTTTGCACGGCGAGGATGCCAATGACGCGCGCTCCATTCCGCACCGGCACCGCCAGCACCGAAGCCGCCGGGCGATCCGCCGTGGTCAACGCTTCCTCGCCCATGACCAATTGGCCCCCCTGCAACAGCACGCGCTCGGCCATGCTGCCGGGGCGCACCTTTTCGGCCACGGAGGAAACCGGAGACTGGACTTGCCGGCCCTCGATCACCTCGACCGCCATGATCCGCTCCAGCACGCCTTGGGAGGACAGATATAAATCGAGCGAAGAGGAATCCCACTCCAAAAGAGAGGCCGCCGCGTCGATAATGACTTGGGCCGCCTTCTGTTGGGCGGCGGCGGAACTGAGCTTGAGGGCCAGCCCGGAAAAAGCGGCGTTGATCGTTTGCTCTTGCTTGAGTTGAGTGATGTCGCGCGTGAAACAGCGCGTATGAACCAAGCGGCCTTTCTCCCATAAGCCGTTGATGGAGATCAACACGTCCCGGCTCGAACCGTCGCGGCAGCGCATGCGCGATTCAAAATTATTGACAGACTCCCCGCGCGCCACTTCCTCAAGGACCGACCCCATGGCCTGCGGCTGATGATGAAACGACACTACCGGGCGTCCTAGGTAATCCTTGGCGGAGTAACCCAGCATATCCAACTCCGCCTGATTGACCTTCAAAATCCGCCCGTCCGGGCTGGCCCAACTCAAGCCGATGGGAGCATGCTCAAAAAAATCGGCCAGGTCCTTTTCATTTTGGCGAAGCTGGTCCAGCGCTTTTTCATGGGCGCGGTGATCGTCCCGCTCGCGCAAGGCCCTTCGCACCGCCGGGGCAAGCTGCACCAGCCGGTCCTTGAGAACGTAATCCGTCGCCCCGCGTTTGACACAATCGACCGCCAGTTCTTCGCCCATCGTGCCCGAGACAAAAATAAAAGGCGCCCCCGGCGCTTCTCTCCGGCTGATCTCCAGCGCCTCCAGCCCACTGAAAGAAGGCAAAGCGCAATCCGCCAAAATCAGGCCAAACTGCTGTTCGCGCAGGGCCTTGCGAAAGCTTTCGCCGCATTTCACCTGCACCAAATCCGCCGCAAAATTTTCCCGGGCCAGCTCATGCCGGATGAGCGCGGCATCCACGTCATCATCCTCTAGATGAAGAATGCGCAAAGGACCGTGGCTGGACTCATCAGATTGCACCCAACGATTGCAGCAGCAAAGCGCCGCTTTATACAAGGCAAATCCAAAACGGCGAACCGAATGAAGGAGGGCGAACGATAGGTCGGCGTCCATCGCGCGCGCTGTTCGTTCTGGTTTTATGCGTTGTCGATTGGCTGCTTGTCTCTGTCCCTTTTGGAGAGGACTTCGCCATTGCCGAAAGATCAACTTCGGGATAGCGTTATTGCATGAAAACGATCACCAAACAACAAGCACTTCGGGGGTTCGGGAGGATCGGCAGTTTGGCACATGCGGGGGAAACTATTATCGTCACTGACGGGGGCAAACCTTGGATTAAGCTCGGACCCGCTCTCAAGAAAAAGTCTGGCAAGTCCGCAGCCGCCTTTAAAGCGCGGCTCAACCGCATCGCTCCAACGCCGATTCCTGGCGCGTCCCAAGTGCTCGCGCAACTGCGCCGTTCAACGGGTTCAAACCGTACATAGGCTTTATTTCAGTGCTCACCGATGACGAATAGTGCAAATGTACGGTTAGACCCCTCTGACGCTCAACCAACATCCCGCCCGATTGCTTTGAAGTGCGCTACAAAATCGAAAACGCAAAATAGGCGATTGATCTGCCACCTCATCATTCCTTTGCTTCTGGCTTTCGCCTGCGGCACTGGTTGTAGCCGGGGTGATGTTGAATTTGAGTGGTTTAACCTGAGCACGAATGAGATTTTCGTGACGGACGCTGTTGGACTTCCAGATCAGTCCTGGGCCGGGCGCTTGATGCCAGTTCACGGCGAAGACCAACTTTCTGTGGCGGCATCCACCATTATGGAAACCGTCCACATCAAGGACCAGATCGTCATCAAATGGAAGGAAAACGGAAAAGAGGGCTGGTCACGTGGCGCTGCCACTTTGCCGGACGGCAATCCGGCGACTGGCGTTGCACACGAGGCTGCTTTTAGGCGCGCAGATTTCGGCATTCCGGCCAGGCTGACTCACGCCAAAGTGCGCTTCACCTATTTGGGCGGGGACAAGTGGCGTATCAAAATCTACGGTCCAACAACGACTTTTGAAGGCATTGACAAAGTCAAAGACTTCTCTCCACCCTACCAGCCGTAACGGGCGACGCTTTCGCAAACCTTTGATTTCCGACTTATTCCGGGCTTTTCCAGCCTTTTTCAACCTTTTCCAGCATCGGCCTCGGCAATGGGGAATGACAATGGAGGCCATCGTGAAGTGTCATTTCTTCCCTGAATCATTAGCGGGCGCGCTTGTCGCCAAAGAATACCATGTCAAAGCCAGCGATGACCGATCCAGAGTCAAACCTGGTCCGGGTATAGCCTGCAAACTCACCGCGCACTGAAGTCGCGTCCCCGTTGTTCCCAGCCAAGTCAACGACGATGTTAAAATCGCTGTTGTCCTTCCACCTCACCACAACGCGCCCCCCCCCCAATCGTTCGGGCGAGTGGCAGGCGAGTGTCAGTCCTCACTATTGACACTTTTGGCGCACGGGTGGGACTTTTCTGATGCCTCATCATCAAAGGGGTCAAACCGTACATTTGCTTTATTCCGTGTTTGCGGCCACGGGGTTTTGCGTTAGGATGGTCTTTAATGCCACGTCAAATTCACATTCAGTAAGACGAAAATGATCCGTGACCAATAGCGCAAATGGGTGACCCCTCGTACCTCGTATAAAAAACAGGACGAATCGCCTCACAAAATAATTGCATGCCAGGTCATTAAGGTTTGAGCGAGGATGAAATTGGCGTGGCGCCATTGCCGCGCAAGTTTTCTCCGATTTCCAATGCTTGCACAAACGCTTCTCCAACCGAAGCCTTGAAACGCACTTCTATCGCGCCATTGACCGTCAAAGGGGTCAAACCGTACATCTGCTTAATTTCGTGCTTGAGGCCACGACTTTTTGCGTTAAGATGATTCTCAATGCAACGTCAAATTCTCATTCAGTAAGACGGAGGCGATCCGTGATCGATCGCGCAAATGTACGGTTTGACCCCTTCTCCGGTTTGACCCCTTCTCCCCCTTCTCCGCAGCAGCGCTAGAAACGACTGCGGGCGGGAATGGCGTTCAGCGAATTCTCCATGTAAATAATTGTTTCATCTATTCCGTCCTGTGCGCGCAGGGTGTATGGTAAAAATCGTGCAATCACCGGATATGAAAATTTTTCGGAACATCCATGGGGAAAAGAAGCCATTGCAAAAGGGCTTTACGCTCATCGAACTGCTGGTGGTTATTGCCATTATTGCCATTTTGGCTGCGATGCTATTGCCGGCGCTGGCCAGCGCGAAGATGAAATCCCAGCAGATTGCCTGTCTGAATAATACCAAACAATTAGGCACCGCCGGGTTTATGTACATGGATGAAACACAGGAATGTTTTGGTTACGCCGATCCTGATTCCATTGACACCTCGAACTCGCTCTGGATGGGTTCGCTCATCAGCGCCTATGCCGCGGTGGACAAGATACGGCTTTGCCCCACCACTCGCCTGCCATCCCCCCTGCTGAACCAGCAAAGTTTAGGCACAGGCGACACGGCCTGGGTTTGGATTAGCGGCAATATGACGACGAATCTAACGGGCAGCTATGCCATCAATGGCTGGATGTATGATAAGAGTTCCGTTCACATCAGCTCAGTCATTCAGGACAATCTTGGGTTCCTGTTTGGGAAAGAAGCCAATATCACGAGGCCGTCGCAAACGCCGTTCTTTTTCGATGCGGTTTGGGTGGATTGCTGGGTCGAAGCCAGCGATTCGCCAGGACGCAATCTTTACGCCCCGGGAGACAGCGACCCAGGAATGCCCCGTCTGGATGTCGATCGCCATGGAGGGATCGCTCCGGCTCGCGCCCCTCGGGCGCTTCCGCCCGGGACGCCTTTGCCCGGAGCCATCAACATGGGCTTCGCCGATGGCCATGCCCAGTTAGTGAGGCTGCAGGGGCTGTGGCAGTACTATTGGCATATGAATTATGTCCCGCCGTTCACCCGTCCGCTTTAATCAGTCAACGTTCAACAATCCCAACGCTCCCTTCCATGAAAACAACTATCACCAAAACGCTCTGTGTTGTGGCGTTGCCGTTAATTTTGGCGGGCGCGGCCCACGCCCAGACTCAATTTGTTCCAGGCGATTTGGCTGTTTTGCAGGTGGGTGATGGCAGCGCGGCTATCGGGAGCCACGGCAATCCGATTATAGTGGCCGATTATCAAACCAACGGCACTTTTGTGTCTCAGGTAAACATCCCCACCAATGGCGATGACGCCTTGGTTCAAGGCGGGTCGGCGTTTTCGGGCATGCTTTCGTTATCCACCGACGGTCAGTATCTGGTGTTGCAAGGCTACAACACCAACATTCCTTACACGCTGACCAGCAGCATTGACACCTCCACCTCCATTGCCGTCCCGCGGGGCGTAGGCACAGTGGACGCCTTCGGCAATTTCATCCTGGACGTTATCACGACCAACAAGTTTTCCGGCGGGACAATTCGGGGTGCGGTGACGGATGGCCAAGGCAATTTCTGGGCTGGCGGGAGCAAAGATGGCATTCAATATCTGGGAACTAATTTCTCTCCGGGGACCATTTCGGGCGCAGGCGCAGGCGCCATTCGCGATATGCTGATGGTCAACGGTTCGATTTACTTCAGCACCTCGCAATACCCTGCCACCGGCAGCAATGGCCTCGCCGCGTTCATTGGCGCGCCGACCAATGCGGCCACCCCCACGCTGGTGATTAATGCCAGCACGAACCTGATTCCTGGGGCCACGGGCACGCCCAACCCGAAAGGCTTTGCCATCAATCCCGCTTTAACCATCGCTTACTATGTGGATATGCAGGGGATAGGCACAGGCGGGGGAATTGAACGTTTCACCGGGGATGGCAGCGGCACTAACTGGGTCTATCAATACACCCTCACTTACACGACCGATCCGTTCCAGGAACTCGCCGTGGATTTCAGCGGAACCAACCCTGTGGTTTATGCCATCGCCGCAACAGGGAGTCCGAATCTTTTGGTCTCGGTCGTTGATACTGGAGCGGCTTCCACCTTCAATTTCCTGACCTTTTCACCGACCAGCACCGTCTTTCGCGGATTGACTTTTGCCCCGATTCACCAAGCGGCTAAAGCTCCCCCCGCGACGTTGTCCATCGTCCGATCCGGCACGAACGTGATAGTCACATGGACCTCCACTGGAGTCTTGCAATCCACAACGCAGTTTGGGACGGGATTTACGGACGTGCCGGCGGCGCCAGTGAGTCCTTACACCACGGGGATTACTGGGACGAATCAGTTCTTCCGCGTTCGATGAGCGTAAAGGCAGGGTGAAAAATCAAAAAGGCCGGATTTTAGCCCGGCCTGATTGAGAGAACATTAAATTTTACCCAAGGCAGCGCTGCGAACCACGCTATTTTGACACACACGGAAACCGCATTTTGCCCTGTCAACGTGAACAGCATACGGCCTCGGGCCAAAGGCGCCAGTCACCAGTACTGGTGACACGCTCTTAGGGTGTAAATGACGCTTCGCGTCTGGCTTCCCATTTGTGCGACTGTGTTTCGCCATCTCGTTCTGTGCTGATTTTGCCTTTGATGGTGTCCTCGGCCACCCTTCCTTCATACCCGGTAATCATTACGTTGCCATTGACTTCCCGGCTGACTTTGAAAGAGATTTGGTCGCCTTCCAGTTTGCCGTCGGAAATGCTGATCCGATTGGCCGGTCCACCGCGGACGAGTGATTGCACAGTGCCGGACAGGACGTTGTTTTGATATTTTAAGACCAGGGTGTTGGTGCGGCCGGGGCCGCCGTTGCGCCGGGCGTTGGCCCAGATCCAAGTTCCGGTAGGATCAATTTTGGCATCTTGCGCTTGGGCCGAGGCCACGAAACAAAAGGCGAGAAGCGCACAGGCTGCAACCTTCAAGATTGTGAAGGAATTTTGTGTTTTATGTTTCATAAAAATTTCAGGTTAATGCTTTTATTCGTATTTCGGCACGCAGGTGCTTGGAAGCTTCCGGCGGGCGCTTAACAAAACGATAGTTTGAGGCAAGAAATGTCACAATTAGGCTGCTGGCGGGTCGGCGCGTCGGGGAAAAGCTGCGGCATTGGCCGTATTGTTGCCCGAGCCTTTTTTTGGATGGCCATTTGGGCACGAGATCGGTAGCCTGCCGGCTGAATTGAACCCAACTCCCCACGGTGTTGATGCGAGCCTGTTCCACCCGGATTTTGAGGGCGAGCCGGTGAATGGAAGGATTTTGATCGGCCGCATACAGATGCAGTTTCAGGCGGAGGCGCTTTCCATCGCCATTCCAATGACGGCTCTGGAAGTGGAATTTGAGGACGGCGGCCCGGGCATTTTTTTCAACGATGCCGCGCGCCCGGAAGTGAAACTCTTTACCCGGGATCAATCCATTCTGCGGCACCCGGCGATCCGGTCGCGTCCCGAAGTCGCGTCCATCCTCGGACGGCGCGAACTGACCCGCGCCTTGCGGCTGACGGGCTATTTCGCGGCGGGTTGCGTGCTGGTTCTGTGGCTTGGGTCGCTGGCCATCAGCGCGATGGCGGGTGCCATTACGGCAAGGATTCCGATGGCGTGGGAACAGAAAGTCGGCGCCCATGAGATCGAAGAGTTGCGAAAAAGCGGCAAGCTGCTGGATGACACGAATGCGGTGGCCCAACTGGCTGATCTCGCTGCGCCGCTCATTCAGGTTTTGCCTCCCGCGCGGCGCGATTTGAAGTTTTACATTACGAGCGATCCGGACCCCAACGCTTTTGCCCTTCCCGGCGGGTCTGTCGTGGTCAACGCGGGCTTGCTGAAAATGGCCGATCAGCCGGAAGAACTTCTCGGGGTGCTCGCCCACGAACTGGCCCATCAAACGAAACGGCACGCCATGCGTCGCGGCATCGCCGCCGCCGGGCCCTTGGTGATTTTCGGCCTCTTCCTGCATAGCGACAGCGGAATGGGAAACCTCCTGTCCGTCGGTTCGGGAATGATGGTTTTCCAAGGGTTCTCGCAGGATTATGAGACGGAGGCCGACGATACGGGGTGGGATTATCTGGTGGCGGCGAACATCGATCCCCGCGGGATGATCAGCGTGTTCAAAAAGCTGGAGGCGAAGGAGGGAAAACTGGGATCCCGCGCCTTCGCGCCGCAGGCGTTGCAAAGCCATCCGGCCACTGAGAAACGCATCGCGCGGCTCGAAAACAAATGGAACAAGCTCGCCCGCAAATCTGATTTTCTAACTCTGGCGCCTTTGAAATGGACCCTCCAAAACGGTCAATGACTGAACCAGCCCAGTTTTTGTTTGCTGCTGTTGTAGAAGAGCCCGAGGATGCGCATCGTAACTGTCAATAAATAAACACTCAGCAGGGCCAGTCCGGCCTGGATTCCCATCGCCGCCAGAAAGGTGTTCTGATCATGAGTCCTCAGCGCGACCGTGCCGGCGCCACCCGAAATCAGGCTTCCTAGCTTGCGCACCCCGAACACGCCCAGCAACAAGACAACGGTCACCGAGTATTTCGCGGGAACTTTCACCATCGCCGGGATGACGACCAAGGGATTGGCCGCCAGAACGGTGTCCTTCATGGCCACGACCAGCAACGCCATTGGAAAGTATATTCCTCCCAGGACCAAGGCCCCAAGAATGGCCTCCGAAGGAATTTCCATTCCAGAGAGCTTGGCTATCCCGAGGCCGATGGCCAGCCAAAACGATGCGACAACTGTGCCGGCCAATTGAAAGGCCGCGCCAAACAGGCTGCTCATGTCCGGAAAGCCCAAGGTTTCATTTTCATCCGAGGTCGTCGTCAAAATGATGTTCTGCATGAACAAAAATACAAAACCGTAAAGCGCCACACTGATAAATAAACCGAAAATGCCTCGGCTGACGAAGTTCAGCGCCGAGAACGCGATGGTGGCGCAAATCAAAATAAGCACTCCCGCCCCTTTAAACGGATAGAGAAATGCGTCCGGCAGTTTCGCGTAAAAACCCTTGGAGGGCGCCTGATAAAATTGGTACGGAACAACTTCCGTCCCACAACGGCGGCACGATCGCACTGTATTCCCTCCCGCTTCCTTGGTGAGAATGCACAAATCGCAATAGGCGCCATTGCATTTGCCGCACAGGAAACGGGCCGGGGACTTGGGATGAGATTTACAGAACCTCGCGCCCATCAGCAACGCAGGAACGGTCTCCGTTGTAATGGCTGTTATGGCCGGCGACTCTATGACTTCGGCCACAGCCGGCGCCTCGGCCCGGGTGGCAATCCTCACCGACACGCGTGGGGACGCTGGCGCGACCGCCGTAGCCGGGGCGCTCGTCACTGAATAAAAAACCATCGTCACGCCGCCCAGCTTGATGTCTTTGCCGTTCTCAAGGGTTCCCTCCTGAATGCGTGATCCGCCGATAAAGGTGCCGTTGGTGGAACCCGCATCTCTGAGCAGCGCGGAACCATCGCTGACCAAGATGTGGCAATGCGACCCAGACACGCTCGGATCGTTGATTTTGAAATCATTCGCGTCGCTTCGCCCAAAAGAATTAGCCCCCGGCTTAAGCTGAATTTCCCAGGCCTGCGGCGTTCCAGGATTGATCACGAGACGGCTCATTGTTAGTTCTCTGCGGCTTTGTTGGAAGAGTTTTAGAAGATTGCTCCGGTCTTGTCACCAAAAATCGCGAAAACGGCGCTCTCTTCGCCTTTTACTGTGTATATTACAGCGTCCGGCGAAAAAGAACGGTGGCCGCCGCCATGGCAATCAGCGTGAATCCTGCCAAATAAAGCAAATCGAAGCCAATCGCCCCCAGCCCGGTATTCTTCAGGATCAGTTGTTTGAATCCATGCACTGCGTAGGTAAACGGATCGATGGCGGTAATCACTTGCATCCAGGGCGGGAAGGCCTGGGTGGGATAGACCGCGCCGCTCGGAAAAAACAGGACGGTGTTCAACACTCCAAAAATGGCGCGAGGCACCAATGGATCGCTCACCCGCACCATCAAAAGAAACATCATGCTGATCAAAGCCAGCGCTGTGACGGTGACGAGCAAAATCATTCGCGCCAACCGCAATGGGTTTAGCGGGTCCGGTATGCCGGCGATGAGCGAGCCGACGGTAACTAAAACCACTCCGGCGAGGATCGCCTTGGCCGCCCCTGAGACGGTGAAGCCGAGGATGAGTTCCAGCTTGCGAATGGGCGTGACCAGATAGCCTTCGTGCAGTCCCCGCGCTTTGTCATCAATATAAATAATTCCGCCGCCAATCATGGCCGAGACAAAGATGGCCAGCACAATGGTCCCGGGCAGCAGATATTGGATGTAAGGCACGTAGGGATAAATTTCGACGACGGAGAGCGTGGCCTTGGCGCTCAGTCGCGCGGCCGCGCCGGGGTTATTGTAGGAGTCGAGCATCTGATTAAGGGAACCTTCCAAAGCGGAAGACGCAAACTGGTCCGTGTTGTCCTCGACCAGCCCCAAGTGAGGGTTGGCCCCCGCGAGAACTTTGCGCGAAAAGTGCGGCGGGATGTTGATCAGCCCGTTGATTTTTCCATTGCGCAAATCGCGCAACGCCGACGCCTGGTCGTCGTAGAAAACAGTGTGGAATGTATGCGCGTTGGCGGTGATCGCCTGGGCCATCTCCTGCACTTTGACCGCAGGCACGCCGTGGTCTTCATCCAGGACGCCGACTTGCAAGTTCTTGATCTTCCCGCCAAACGCGTAACCCAAAATAATCAACTGCATCAGCGGCATGATCATGGAAACAATGATCAGCGTCGGACTGCGCCGAAAGCGCCGCAAATCACGTTCCACGATGGCAAGAATGCGGTGCATCTTTATTCCCGGTGCATAATGAAGGCGCTGCTCGCGGCCGAGGGCGCCTGCAGGGTGTCGCGCAATTGATGACCGGTGTAGTGTACAAAAACATCGTCGAGCGTGGTGCTTTGCACAGAAAGCGAGGTCAGCGTGACTCCGGCGGCGCGCGCCGCTTCCATCAAGGCGACC
Organism: Saccharimonadales bacterium (SeqCode); assembly: GCA_035648615.1. Classification (GTDB taxonomy): domain Bacteria; phylum Verrucomicrobiota; class Verrucomicrobiia; order Limisphaerales; family Palsa-1400; genus DASRLE01. The sequence continues at coordinate 1,149 of DASRLE010000256.1, read as the reverse complement.
GTGGTGCGAGCGCCGTTGTTGGAAGAGAGGCGGAACATTTTGTCTTCGGATTTGATATCCGCCACTTCCGGCAACGCCTGCAAGGTTTCTTTCCAGCCGGGCGGCGCTTCCGCAAAGCTGACTTCCAGAACGTTTTTGCCGGGAATCGACGCCTTCAGCTTTAACGGCGAATCGAGCGCGACCAATTTGCCGTGATCGACAATCGCGATTCGGTCACAAAGTTTGTCCGCCTCATCCATGTAATGAGTGGTGACAATAATGGTGAGGTTTCGCTGCTGTTTCAATTTCGCCAGCATTTCCCACACTGCCACGCGTGAGACAGGATCGAGGCCGGTGGTCGGCTCATCCAAAAAAAAGATTTTCGGCTCATGCACCAGGCCGCGGGCGATTTCCAGGCGGCGCCGCATCCCGCCGGAAAACATCTTGACAGGCTTGTCGGTCCATTGTTCCAAGTCCACCGCCCGCAACAATTCTTTGATTGTCTCGCGCCGTTTTTCGCGCGGGATGCCGTAGAGTTTGGCGAAGATGCTCATGTTTTCCTCCGCGCTCAAATCCAGGTCGGAAGTCATGGCTTGCGGAATGACGCCGATGGATTGCCGCACGTCGTTGGGCGAACGGGCCACGTCAAATCCATTCACTCGGGCGATCCCGGAGGTGGGCGGCACGAGGGTGGTCAACATGCGGATGAGGGTCGATTTGCCCGCGCCGTTCGGACCCAGCAGCCCGAAGATTTCACCGCTGTCCACAGTGAAATTCAAATGGTCCACCGCGCAAAAATCGCCAAAGCGCTTCGTCAGGTTTTCGACTTCGACGGCGAGCGGCGTCATTTTTTATCCAGAGAGAGGAGTATGGTGGCCGTCATGCCTGTGGCCAGGCTGCGATCGTCGTTGTTGCAGCGCAGACGGATTTCAAAGGTTTTGATATCGCGCTTGGTGCGGCTGACGTCGCGTTGGGTGGCGAAATCGGCATCGACGCCGCGATAGAAAACGACGCCTTCACGTTGGGCGCCCGAGGGCAGGCGGACGGTGAATTTGTCATTGAGATGGATCTTGTCAATATAACTTTCCTCGACGTCACCGCGCACCCAAAGGTTGTTGGGATCAATCAAAGTAAGGATGCCCTGGCCCGGATTGACGACCTCGCCTTGCA
>DASRLE010000255.1:0-6053 GCA_035648615.1 Saccharimonadales bacterium (SeqCode) | reverse complement strand
CCACAGCAGCGTCGCATCCGTGGTAGCCAACCACGCTTCGTTGAAATGTCGGGTGCGCCATTTGCCTCAAACTACAGACTAGCGATCCGCTCGCAATCCAATATTTGAGGCTTTACGTTTCCGGATCCGCAGCCTACGTTGCGTCATCCAATTTATAAACTATGAAAAAGAAAATAATGCTTCTCGCCACTATAGCCTTGACCAGCTTGGGCGTTTTGACTTTGAATCATTTGCAGGCCCAGCCGCCGCCCGATGGCACGCCGACCGCGCCGCCCGCTTCGGTGCCGCCGCCGGGAGCTCCCGGCGCTCCGGGAACGCCAGGGGGTCCGGCTCGCCCGCGCCCTTATCCTCCGCAATTTCGGGGACGGATGCGCAATTCGTTTCAGCCGACGTTTATGAGTTTGAAACACGCCAAGATGGAGCTGGAGCGCTCCACCGATGATTTTGGCGGGCATCGGCAGGCCGCCATTGATGCGTGTGACAAAGCAATTCAGGAATTGGACGCGGTGATCAAGGCTCAGGCTGCTGCGTCTCGTCAGTTGCCTCCTCCCGGCGGGCCAGGAAACCCGGGGGCGCTGCAAGCGCCCGCGCCGCCGCAAGCGCCCGCGCCGCCGCAAGCGCCCGCGCCGCCGCAAGCGCCGCCGCAGTAGGATCTTGGCGGTTTAATCGCATTTGACAAGGCCGGTCGAGAACATTTCCTCTTCCGGCCTTGCTCTATCTGCTCGGAATCCCTCAACCAAAAAGAGGGGTTCGCACCCATTGCGACAATGGTGGCACGGGATAGGTTATTTCAGACCTTCAAGGAGAGGTAAAAAATAATCTAACGAAAGAGCAATTATGAAAAATCGTCGAATGAAACAAATCACCGCGGCCATGGCCGCAGCCAGTTTAATTATCGGTTTACAAACGGTCCGCGCCAATGACGGCACCGAAGCCGCGCAACAAAACGCGGTCAATAACAGCCAGCTTCCCGCAGGCAGCGCAGATAAAGCGCCTCCGTCTCCCAGCCAGCCCATCATCGTGCAATCAGGCGAGGCAATCAATGAAGCCGCTGGAGCGCAAGCGATGGATCCCGCCTCCTTCCTGCAGGCTACCTGCCATGCCAATAAGGCCGAGATTGAAATGGGCCAGCTTGCCGAAGAAAAAGGCCAGAGCCGCCAGGTAAAAATGCTGGCCAAACATCTGGTGCGGGACCACCAAGCCGTCGAGGGGAAATTGCGCGGTCTGGCCCAGGGAAAAAATATCCATCTTGTTTCACAACTGGATACCAAACATCAGCATAAAGTGGACGAGCTGTCTGCCTTGTCGGGAGCGGCCTTTGACCGCCAGTTTTTGGATGACCAAGTGAAGGGCCATCAGAAGCTCATTGCGCTCTTCCAACAGGCCGCAGCCAGCAACTCTGACTCGGACGTCAGGAGTTTTGCCCAAAGCAACCTGCCTACCCTGCAACATCACTTGCAGATGGCGGAGAAGGATGCTTCGATCATTAACGAGCCAGCCGGCGCAGGCAAAGACGGCGCGGCCAATAAATAAGCTACGAGCTTGCCATTGGTCTCAATGGCGCATTGCCCCGGCGTTCGCGAGATTGCCGGGGATTTTTTTATGGATGCGAGGTGGCGAGGGAACTCAACTGCGACACGCGATAGCCGGGAAAAAATCTCGCGCGCAAACTGGCTCGCCTTTTGTCCAAGCCATCCAACTCCCGGACCGCCTCTTTTTGCATCGCGCGCTGATGATAGGTTGGAATTTTTTTGACGGACGCCAACTGCTTGTCCAAGCGGCTTTTGCGCAGATAGTTGTCCAGCGCCGCCATATACTGTTGGACCAGTGGCCGAACCGCCGGCGCGCCGCGCCAACGCAAAACCTCCAACTCCTGCACAGTACGCTCTAACGCGTGCTGGACATCGCCCGGGTCCCACTCGGTGATGATTTCCTGCAAGGTCATGTGCGCCCGCGTGGGCAGGTGCGCCGAGTCGAGATGCACTTGGGCCGGGACGTCGAGCGCTTCTTGCAGCTTTCGCCAGCACTGCTCTGCGGTCCAAGGCGTCATCACGTCACCGCCGGTGAAGGTGACGCAGGTCAGGCCCCACCATTTTTCCACATCGAGCAATTGCGCAAAATGAGAATGAAACCCAATTAGAAAAGCGGTTTGCCAATTCAGATGTTGAGGCATCTCCTCCAACATGCGCCGCAGGCAGGCATGGCCGTCTTTGAATTGCAGTAGATTTTCCAGGAATAATTGCGCGCAACTGCGATACAAGGGCTGGCTGGGGCCGGTCAAGTCGGACGGCTCGGGCCAGCTTAATTGCTGAAAGGAGAGCGGCTGCTGTTCCCGCAAGCGCGCGCGAATCACGTTTGCGCCTTCGATTGTGACCCGGGCGCCAACCGTCTGGACATTGGGCTGAATAACAAACATCGGCAAATTATAGGCCTGCAAGTGCGCGCTCAAACCTTCGGCCAGCCAGAAGGGGATTTCGGCCGATTGACCGCCCGCTTTCCGATTGGCCATTTCCACCAGCAGCGTTTGAATAACGGCCCGGATAAGAATGGCGGGCTTGATGGTTTTGGACAGTTCCAATTCGTAATTCCAGCCGCTGGGATGATGGATTGCCGTCAGCGATGGCCCCACCTCATCGGTCAAAGACGGGTTGATGAGCAAAGAGATAGTGCCTTGCCATTCGTCCTTCATCCCCATTTCCCACAAAAACGACTCCTTCAAGCGCTCGCACGAAACCACCAGCAATGCCGGTTCGAGGGCGATTTTGTCCCTCTCCATCTTGGGAGAAGAGGGCACGGCGGCCACCAGAAAAGCCCAACTTCCGGCGATGGGCACCCGGGTGGCCATGGGCGACACGGAGCGGGGGGAATAGTGCCTTAATTCCTGGGCCGTAAATTGCCGCGAAAAACTCTGAGCTGTGACCCAATGGTCGCTCGACTGGGCCGAAGTCATAACGGCGGCCAGCCAAAGAGCGCAGAATGGGAGGGTCGGGAATTTCACGATTTAAGACTCAGTGCCACCCTTAATGCGGAATTTCCCTCTCGCAGTCAAGCGTCAAACAAAATCCCTCCCCAAGAAACCCAAAATACAGTCCGGCAAAAAAATAGGGGCAAAAAAATTCAGATCCAAATCTTTTTGCCCCCATCTTTTTGCCTTTCAGTTCCTCCCGTTGGATTTCATTGTTGGTCAGGCGGCGATTAGGGACTTCGGCGCCGCACCGAGCACCCTTGACAGTAGGGGTTGGATATGTTTTTTTACTCGTCCAGAAACCTAATTAAAAACAAGAAATTTGCTCTATGAAACTGCGTTCACTATCGGTCTATGTATCGGCGGGGGCTCTCTGCTCGCTTTTCGTGTGCGGCATCAACCGGCTTCAGGCGGCTTCCCCCATTCCTTTGCAGAATGCGGGCAAAAACGTTGCCCGATCGTCGGGGCTGCTGCCTGTCAAATGGGAAGAAGCGAAGGCGGAAAAGTTGCGTCATGCTTACCGAATTTTGGAGCGCGGCGATCATGATTATAAAGGCCATCGCTTGCTCGCCATGCATCAGATTGAAGCGGCGGCCAAGATTCTGGGAGTCGATCTTCACGGGGAAGGGCGTGGCCATGAAAAGCAATTATTATCGGATGTGCAACTTCATGAAGCCAAGCATGCCTTGGAAGATATTGTGGACGAGACCCATGGCAAGGAGCGCCAACACATCCGCAAGGCCATCGGCCAAATCGACACAGCCCTGGCCATCCGTTAATTGCTTATGAAATCTTTTTTTCGTCCGTTGGCCGTTCTTGGTTTGGTGACTGCCTTTACCGTTACCGCGCAAGCGGGAGCGGTTGGGGAGAAAACAGCCGTGCCGATGGGAAAGAAACGTGCTGCCATTGCCGCCGCCATCGCGCCAGCCATTCCCAATGCGTCTTCAGTCGAACTGCTCCGCGAGGCTTACGGGCTGCTGCACCGTGCCGATCACGATTACAAAGGCCATCGAGCGCGGGCCATGCATCAAATTGAAGAGGCCGCCAAATTTTTCGGCGTAAACCTGCGCGGGCAAGGGAAGGGCGACGAAAAACAGGGCACATCCGACTCTCAAGTGCGCGAAGCCCAATCTGCTCTCGAAAGAAGCATCGGCGGCTTGGCAGGCAAGCCCTTGCATCATGTGCGGGAAGCGATCTCGCAACTGACGATTGCCTTAAACGTCCGATAAGATGGGGTGAGTAGTTGTAGTGTTGAGCCTCCGGCTCAACAAATCGAGGCACAGCCTCGACTCTACAACTTTTTGCTCACTCTTTTTTTGGCGTCTTGGGCGCAGGCGCAGGGGACGCGCTGCCAGTACTGCCAGAGCCGCTTGCCGGCGCCGATGCAGTAGAGGGCGGCGCGCTCTTGCTTTCCTTCTTTGCGCCTTCCGAGGAAGAACTTCCCGAACCCGAGCCTGAACTGCTGCCGGCTTCTTTCTTGGCTGAGGCCTTGTAATTTTCGCTCCGGTAATCGGTGATATAAAATCCGCTTCCCTTGAAAATCAATCCAGTGCCGCCGCCGACGGCTCGTTTAACCTTTCCTTTGCCCCACGGCTTTTTAGGGCACAGTTCGCGGGGGCAGACTGTCTATGCCGCCGAGGTAATGGGCTGGAGCTTCTCGAAGGCGTGGCCGCATTTCGCGCAGGTATATTCGTAAGTCATAAAGTTCCCAAATCAACCGCCGATGCAGCTCATGGTCCGCTCCGGCTGGACAAAGCTCGCTTCGCCGATGTGATGCCGGTCTTCCTTTTGCCAGACCACCGAGCGAAGGTACTCGCGCAGGTCGTCGTCCGACGCGCCGCAACGCAACAAGGCGCGGGCGTCGTGCTCGACCACACTGAAAAGACAGGTGCGAATTTTCCCGTCGGCGGTCAGACGCACCCGGTTGCAATGGCCGCAGAACGGCTCGCTGACCGGCGCAATAATCCCAATTTCTCCCTTTCCGCCCGGCAACGCCCAGCGGCGGGCGGTTTCGGACGGGTTCAACGAGACCAGCGGCCGCAAAGCAAATCGCTGCTCGAGGCGTTGCAAAATTTCGCGGCCCGGCACGACCAACTCCTTTTGCCAGGCGCGCGCGGAATCCAGCGGCATGAACTCAATGAAGCGCAGGCTGAGGGCGCGAGTGGCCGCAAATTCCGCCAGCGCTTCGATCTCGTGGTCATTGATGCCGCGGATAATCACCGCATTCACCTTGACAGGGTCAAGGCGCAATTCCTGGGCCAACTCGATGGCGGCCAGCAGCTCGAGCAAGCCATCCCGTCCGGTGATTTTTTTGAAATTATCGCGATCAAGCGAATCGAGGCTGAAACTGATGCGCCGCAAGCCGGCGTCGCGCAAGGCGCGTCCTTTCTGCACGAAGAGAAACCCATTGCTGGTCATGGCCAGGTCCCGGATGCCAGGAATGCGGGCGATCATTTCGACCAGCTTTTCTATCTGCTGGCGCAGGAGCGGTTCCCCTCCGGTCAGGCGCACTTTTTCGATGCCCAGCCCCACGGCGATCCTGACCATGCGCTCAATTTCCTCGAAGGTCAGCATCTGGGAATGCGGCTGCCATTTGCGGGCAATTTGGGCGGTTTCTTCGGGCCGGCCTGGAAAACGGTTGCGGTAAAAATTGGCGGCTGCCTCCGTTTCCGGCAGACAATAGAGGCAGCGGAAATTGCACCGATCCGTCACGCTCACGCGCAAGTCGCGCAAAACACGGCCATGGGAATCGATTAATTGTTCAGCGGCAGTGTTCAAGTTTTTCGTGGGATTTGGACGCCTATTTATTGGTTGGAGCCGAAGGCGCGGGCGCCTGAATCTTGACGCCACCGTCCTGCCTAAGTTCGACATTGAGCGAAGGATTATTGGTCGCTGGCAACGGATGAACGGGATGGATGAGCCGTTCGCCGCCCTTCTGGTTAAAGGTTTCATAAATGCCCCGGCGAATCCAATCCAGCCGGCGGGCGATGGACAACTCCTCCTTGAGCTTATGCACCTGCTCGCGCAAAACGGCGAGATCGTTGAATTTCTTTTCCAGGTCCGCCTTTTCCGCCTGGAGCCGTTTCAA
>DASRLE010000254.1:0-9621 GCA_035648615.1 Saccharimonadales bacterium (SeqCode) | reverse complement strand
TCAATTTGACGGGGTTTATTGCGATTGCCGGGTCTTCGTGAATGGATTTTTGGCCGGCCATCACGAAAGCGGTTACAACAGTTTTAGATATGACATCACCGATGTGGCTAATTGCGGCGGGCAAAATACGGTGGCGGTGCGGGTCGATGCTTCGGAGTTTGAAGGCTGGTTCTACGAAGGGGCGGGAATTTACCGGCATGTCTGGCTCTTGAAAAGCGCGCCCCTTTTTGTGGCGCCGGATGGAACTTGTGTTTACAGCCAGTTTCCCGGCAACGTTCCGCGCGGTCCCGCCACTGTCCATATCGAGACGTTGTTGAAAAACGGGTTGAGCAATGCCGTCGAAGCAGTCGTCTCGTACGAAATCCTCGATCCGCAAGGGAGGAGCGTCGCGCAAACCAAACAATCCACTGCCATGCCGCCGTGGAGCGCGAAGGAAGCCGCGCGCCAAATGAAGGTGCGCGCGCCCGTCCTGTGGTCTCCAGAATCCCCGCAACTTTACAAACTCATCACCACCGTGACCTCGCTCGGCAACGTGACCGACCGGACGGAAACGGAATTCGGGATTCGCACGGTGGCTTTTGACGCGAATCAAGGCTTCCTCTTGAATGGCCGCCCTTATGAAATTAAGGGAACGTGCAACCACCAGGACCATGCGGGCTTAGGTTCCGCCCTCCCTGACGCAGTGCAGGATTTTCGGGTGCGCCGATTGAAAGAAATGGGCGGCAACGCCATTCGCACGTCGCACAACGCGCCGACGCCGGAATTGCTGGACGCCTGCGATCACTTGGGCCTGCTGGTCATGGACGAAAATCGTTTGCTGGGCAGTGATCTCGCCAATATGGGCCGCTTGGAAGAACAAATGCGGCGCGACCGTAATCATCCCAGTGTTTTTATTTGGTCGCTCTTCAATGAGGAAAGCCACCAAGCCGACGCGTATGGCGCGAGGTGCGCGGCGTCGATGCAAGAGCTGGCGCATAAGCTGGACCCTTCGCGGCTTTGCACGGCCGCGGCCAGCGTGGGCAATGTCTTCACCGGGGTCAACAGTGTCCTCGATGTGCGCGGTTGGAATTATCATCTTGACGCAGTCGATCCCTATCATGCGGCTCATCCGCAGCAGCCGTGCATCGGCACCGAGCAGGCCAGCACCTTATGCACGCGGGGCATTTACGCCAGCGACAGCCATCGCGGCTACATGAGTTCCTACGATGACAACGGCCCTCGCTGGGGTAATACCGCCGAGTCGTGGTGGAAGGTTTACGCCGCCCGGCCATGGCTCTCGGGTGGATTTGTCTGGACCGGTTTTGATTATCGCGGCGAACCGACGCCCTACGGCTGGCCGTGCATCAATTCGCATTTTGGAATCATGGACACCTGCGGATTCCCCAAGGACAATTTTTACTATTATCAGGCGTGGTGGGGCGATCGTCCGGTCGTGCATCTGTTGCCGCATTGGAATTGGCCCGGAAAGGAAGGGCAGGATATTGATGTGCGCTGTTTCAGCAATTGCGAGGAAGTGGAATTACTGCTCAACGGCCAAAGTCTCGGTCGCAAGCCCATGCCGAGGAACGGACATTTGCAATGGACGGTCAAATATGCGCCGGGCGTGTTGCTGGCCCGAGGTTTCCAGGCGGGAAAATCCGTTGCCGAAGGGGAAGTCCAGACCGTGGGCGCGCCGGCTGCGCTGCGACTTTCGCCCGATCGAACTTCTCTGACCGCCGGGGACGAAGATGTTTCTGTGATCACCGTGGCGGTGGCCGATGCCCAGGGGCGGACGATGCCTCTGGCAGACAATATGATTGACTTCGAGCTGACCGGCCCGGGCCGGATTCTGGGGGTGGGAAACGGGGACCCCAGTTGTCATGAACCCGACACCTACGTCCCGCAGATGGACAGTCAACGAATCGTCTTGGACGACTGGCGGATGAAGAAGGTGTCCGGCACCCGAAACCGTCCCGAGGTGGAGGAAAAATTCGACGATAGCGCGTGGGACAAGGTCAACGTGAAGGCGGACGAGGGGCCGCTGACCCCGGAAGAGTCCGCCGTTTTTCGGACGCATTTTCAGGTCACGTCTGATCAATTAGCCGTCAAAAGCGTCGAGGTGGCTTTTGGGATGATTGATGACGAGGGCTGGGTGTATGTCAACGGGCATCGGGTGGGTGAGTCGCGGGATTGGTCGGCCCAGCCGTCCTTCGAGATTCGTAAGTATCTGCACGAAGGCGAAAATAGCATTGCCGTGGCCGTGCGGAATCACGAGGGCAATGGCGGCGTCAATAAAGGGGTGGCGCTGGAAATCCAGGGGAAACCGCTGGAGGTCCATTGGAAACGAAGCGCGTTCAACGGTTTGGCCCAAATCATCGTGCAAGCCGGCCTGGAGCCGGGCACGTTGCAGTTGAAGGCGCGGTCGAGTGGCCTGGCCGAGGCCTCCGTTAATATTATCTCGGCGGGCCATTCCGCGCGGGAGGCGCTGCCCTGAGTTTTTCCTATGCTTGACGCCCTAAAAAATGAGGTCTTCCAGGCCAGCTTGGATTTGGTCAAGGAAGGCTTGGTCGTGCAAACCTGGGGCAACGCCAGCGGCTTGGACCGCGCGCAAGGTTTGATGGTGATCAAACCTTCGGGCGTTCCGTATGACGTTTTGCAACCCGAACAAATGGTGGTGGTGTCATTGGCCAGCGGCGAAGTGGTGGAAGGCAGGCTGCGGCCCAGTTCGGATACCCCGACCCATCTGGCGCTTTACCGGGCGTTCGAGGGGATTGGCGGGATTGTCCACACCCACAGTTTGTATGCGACGGCCTGGGCGCAGGCGGGTTGCGGCATTCCGGTTTTGGGCACGACGCACGCCGATTACTGGCATGGCGAAGTGCCGGTGACCCGCCCCATGCGCGCCGACGAAATTCAAAAGGATTACGAAGCAAATACCGGCCGCGTCATTGTGGAACGGTTCAAAGGCACGAATCCGTTAAGTGTTCCCTCCGTGCTGGTGGCCAGCCATGCGCCGTTTGCCTGGGGCAAAAACATTGTTGACGCAGTCCATAACGCTGTCGTCCTGGAGTTCGTGGCCCGGCTGGCTTCCGAGACGGTGCGTCTCAATCCGATCGCGAAGCCCATCCAGCGCGAGCTGCTCGATGCGCATTTTCAGCGCAAGCACGGAGCCGCGTCCTATTACGGACAACCGCCGGCTTGATCCCGTTTTATGCTTGTTATTCATGTTCATATTCACGTCAAACCTGAGTGCGTGATGGAATTTCTGGAAGCGACCCTGGCCAATGCGCGCGACAGTTTGGAGGAGTAGGGTGTGGCGCGATTTGATGTGTTGCAGCAGTTGGCCGATTTAACCCGCTTCGTGCTGATCGAAAGTTATCGCGACTCGGGCGCGCCGGCGCAACACAAGGAAACGGCGCATTATCAAGCCTGGCGCGATGCGGTCGCCCCGATGATGGCCGAGCCGCGTTCCAGTGTTAAATTTGATCACCTGAATGCCCTTTGAATTTGCAACCGCCACGCGCATCATTTTTGGCGCGGGCAAGATTGAACAAGCGGGCGCGCTGGCCCGGGAGTTTGGCCGCCACGCGCTGGTCGTGACCGGCCGCGATGCGCGGCGCGCGCAAGGCTTGCTGGATGCTTTGCGGGAGGAGGGAGTTCACTCTGTTTTGTTTTCAGTCGAAGGAGAGCCTGATCTGGAGACGGTGGGGCGGGGCGTTGCCCTGGGCAGGCGCGAAAATTGCGAGTTGGTCATCGCCATGGGCGGAGGCAGTGCCTTGGACGTGGGCAAAACCATCGCGGTGATGCTGACCAATGAGGGAGACGTGCTGGACTATCTCGAAATCATCGGCGGCGGTCAAACTTTGCGACGGCCCTCGGCGCCTTTTATGGCCATCCCGACCACAGCGGGGACTGGTTCGGAGGTGACGCGCAATGCGGTTTTCACTTCCGTCGAGCATAGGGTCAAAGCCAGTTTGCGCAGCCCCTTCATGCTGCCGAAAGTGGCGCTGGGTGGATCCCGAACTGACCCGCGGCTTGCCGCCTGCCGTCATCGCAGGCACAGGACTCGATGCCCTGACGCAACTGATCGAACCGTATGTCTGTCTGCGCGCCAATCCCGTGACCGATGCTTTGTGCGAGAAAGGAATTCGCGCCGCGCGCTCGTTGCGGGCTGCTTTTGAAAACGGCGGCACGGACGCGGCCCGCGAGGATATGGCGCTGGCCAGTTTGCTGGGCGGCTTGGCGCTGTCCAACGCCGGATTGGGGACGGTGCATGGTTTGGCGGGAGCGATCGGCGGCATGTTCGCCGCGCCTCATGGCGCGGTTTGCGGAGCGCTGCTGCCGCAGGTGATGCGGGTCAATCTGGCCGCGCTCACCTGCCGCGAGCCGTCCAGTCCGGCCTTGAGGCGTTACGAAGAAATAGCGCAATGGTTGACTGGCCAAAGCGGCGCGCTGGCCCATGATGGCATTGAATGGGTGCGCCAGTTGGTTGCCGATTTGCAAATCCCGAAACTGGGAAACTACGAATTGACGCCGGGGACCATGGCGGAAGTCATCGAAAAAGCCAAGAACGCCAACAGCACCAAATCGAACCCCATCGCTTTGACGAGCGAGGAACTGGCCGAAATTTTGGAAGTGGCCATGTAATTCATTTATTTGGCCCGGCCCAGCATCCAGCGGTGAGGGCGTTTGCTCTCGCCATGGCAAAAAGCCAGAAAAACCCGCGCCGCGTTCATGATATTGGCCGGAATTCTTTCCTCGGGAATTTGCCCGGCAATTTCCATGATCAATTCCGTATCGCTGGTTTTTTCGCCTGCTTCCTGGGCGACCGCACCAGCCAGCACGAACCCCAAAAATTGTTGTTTCTTCGACATAGGATCCCTTTCTCTCGCATCTGCGCCCATGTTCTCGCCGCCCCTTAGACATTCCCTGTCTATGTGAATAAGTATTTGCAGTCTGTATTAGATTCCTTGCTGAAAAGAGACTGGGCGGAGCCTGAAAGAACGGTGGACCGCATCTAAGGAGTTCCCTCAGGGGAAATCTGGATGTCGGGGGTGATGGTTTGCACAGCCGTGAAGTCAGACTCTACAGCACTTCGGGCCGCGCCGTTTTCGCACACCATCACATTGCCAAGCGCAATATTGTAGGCAATCTTTTTAGCGTCGTTGCGGTGAATATCGCAAACCTCTCTATGGCATACATCCCCTGAATCGCTTAAAGTTGGGCGAATCCGTGCCGTAGCCGGAATAACGGAAGAATCAAACTCCCAATATATATACGACTGTTCTCCGTGACAGGGACGGTACCATCTTCTTAAGTGTTCACAGATAGTAGTGCTTGCCTGACTCGCGCATTCGCGATCGATGATTGATACGCCGCCGTCCGAAAGCCTGAAGGCCAAGTGGTTAAACTGCCGCCTATTGGGGTCCCAATAACCTTTGTATACAAAACGTACGTATCGCATACCTTTGAATTCAGACCGTTAACATAGTTTAATGCTTGGTCGAAAGACTGCAGCGGCAAGAATTCAACTTCTTGGTTGTTGTCCTCATGCGTCACTTCCCACGAACCTTCTTTTTGACGTTCAAATTGAAAGTAATGATTCTCGTTATAGACTGTTATTTGAATTTCTCCGTTTTGCCCGGGAAATGCGTCGGTTTTTTGAAATCCTTTGAAGTATATCTGACGATGAAGAAGGATGGCGTCCTCAATTGCTCTTTTAGTGAAAGCAATCCCCTCACCGTAGTGCCACCCCGACTGGAATTCTCCAAAACTGAGAATTTTTGATTCCGTGGGGTCAAACTCGGTTCTGTATGCTAAAACCGGCACATATGGAGTGTTTAATATATTCATGATAGAGGCTGGGATGGAGTGCGTTTCATGGCGTCCGCAATTGTATGGGCGGTCATGATCTTCTGACCGCTTTTATTTTCGAGTTGCTCAATCAGCTTCCCAAGTGCTTCCCCAAGGGTTTTGGCGAGCGTGTATGAAATATTCAAAACCGCAACGTCGGCGCCATTGTGCTGAAGCACTATAAAAATATCGGCAGTCGAAGCGCCCATCCTGAACGAATTCATGTACAGCCCAGGCGTTTGAGACAGTGGGATCGGCCCGGTCACTTGCCCGCCTGAGACCTGCGTTTCGGTATCCATATTAAACATGACTTGGCATTGCGGTCAGCATACAATGGACGCGCTTGATACCATTCTAGTTTGAATATGCAATATTTTTCCCGTTTTACCAGACAAGCATAAAGTGTGCCGTCGGGTGCCTTTTCCCTTCGTTATCATTCGGGATTGGCAAATGCGTCCAGAGTGGGGCAATGCAACCATACCAGAGGACTAAGGGTCAAGTGGTATTTTGGCTAGATTTTTTGCTGAGCTTGGGATTACAATCGCAGAAAGACCTTGCGGCGGTAGAGGAAATTGACCAGCCAGAAGGCCAGCGCCAGGCCGGCCACGGCGACTAGAAGGTCGCCGCTGCCGAACCAGTGGGCGTTGCAAAAATCGCGGATGTTGCCTCCCACCAGGCGGTTGCCCAGCTTTTCCCATTCCCCGCCGCCCAAAATATTGGTGACCATGTAAATGGTGATGGAATTCATGCCCATCCAGACAAAGGGCCGGCACCATTTTTGATATTTCCAGACATCCACCACCAGGTAAAAAATCCCGAGCAGCAACGCGCTGTAACCGCCGGCCACCAGGACAAAGGACGACGTCCAGATTTTCTTAATGACAGGGAATTGGAGGTTCCAGAGCCAGCCCACATTGACCAGCACCAGCCCGGCGGCAATCAGGCAGATGACCTTTTGCTGGTCTTTGTAGGAGGGATTGGAGAGGAGCAGCCCGGCAAAAACGCCGAGCAAACAAGAGGCAATCGCCGGCAGGGTGCTGAGCAAACCTTCCGGGTCAAAAAAGGTGTCGTATTTTCGTCCCGGCAAATATTGAAAATCCAAGTGGTCGGAAAGGTCGAATCCTTTTTCAAAATGGCCGGTGACGCGCTCGGTGGTGCTGTAGAAAAGGGCCTTGGCGTCGTTGGGCACGCCGCGTTGTTTCGCTAGTTTGGCCAGCGCGGTCTTTTCCAATTGAATATTGCGGATGGGAACGAAGGTCAGCAACGCCCAGTAACTAAACAAAAGCGTGGCCACAATCACAACCATGGCGCGCAGATTGCAGAAGCAAAAGATCAAGCCCGCAAAAAAATAGCACAGCGCGATGCGATTCAAGACCCCCATCAACCGCATGTCCGGCCAGTTATTGCTGAAACCGCCCGAATAAAAAAGACCCAGCAAAAAAAGCAGGATGCCCCGCCGAAAAACCCGCTGAACCGCGACCGCCCGGCCTTCCTGCCGAATCGTTTTGGTCAGTGAAAAAACCAGCGACACCCCCACCATAAAAACAAAGAGCGGAAAAATGAGGTCCTCGAAGTGGAACCCGGCCCACGCGCAATGTTGCAACTGATGAGCAATCGACCCGATCAACGAAAATCCCGTCTGGTCGCCGCGCGGATGCGCCATCCTATTCAGCGCCTCGACCAGCGCGTCCGCGCCGATGATCCAAAACATATCGAAGCCGCGCAACGCATCCAGGGACATCAAACGCTGGCTCGGCGCGGGGGTGACCGCGGTTGGCGGAGTTATTGCCGTGCTGGCCTCACGGGGAACATTGGAAGAAATCCCTTCGCTCATAGCGGTAGTTTGCGTGTTTCGGTTTGCGCTTCAATCAAAAAGTCTGGCTTCGAAAGCGCCCGGCCCCTCCAAAACCTTGGAGCACTGAGGCATTCCCGCGTGCGTAGCTTGGTATCATTCATATTCATTCTCATTTCACGACTCCATCCTATCACGAAAGGGGAAATCGCTGCCGCTCACCGTGCGCGCTATTTTTCAAACGGTCACGAGGGAGGCTGTCAAGAAGAGACGCGCACGGTGCGCGCTATTTTCTAAACAGCCCAAATCATGTCATCAACCCTGAGCACAGGCCGGGTTTTTTTGAAGCTTGACCCTTGGGGAATGACGGGCTATTTTATCCGAGCAACGTACAATTTGTTTTGCTGGATTTTAGTGGATTCAGCGCGCAAGTCGGAGAGCCCCTGTCTGCCGGCTTTTTTATTCCCCGGGTGGGGAAAATGAAAATATATGAACGCGGATTTTTTAGCAGTCTTGGAATTCTGGGAACGCGAGAAGGGCATCAGTCGCGACATCCTGGTCCAAGCGGTGGAAGAAGCCCTGGTCTCGGCCGCCAAAAAAGCGGTCGGCCCGGCGCGTGAATTGCGTTGTGTCATCGACACAAAGAACGGGGATATTAAGGCTTTTGCCAAATTGGTCGTCTCTGAAAAAGTGCTTTCCAAGCACGACCAGATTTCGGTTTTCGATGCGCGTCGCATTAAAGCCGATGCGCAGTTAGGCGATGAGTTGGAGGTGGAAGTGACCCCGGCTGGTTTCGGGCGCATTGCGGCGCAATATGCCAAGCAGGCGCTCATGCAGCAGGTTCGTCGCGCGGAAAAACAATTGATTTTTGCGGAATTCAAGGATCGCGTGGGCGACATCATGAGCGGGGTCGTGCGCCGCTTCGAGCGTTCGGACGTGACCATCGACCTCGGAAAATATGAGGCCCTGCTGCCGAACCGGGAACGCGTCCCGACCGAGGAATATCAAATCGGTGAGCGCATTCGCTGTTACGTCAAAGCGGTGGAAAGCGGGCCGCATGGGCCGGAGATTATTCTGTCGCGGGCCGACCCGCAATTTGTCATCAAGTTATTTCAGCTCGAGGTCTCGGAAATCAACGATGGCACCATTGAAATCAAAGGCATCGCGCGCGAACCGGGTTTTCGCACCAAGCTGGCCGTCCATACGCGCGATCCCAAGGTCGATCCGGTGGGCGCTTGCGTCGGACTGCGCGGCCAGCGAGTCAAGAATATCGTGCGCGAGTTGAACAACGAGAAGGTGGACATCATCAAGTGGGACCCGAACGTCAAGACCTACATCGGCAATGCCTTGGCGCCCGCGCAATTGAAGTCATTCATCGTCGATGAAGTCCGCCACCGGGTGAAGATCATGGTGGCCGAAGACCAGCTTTCCCTGGCCATTGGCAAGCGGGGCCAGAACGCGCGGCTGACCTCAAAGCTGACCGGCTGGCAGATTGATATCGAGCCGGAGACGGTGGTGATTTTTGGATTCGAGGAAAAGGTCGCCCAAGCCGTGCAAACGATTGGGGCGATTCCCGGTCTGACTCCCGAAGTGGCGAGTGTGCTGGTTCATGCCGGATTCTCGACTTTGGAGGCGTTGTTCTCTGCTGAGTTAAGTGATTTGGAACAGATCGATCAGCTCAAAGAGCAAGCGCCGGCCCTGATGGAGGCCCTCAAAGCGGAAGCAGCGCGGCGTCATGGCGTGGAAGCGCCCAGTCCGCAGGCAACGCCCTAAGTTTATGGGCTGGAAGCGCACAATGTGGACATGGTAAGATCATGAAAGCTTTGTGCGCCAGTTGGCAAAAAAAAGATTATGCCCGTTCGTATTTACGATTTAGCAAAGAAGCTCGGTATCGAAAGCAAGGACGTCCTTGTCAAAGCCAAGGAACTGGGCATTGCGGCCAAAGTTCCCTCGAGTTCGCTCGACAAAATCACGGCTGAATTCCTCGAGCAACAACT
>DASRLE010000253.1:0-12757 GCA_035648615.1 Saccharimonadales bacterium (SeqCode) | reverse complement strand
GTAATGGGCGGTTCAATTTTCAGTTTGTTTTCGGTGTTTCTTTACTCGGATCATATTTGGCGGGATCGCTGGCCACCGGCGCCGAAACCGGCGGCAATTCCCAGCAGTGCGGTGTGACTTGTTCGATGTTCGGTGCGACGGCCGCGTCCCTGGCGCCGGCAGCCCAGGCGATGCCGCCAAAAAGAATTTGCTGGAAAGCGGGGTTCGTCCACACATCCTCGCGGTGTCCCATCGAAGTGTAAAAGACGCGGCCCTCGCCTTCCTGGCGCGCCCAGGTTGAGGGATAAGGCGGGCGGTGGTAAGGCGGCCCTTTCATCCCTCGGGTTTCCTGCACAAGCAACACATGGAGGTCTTTTGAAAAATCAGTCATGGAATACCATTCGTCCATCACTTCAAAATCCGGCCCGAGCTTGGCCATGCCGGGAAAGGACGGGTCCACCACTTGCAGCTTCGCCATCTGTTGCACGCTATGGATGATGAATTCGGCGCCGATCATGCGCGTATAAGCGTCCGCTTTTTCGCCGAGGTTGCGATAGCGCCAGGTGCGCGGCACGTTGGTGTTCGTTTCCGCCGTCTCGCCGGTGTGGAACGTATCGGTGGCGGAATGAGCGCCGATGAATCCTTTTCCGCTATGAATGGCGGAGAGCAGGGCGGCTTTGCCGGCCGTTGTCATCGGCGGGTTGCCATCCTTGCCGGCGGCCAGAAGATCGCCGCTGGTGTAGAAAAAATAGGCGTCAAACTGCGCCAAATATTCCGGCGTAAAAAGGCTGCCGTCCTTGCAAAAGACGAATTCGATCCCGTGCGGCGGGCCTGTCTCGGCCAGGATCGTTTCGACGAAGCTGGGATGCCCGTTCTTGCGCTTGATGACGGCGTGTTCAAAGTTCGATGATTTGGAAAAGAACAAAACCTTCCTCGTTCTCCTCGCATCCCCTGCGGCCAAAAATGGCCAGTCCATCAAACACGCGCCCAGCAGAGCAGGGGCGGTGCGCAGAATCATTTCGCGACGATTCATTTTTGGGTGGTTTGGGTGGCTGGTTGGGGCGGCGGCGCAGATGACGACGGCACCGCCAGCCCGTCGAATGTTCGAGGCTCCATCAACTCGACGCGCGTGCCATCGGGATCATAAAGGTTCAATTGCCGTTTATGATTGACACCGGTTTGGATTTCCATCGGCTTGGCGTAACCGATTTGGGCGGCGCGCGATGCCAGGATGGCTTTGGCCTTCTCCAAGTCCGGCACTTGGAGGCAGAGATGGTGGTACTTGCCTCGTTTGTCCTGGGGCGGAAGATTGGAATAGAGCATCAATTCAAGGAAATCCGTGCCGTCGGGCACCTGCTCGTGGACCCAGCTCAAGACGGCGGGATTTTTGGAGCCGCGCCAAATTTCGCGGAAGCCCAAAATGTTCTGGTAGAAATTCTGCGCCGCCGCCAGATCACCCGTCAAAATTCCCACATGCGGCATGTTGGTGGCGATGCGGGTGTCAGGCATAAACTTTCCCTGGTTTTTTACGGTCCAGCTATCGGGAGCGTACTGCACAATTTCAACAATGCGCCCGTTCGGGTCGCGGACGAAATAGTTTAGGTTGCCGATTTTTCCCTTCCCCACTTTGGCGGGCGCCTTCACGCCGTGGGAGGCCAGATAATCCCGCATTCCGACCGCGTCGTCTGTCTCGAGGGCGACATGATACAAGCGATCCATGCCGGCGTTGGTCGGCGATTCGGGAAAAAGTTCGATGGTTTGGCGGTCGTTGATCTTAATCCACGTCAGGTGCAGCGTTCCGTTTTTATTGGTCAGCGAATAAGGCTCGGCAAAGCCGAGAAAATCCTTGTAGAAGGCCCGCGTTTTTTCGATGTCATGCACATAAAAGGCGACGTGCGATATGCCATAAATATGGGGGCGCTGGATCTCGTTCGCAGCCCAGGCGGGCAACGCGGCGGCAACCATGAGCAGAGCAAGTTTGAATTTCATCTTAAGGACGGTCAGAAACCTTGCGGAGTGCTGACTTCGCGCATAAAGCAAACCGGCGCCGGCGGATTGGCCCACGCCCCGCCAATTCCGTTGCGCGTGTCCTGGAGGCCTGGGTAATAAGGGGGGCGGACATCCGTGGGGGCAGGGCATTTGAAACGTCCGACGTGGCCATCGGCGGCGGCGAAAATGGGGACGGCGTTATGAAATTCAAAACCGGAATTACGGTAGTTTTTTTGTCCGCCCACCCAGCCCACCAGCCAATCGTTCAAGTCGGGCGATGGAATTTGCAACTCCGGACTGTTCCATTCGTGCTCTTGAATCATCAGCATCAACGACGGCGCCGGAACGCCAGTGGTGCGAAGCGCGGACATCGGAGTGGAGCTATTGGTGGCGCGAAACATGTAGGCGTTGGCTCGATAATCCATCTGGAACAATTCAGGATTTTGCGGGTAAGTCTGTTTCGACCCATTAAGATCGGCCGGACAGGCATATATCCTCACTGCGTTCGTCGTCGAGCCGAGATAGGGCAGCAGCATAATATGCCAGGCGGAACTGCTGGACCATTGGGTATCAATGATTTGCACTCCGTCTGGATAGGACTCGTGAAAATCCGAGGTGTAGAGGGCAGTGGCCACGCCGATCTGTCGGTTGTTATTGAGACATTTGGTCGCTTGGGCCTTGGATTTGGCCAGCGCCAGCGCCGGCAGCAGCAACGCGGCGAGGATGGCGATGATCGCGATGACCACCAGAAGTTCGATCAGCGTGAAGGCTTTATCTCGTTTCATAATCCTTGCTGCCGGCCTGGGCCAGCGCGGGCCGCGGAGGCAGGTTGTATCTCATCAATTCCACAATCTCGCGCGGCTCGAAGGGACGGTCAGCGATGAAAAGTTCGTCCATCTCGCCGCGAAAACGCTCTTTGCGCTGCCCGTGGCCGGAAAGACGGCATCCCAGAAAGAGCGTGTCCCTCACCGGAATGACCCTTTCCGTCCCCGGCGCGATCGCTATGCCGCTGGGACTGCCAGGCGGGGAAGGATGCCCTTCGCCCTCGCGCCGTCCGTCCACATATTGTTTGACCTGCACCGGCGTATCGGGATCCTCGCCGGGCACAAAAGCGACCGCGATGTGGTGCCAATGACCGTCGCGCAGCGGCGTCGCGCCCAAAGCATAGCCGCCTCCGTAATCGGTGCGCAGGACGCCGATGGTTCCTTCCTCGGGATTGCGGTTCCAACCGATATGCACAGGCCGCGAACCAAGCTTTTTAGTGTCCGTGCGCCAGCCCACCATCGCATAGGCTTCGGTGAGCAATGCGTCTTCCGGCAGCCGGACCCAAAAGGCGACCGTGCGCGGAGAATTGCCTGAGATGCCGGGAAACGCCGCCTTGGCAAATACACGGCCATCGAACTTCAAGGCCCCGCCCCAACGTCCCGAGGCTCGGAAGCTGGCGGAGTCGGAAGTGGTTGCGGGAATATCTTCCAGGCGCGCGTCAAAGGCGTTCAAACGCCGCCCGTCGCTTTCGGCCTTCAAGACGCGTCCCGCCGCTTCGTCGAAGGACCAATGGACATAGCCTGTCGGCGGCGCAAAGGATTGCAAGGGAACCGTCTGGGTATAGCGCGCGAATTTGGCCTGGCTGTCATCGACTTCAGACACGCTGGCGCGCTCGAAATGCCTCGACTCCTTTTCGTTGAGCAGGATCGTCTGATGGTCGGGCATTCGTTGCGGGGCGGCTTCGACTTTGCCTTTCAGCACCAGGACGTCTGTCGCCCCGCTCGGGTCTGCGATCATGGTGAATTCCGTGCCGAGATCCACCACATCCACCGCCGCGTCCGAAACATGAAAACCAATGGCCTCGGGCGGCACATTGGCTTTGAGGACGCCTTTGTGCAAAGTGGCATGGAGAGACGAATTGATTTCCAGCGACGCCGGTCCTTCCAGAACGACCCGGGCGCCGGAGTCGAAGGTCAATTCGGCAAATCCGCTGGCCAGTTCGACCCGTTGGCCGGCGCTCAGACGCTCCCCGAGTTTCAAAGCTCCCGCCGGCGCGGCCCAGCGAGAGTCTTTGGAACCAGTTACTTGCGCGACAGATTCGTCCAGAGGCGCCTGAATATGAGCCGCTTCCGGTTTGGGGTGATTTAAATGTAAAATCCATAACGCCAAAACAACCGTCGCCGCCATGGACGATATGACCCATGGAAGAGCCAGGTGAATTAGTGTCCGGCGGGTTCGCGGCGGTGCCAAGTGTTGGGCAGGCTCCGTCTGCATTTCGCTGGCATAACTGTAGAGGCTGGCCGATTGCGCCAGGGCGCGGACATAGAACTGCCGCGACTCCTCCGAATGAGCGAGCCGTTCAGCCAGGCGAGTGATTTGCGCTTTGGTCAGCCGTTCGTCAACGACCGCATTGCACAGTTCGTTTAAGTCGAGTATTTCCTGGTCCGTCAGGTTCATTGGCAACCCCCGCTGGCCATCTGGTGCGTGACGCAATCCTGGAGCAGCTTGCGAATCCTGGTCAGCGCCTTGTAGGCCGCTTCGAGCGAACGGCCCGAACGGCGCGCCGCTTCTTCCACCCCGCAACCCGGCTCATAGCGGGTCAAGACCATGTCCCGGTCGCGCAGCGGCAGTTTTGCCAGGCAAATGGAAAGAGCTTCGTGACGATCGTCAATTTCGCCGGTCATTTGACTGGCCGTGTGCGCGATGGCGTCGAGCACATTCTGGTCAAAGACGACTTTGGAGCGCGCAAACTTTTGCCTGGAACGACGGATGCGCCAGTAAGCAATCTGGCAAGCCCACGCCACGAAATCCGTTCCTTCGGCAAACTCGTGAAATTTTTCGCAGACGACCATGTTGGTTTCCTGCAACAGGTCTTCGGCATCGTAGCGGTTGGGAACCATCGTATAAATGTAGGAAAAAACCTGCCTTTGATGGCGCGTCATCAGCGCCACCAAGCGTTTGCGGCTCTCGGTCTCCTGATTGTGCGAATCGTGTTCCACAAAAGTGCTGGGTTCACCTTACTAATAGCGCGCCGGGGCCAAATTAGGACAGCAAAAACCCTTCTCAAGGAGTTTCGACGGGCGGCAAACCGACTGCTCCGACGCCGGCATGGGTCAATGTTTCCCATGCCATTTGATGATTGACGCCCGTCGGGCGGTTGGCGGCAATGACCGCCCCCATTTTCGGCAAGTCGAAGCCGAGGCGGTTATGGTAATGGTTGTAGGCGATTTCCCAAGTGGGATGCAGATGGAAGGTCGTGTTCTCAGGGGGCGGAGCGTTGTTGGGCGGAAGATACGCCGCCTGGAATTCGAGCGCGGCCATGATGCGTTTGGCTTGTTCGCTGTACAAATCCACTCCTTGCTGCCGCGCCGTCTCGGCTGCATTGACCATCGCCGAGAGGGCCAGGTTGGCGTGCTGGGAATCGCGCACTGTCTCTTGCAAAAGGCCGTCCACCAACGGGGTGGTCAAGCCTTTGTTGCCCCAGATGGCCATGGGGCAGTTGGCTGGCTTGACCGGTTCCGGCCCGT
Source organism: Saccharimonadales bacterium (SeqCode) (assembly GCA_035648615.1). Taxonomy (GTDB): domain Bacteria; phylum Verrucomicrobiota; class Verrucomicrobiia; order Limisphaerales; family Palsa-1400; genus DASRLE01. The sequence continues at coordinate 7,277 of DASRLE010000253.1, read as the reverse complement.
CGGTTTTCAAATAAATGGCCGCCGGGGCGCGGCCCCGCCACATTTTAAGCCCGGCCTCAAAAATCGCGCGGTCATCGTTGAAGACTCCAATGTTGATCAATGCTTCGCTCATCGAGAGTTCCTTGTTGCCATTCTCGCATGAACCGCCCGCGAGCGAGGACACATACTGTGTTGTCAACATATTTTTGAATTTCTCGACGTCCTCCGGCGCCCAGCCGGCGTCCGAATAACGGATGATCTCCGCGGCGCGCGGCCATTCTTCGGCGCACCAGGCGGCTTGGACGGGCCCATTTTCGCGCAAGTGGCCGCCGACGAGTTTGCCGGACCAGGCGTTCATGATTTTGATCGCATTGGCGGCGTAGGCTTGGTCACCGGAAATGGACCAGAGAAGCGCCTGCGTGTAAGCCGCCTCGCTGTCCCGCTGTTCATCTTTGCATCCGAGGTTGGGGTTGGAATGCGGGCCGCACTCGCAAGTGGCCCACGCATGAGGTTCATAATTCAACGCGCCCCATTGGCTGGCTTTGGCAGCTTCATAAGCGGACTTCCAAGGTTCGGCGCCTTCGGCCACCTTGGCTTTGATGAAGTCCAACTGCGCCTTGTTGATTAAAACTCCCGGATGATGAAAGGCCTTGGCTCCCGCGCCCGGCTCGACCAGCCAGATGTTACGGTACTGCAGCGGGGTGAGATGGTCCTGAAGCATCAGAGGACCCGTGGCCGCTTCGCCGAGCCTGCCCGCTGCGCCGTGGGGCGGGTCGAGGGGCTGGTCGTGGTAGAGCTGGACGCCGTTGAGGAGCACCGTCATGCGGGGTTCCTCGGTTTTGTTCCCGTCCGCATTGAAGCGCGGAGCACGGAAGTCGATATCGAATGTTTGCCAGGCCAAAGGGGGCAAAGCCGCCCGGACGCGCGGGGCTGCGCCGGCGGTCGTGTTATCCATTCCGCCGGTCATATTGCCGGAGGTTCGGCCGTAGGTTTCGTTGATATTCACTTCGTAACGTGTTTCGAGGAAAACCGCGCTCTTGCTCGGGAAACCGATGGTGCGAAATTCGACGTGCAGATGGCAGTCGCCGAACTTCTGATGCGTGATCATGCAATCCGAACCGGGAATCACCTCCATCGCGCCGTCCGGGAGAATTTTCCATGGCGCCGGTCCGTCTTCCACCAGCCATTGTTTGCCCTTTTTCTTGGCCCAAGCATCCAGATTGTGTCCGTCATAGAGAACGACTGCTCCCGGCGGCGGCTTGGCGCCAAGGGTCGGCGAAGCGCGCACAACATGGTGAAGGTTGAAATTCACGCCGTCTTTGCCACCGGTGAAATGATCCTGCTCGATTACCCCGCTGGCGCCCTCGCCGCTAAAAGTGACCGTGTCGCCCGAACGCGTGCCTTGCAGGGCGGCCACGAGGTTGCTTGGCGCATCGAAAGCGGTCAGCAAATTGGCGTGGATTTTTCCATCGGCGGATTGAAAGACTTGGGCCACAAATCCCCCGTCCCCGGACCAATCGCCCAACTGCGGGTCAGGCTGGGCGGGGGTAAATTTGGGGGCGACCTCGACTTTCCTTTGAGCTTGAATGGCCAAAGGCAGGGTCATAAGGCTAAAGGCCGCAACGAGTTGAAGGAGTTTCATAAGCTATTTGTAATACGGGCCAAGTTCGTCGATTATTCTTGACTGGAGCTGGGCGAAATCGACCGGTCCAGAGTGGCGAAAAATAATGCGGCCGCCGGGCGCGATGAGAACGGTGTCGGGAACCGGCCCCTCAGCTTCCGTGTCAAGCGTTTTCATCAACGCCTCACTATTTCCGCCGGAAAAAATATAATTGTTGGCCGTCCGGCCTTCGCTTCTCAGCGTGCGCCTGACACGGTTCGGGAGTGCGGCATGGCGGCTCTCTAAAAATTCCTTCACCTTGGCGCTGTCTTTGGGATCGTCCACGCTGATGGTGATGATTTCAAAATCGCGATTTGCCAGGCGGCGCGAAAGGTTGACGAATCCTGGAAACTCCTCGATGCAGGGGACGCACCATGTGGCCCAGACGTGAACGAGCCGGAGTTGTTGGGTATCGTTTCGCGCCAGCGCCCTAACCCCGCCAGCGTCAATGGACTCCACCGTGACGGGAATTTTTTTCCATTGCTCATCGAGTTGCGCGATTTCGGCTTTGTTGGAGAGCCATTTGGTCGAGCAGCCCATCGGTTTGGTCACCGCTACCGGCACCGGCTGGCCGGCTAGGAGGGCCTCAATGGCCTTGCGCGTGTCAGGCGAAGTGACCGTGGCGGGATCGGCGAAACAGGAATCGTCGAAGCGGCCCCTATAGCGCAATTGCCGCTTTTGATCAAAAATGAAAACATCTGGCGTGCATAGACATCCGTAAGCCTTGGCGATACTTTGCGTGTCGCCATCGTAAAGGTAGGGGAAGGGAAACCCGCGCTCCCTGGCATAGACTTTCATATCTTCGTAGCTGTCGGTGTATTTGGAGTAGCCGAGTTCATCCACCCGCACGCCCTCGGGGCTGTTGGGGTTGATCGCCACCACCGCCAAGCCGCGGCTTCTAAACTCTTGTTCCAGAGGCAGCAACCGCGTTTCCGCAGCGTGCGAATACGGGCAATGATTGGAAATGAAGACAACCATCAGGAGCGGCGCCTTTTTGAAATCGGCCAGCGAATAGATTTTTCCATCAATGCCCTTGAGCGAAAAATCCGGCGCCGTGGCGCCGATTGCAAGCTGATGGACTCCTGGCGGCAGCTCGCTTTCCAAGTCCGTCTTTTTTCCCCCGCTTCGCTTCATGTCTTGCCCTGAAACCAGGCCGCAGATAAGAAAAATGGGGAGGGCCGCCCGATGCAGATGAAACCTCATGCTGTATTGGCGATGGCTTGTTGCACTTCCTTCATGAACTGCGGCACCGAGGTCATTGGATCGTAGGGCTTTCCGGGCTGCGACAACGATTCGATGGGGACGTAACCGCGATAGCCTCCGGCTTTGATGAGATGAATGAGTTTGGGAAGGTCCATCGGCACATCGCCTTCCTTGCCGCCTAACCGCTGCTTGACCTGCCAATTGACGGTATAAGGCACCACCCGGGCCATGTCTGCGTATGGATCCGGCGTCATATAATAGCCCGTGTCGTTGATGGCCCCGAACCACGGCGAGTCAACCATGTTGATAATCTTGATGACCTGGTCGGCGGACCTGAGCATATCGCCGTGATTCTGGATGCCGATGATAATGCCGAACTTCTCGGCGTGTTGGACGCATTTTTTAAGGTCTTCGACCATCCAGGCGGCCACTTCGTCCCACTTGTCTTCGTAACCTTCCGGCACCGGTCCCGAAAAGACACGCAACACGGGCGCGCCCAGCTTGACGGCCACTTCAACCCAATCCTGGATGTGCTTGACGAACACCGCCCGCTTGGCTTTGTCCGGGGTGGCGAGGTCGTTGGCCACGCCCGTGCCGCTGATGGCGATGCCCAATTCAAACGCCCGCCGCTTGAATTTTCGAATGTAGTCATCAGTCGGCACGCCGTTGTTCCCCAACCTGACCGAGCCGTAGCCTGGAAAGTAGTAGCCCGTGGGGTCGATGGCTTCGAAACCATTTTGCGCGCAGAAGTCCAGCAGGTCCATCAGGGCCAGCCCAGAAGTGCCGTGCAGCAGAGGGCCATTAAGCATTTTGGCGAACGAATACGCGTTGAGCGAAAGCTTGAGTTCGGGCGGCCCTATTCTCTTGATCGGCTCGCGGGCGATGGCGGCGGCAGCGCCCCCTCCCACGCCTGCGGCGCACAGCGGCAGCAGGGAGGCGCGCTTGAGGAAATCCCGGCGGGTAAAGTGATTTTTCATGCTTTGATAATAATGAATGGCATCAGTTGGATAATAGCGTGAGCGGGAAGAATTGGGACAAAAGTTTTATGTCCCAAACCCGCCGGGTTGCGCTATTACCCTGTTAAGCCTTTGAAACTCTATTTATGAACAACCTTGTGAAAACCCCCTTGGTTTCGTTGCTGTTTCCACTTTTGATTTTCGCCGCGCTAACGCCACGGGGCGCTTCAGGCGCATTGAGCGCTTCGGCTTGGGACATTACCATCGCGCCCGCCGCCACCAATGCGACCTTCGGCACCGTTTCCAGCCTGATCGCGACCGTTACCATAGGAGAAGGCAGCAAACTGGTTTCAAGCGGCACAGGGGTGACCTTGAGTGTAGCGGTTTCCCCTGTAGTCGCGGGAGTGACGGCGTCTTTGGCCTCCAATGGGCCTTTCACGGCCAACGGCGCTACCACCACATTGACCATCTCCTCCACGGCCACGGCGGCGGCGGGGACTTATAACATCACCGTGACGGGCAGCAACACTTCGGTTTACACCAACCAGTCTTCTCTGAACGTGGGTGATCCTTTCGTTTACAATATTGTGGCGGCTGGCGCAACCGGACCGGGCATGATCTGGTCTCCGCCGGGCACGGATACAAATTGGTCCACCGCCGTCAACTGGTCTCCGGCCGGGCCTCCCGCCATCACCAACGATGTCGAGTTTATTGACCTGCCCTCGACGAGCGCGGGCCAGGGCATAGTGGACAATGTCGTCAATAATAGTTTTTTCGTCGGTTCGCTTACTTACGGGCAAACCAATAGTTATCATACGACTCTTATTTCGCCCGGCAAAACCTTGACCGTCGGCGGGGACGCCCTCGGGTTAAACGCCGGCACCGGCACTGCCGATGGCAATATCCAAACAGTGACCACCATCACCGGCGCGGGCGGAAGCCTGATCGTCAGTAATAGCGCCGCCGCGGTCAATATCGGGCAATCCCAACCCCAAACTGGCACCGGCAATTCTGGCAGTCTGGCGACCTTGGACCTCTCGGGATTGGGCGCCTTCAATGCCGCCGTCGGCGGGATTCTGGTCGGCGTGGATACATCCCAGGCATTGCGCGGAGCAGGCGGCGTGTTGAAACTCGCCCAGACCAATAGCCTGGCTCTGACGTCGGGCTCAACCGCCCCGCAAATTGACATCGGCGACAATACTCAATCCGGCGCGTCACCCGGTTTTCCCAGTATTTTGTTGTTGGGCCAGACGAACACCTTTTTCGCGGACTCGATTGCGGTCGGCCGTGGCAAGACGGCGTCTTTTGGCGGGCCTTCCATGCTTTTCAACAGCAGTTTTGCAAGCCCCGCGGCTTGGTTTCGTGGCGCCAGCGGCGGGACTAACCGTGTGGGAACATGGACGATCGGGGATGCCTGGGACGGCAAATCTTCCCAGAATTATGGCACCAATGATTTCAGCCTGGGAACGGTGAATGCGCTGGTCGATCAAATGTTCGTGGGCCGTGGCGCTTCCACCGCCAACGGCACCGGCGCGAATGTGGCCGGAAATGGCACGCTCATATTTGGCGCCGGCACGTTAAACGTAAACACCTTGCAGATAGGTGTCACTTTGAGCGCGGTCGGCTCGGGGGCAGTCACGATCAGCGGCGGCTCGCTGGTCGTTAATACCAACCTTGAACTGGCCAACGGCAGCGGCTCGGCGGGGGTTTTGTCTGCGTCCAACGCGACGTTGACGGCGAATGCCGGGATAACTGTCGGTGGAGGGACGGCCTCCGTCAGCCTCCAAAACGCTGCTCTTGGCGCCACGAACGGGAACGCCACCATCGGCACAGCAGGGGCTCCGCTCTCCAGCTTTGGGATGACGAACTCGATTCTAACGCTTGGCGCGCAAGGTGGAGGGCCGGTCATTGTGGCGACCAGTTTTGCCTGTGACGTTACCAACACGATCAACCTGGCTTCACTTCCTCTAGTGACGCGGCTGCCTTTTCAGTTTCCGGTTATTGCATACGCTGGCTCGGACGGCAACCTGGGGAGCATTGCCCTCGGCTCCCTCCCTGCGCCTTATATTGGATATATTTCCAACAACACAGCACAGCTTTCAGTAGATGTGGTCATTACCACTGGGCCGATTTTCTATCCGCTGGTCTGGACCGGCTCTCCCACCGGCGCGTGGGACATCAACACGACGGCAAACTGGACTTCCAATCACATCAGCGTGACTTACCCGCAAGGTTATCCGGAGGTTCAGTTTGACGATACGTTGACTGGAACATCCAACGTTGCCCTGACCACGATTCTGACTCCCATGATTGTCAGTGTGAATAACTCCGTGGCGAATTACGTCTTCAGCGGCCCGGGCAAAATCAGCGGCGCGGGCAGCCTGGTAAAATCCGGCTCAGGCACGCTGACGCTCGCGGAAAGCGGCGGAAATGATTTTACCGGCGGCCTTGCGATCAACGGCGGGACGGTGCAGGCAGGCGCCGGGAGCAACGCCGGCAGCCTCGGGGCGGGAGCGGTCAGCCTCGCTGCGGGCGGGACTTTGGTTTTTGATCGCAGCGACAATGTTTCCATATCCAACGTGATTTCCGGTTCCGGCACATTGGCGCAAAACGGCGGCGGCATCCTGACGCTGGGCGGTTCCAACACTGCCTTCTCCGGCAAGGTCATCGTGGCCCAGGGAACGTTGCGAGCGGACACAGCCACAGCCCTCGGCACAGCGGACGGCAGCGTGACTATCACCAACGCCGCCACGTTGGATGTGAACAGTCAATCGTTTAACAACGCGCAGCCGGTCACGGTTTCCGGCGCGGGCGTGGGTGGCAACGGAGCCATCGTCAATAATGGCGCCAGTAACGCGACCCAGGTCCTCCGCGTGGTTACTTTGGCGGGGAATACTACCTTCGGTGGTTCCAATGGCTGGGGCATTCATTCCAGCGGCAACGCTGCTTCGGATGCGTCGCTCACCTCCGCCAATCCCGCCAATCTCCTCACCAAAGTGGGCACGAACACGGTGACGCTTTTCGGCGTCACGGTCGATAACAGCGTCGGCAATATCAATGTGCAGGACGGCACTCTCAGCGTGCAGCGGAATATGCCTGCTGGGTTGGGCAACCCGACGAACACGGTTACAGTGTTCACCAACGCCACGTTGCAGGTCCAAAATTTGTCCAACGTCATTACCAAAGTCATCGCGCTCAATGACGGAGGCACTCTCCAATCCGTCAGCACGAATGAATTGGGCGGCGCGGTCATTCTTAACAGCGGCACGGGTACCATCGCGGCCGGCGCCGGTGCGCAATTGACCCTGGATGCCGCGATCAGCGGGGCAGGGGGGCTGGTCAAGAATGGCGCCGGCGTCTTAACCCTCGAAAGCCCGAGCGCCTACACCGGCCCCACCCTGATCAGCGCCGGAACGCTGGCCTTGACCAACACCGGCTCCAGTTCCGGTTCGATTGACAGCAGCGTCAATATTTCTCTG
>DASRLE010000252.1:0-10241 GCA_035648615.1 Saccharimonadales bacterium (SeqCode) | reverse complement strand
GAAAAAAGAGGCGGCGGCCAAAGGTGAATAATTTTCAAAAAATATGTTGCCGGAACAACTCAGAGCTCTTCTGTAAATCCTTCCCATTCATTGAACACTGAATTTCATTGCGCCGGGCGGCGTTTCTGTGTCTCCTTGCCGGGCGATGACGGCCATTAAACTTTCAACCTTATCCATCTGCCTCGGGCTGGCGCTGGCGGCGTTTAACTTGTTTGGACTGGTCAATCCGGCCGAATTCAAAAATGCCGCCCGCAAGTTCCCTCGCTCCCTGCCTGTCGGGATCGTCCTGATGCTGGCGGCGACGGCGTGGTTCATGTGGAACGTCTCGCACGAATCGCTCTCCGACTTCGAATCGCTCAAACCGTATTTGTTCACGCTCTTTGTCGGGGTCGGCGTCGGCACCTGTTTTTTCATCCAGGATTTTCTGGCCGTGCGCGGCCTGGCCGTTTTGTGCCTGCTCCTGGGCAAATTGATGGTCGATACCGAACGCTGGGTGGACAGCCCATGGCGGCTGGTCATCGCTCTCTGGGCCTACTTCCTGGTCGTGGGAGGAATATGGTTCACCATTTCCCCGTGGCGTTTGCGCGATGTGATTTACTGGATGACCGCCAGTGAAGGGCGCATCCGCGCCGGCAGCGCGGTAAGATGCGCCTTCGGCCTATTCGTCGCCTTCCTCGGGTTCAAGGTTTTTTGACGCGGGACCTGCGTCGCCCAACTCCTTCTGGTTCCTCATTATTCTCTCACCCTGATCGCGTCATCAGGGAAACACTGAATCAGTCCGGCTAAATCCGATGAATTGGTTTGACTGGCTTTGACTGACTTTGACTGAGGCCGCTTTTGAAGCCCCTCGCCAATTAGGCGCATACGCCGGCCCGCCTTTTGCTTCGATTAACATTACATTCATCGCCTCCAAGTTGCGGCATTACTAGAAATATGTCAAGTGATTATGTAATTAAATTAATCTAGCAAAATCCGGCGCGGCCGCTAAATAATTAACATTTCCGCACTTGACATACTGTATATGTCTTATATATACTGTCTGACAATTCGATGCCGCACGAACGCCAGCAACTTATTTTAGGCCCGATCTCGCCCGCCGCCGGCGGCCCTCTCTACCAACAGATCGTGGACCGCTTCAAACGCGAGGTCAGCGAGGGCCGCATCCTGCCCGGCGCGGCGCTGCCTTCCTGCCGCCAGCTTGCCGAGGATTTGCTCGTCAGCGTCATCACGGTCAAGCGGGCGTATGAGGAACTGGAGCGCGAAGCCATCATTTTTCGCCGCCAGGGGCTGGGCACTTTTTTGGCCGAACAAGGCGCGGACCGCAGCCGCGAAACCAAACTGGCCGCCGCCAAAGATTTGCTCCGCGAAGGGTTTCGCGAAGCCGCAGAAGCCGGATTAAAACCCGCCGAAATCCATGACCTCGCCCGTGAAATCCTAAACGAAAAAAAGTGATATGAACAACGCCATCGAAATTCGCGGACTCGTCAAAAAATTCGCCCGCTTCCAACTCGGCCCGCTCGACTTGACCGTGCCGCGCGGCGCAATCTACGGCCTGATCGGCCCAAACGGCGCGGGCAAGACCACCGCGCTGGATCTCATTTTCGGCCTGGGCGAAAACGACGCCGGAGAAATCCGAGTGATGGGCTTTGACCACCGCGAGGACGAAGTGCGGGTCAAACAGCGCGCCGCTTATGTCAGTCAGGATTTGAATTTCCAAGTCTGGGGCAAGGTCGGCAAAGCCATTCGTTTCGTACGCGGCTTTTATCCGGAATGGGATGACGCCTATTGCGCCGAGTTGATGAAGGTCTTTCAGTTCAGCGACAGCGACAAGATTGCCACGCTGTCTTTCGGCGCGAAAACCAAGTTAAGCCTGCTCCTGGCGCTGGCGCGGCGGCCGGAAGTCTTAATACTTGACGAACCCACCACTGGCCTCGACGCCATTTCCAAGCAGCAGGTTTTCGCCGAACTGCTCAAAGCCGTCGAGAACGGCGAGCGCACCGTCCTCATTTCGTCGCACGGCTTGAGCGACATCGAGCGCTTTGCCGATCACGTCGGCATGATCAAGAACGGCAAGCTTCTCCTCGAAGGCCGCACCGATGAGGTCGTGGACCGGTATCGCATGGCGGAATTTTTCACCCGCGACGGCGCGGCTGCGCACAAACTCGAACACGATGGCCTCATTATTCTGAAGAGAAACGAAAACCGCTGGCAGGCGCTGCTCGATCAAAAGAGCGACGCGCTGAGCTGGCTGCAATCGCAAGACGCGCAGCAAATCTCCCTTACCCGCCTGACTCTGGAAGACTTATTCGTCGCGCTGGTTAAAGAAAAGGAGGCCGCATGAAACAAATTATGCTCGATCATCTTCGGCGATGGAAGTGGGCGCTGGCCACCGTCCTCATCGGCTATTTTACCCTTCAGGTCTTCAGTGTTCTTGAATATAGCCCGCTCCCGAATGGGCCACTCGTTGCTCCGATTTCCCATGTGACAAACGCGATTCACAACCTCGTCGGGTTTCAGGTCATTATATGGCTGGGCTTTTTGTTGCTGTGGGACATCTATCGAGGTCTTCCCCGTGTTTTGACCGCCATGCCCGTCACCGCCAAACAAATTGGCCACACCTGGTGGCTGGTTGCGGTAGGAATCCCCGCCGTGGCCATTGGAACAATCGGCTGTCTGGCCATTCTAATTTTCGGTGGTGCCAACACAACGGCCTTGTTTAGAAATTATTGGCTCGATTGGGCCGATTCCGCGCTTTATCTCGGAGCAGAGTTCGGCGCAGCGACATTCATAGTTCTCCCGACCTCCGGCGCTTTGACGAACCAAGCCTTCAACGTCTTGCCCAATTCGCTTGTTGGGATTGTGCCGATAGTGTTTATCGCCCTGCCGCTGGAAGGCCTGTCTGAAATGACGACCATGCTGATTCTTGCCGCTGGTATCATTTTGTTTTCCCTCGGTTGCCTTCGCACCGAGCGCATGGTTTTGCAACGCGCCACGTCCAAGTCAGCCGCGAACGACCTAAAAAAACAACCGGCCCAATATAAAATTCCAGAAGGCTTCGGCGGCTTGCCCTATTTGGCCCGCAAGACACTCGTCCAAACCAGCCTCATCGGCCTTGCTATGATCATCTGTGTCACATTGGCCATGTCCTTCCTTTCACCCGGTCAGAGTCGCTCGCAGGCGATTAGTTCCATGATGGATGCCGGTTCAGTCCCTTATGCTTTTGTCATCCTGGGGTCAATCATTCCTGTCGTCTTTCAACTCCGCCTTCTGCGAGCCTTGCCGGTTTTTGCTTCGACTCTTTCCGCCACGCTGGTGCTGCTCCCCGTCTGTTCCCTCGCAGCCATCGGACTCCTTGTCATAACGATGGTTAACGCGGCGGCAGGCCAAAATGCGATTCTAACTCCCGCCAACGACTTTCTCTTTCTCGGCGCCAAAGCCGCCCTGATGGTGCCGTTGGTGGTCTGGCGCGGACTGGACGCCGGGACTTACATTCTAGCCTTCCTGCTGGTCGCTTGCGGCAGCCTCGTTTCCATCATCACGGCCCTCAGTTTTCATCTCGGCAAAATCCCCGAACAACCTTTGTGGCTTTCTTTAAGCATCTTCTTCCTCTCCACCATCGGTTCGATCCTCCTGACCCACCGATTACTCACCAAAAGCAGCGCCCCCTACCGCGCCCGCGTGATGCCACTGAATCTCTGGAACATGGTGCGACGATAGTTCAAAATAATCGCGGTTTTAGAAACCGCTAAAGCCCTGGTCCGAGGTGCCATGCGGACCTTGTTTGCCTTGTTGGACAGTCATGCTGCCATCGCTGCCGTCGCTGAGATGAATGAATCGGCTGGTATATTGCGCGTCCAAAGGTTCAGGGGGCGACGGGACCGTCCCTGGCACGCGTGGGACGGCAAAGTCTGCGGCGGGCAGCGGTTTGTTGACAGACTCATAGAAGAACCGTCTTTGATGCCTGTTGTTGAACCCGAAGAGCGTGATTTGCGCGGGACGATAGGTTGCGGGGTCGATTGACCATTGGACAAGAGTCCCGAATGGCCACGCTTCCAACTGAAGATAGTCCACCGGCCCGGAGGGCGCAATGCCATCATATTTTAACTTGAATCGAGCTGCCGCCTCGGCTGGAGCCAAGCGGCTGAGGTGAAAGGGATCGTTGACAGCAATATTCACATCGCGCATCTCTCCCTGCGGACAAAGGACAAAATTAGTGCCACCGACTGACTCCGCGCGCCACCACCATTGCTGGCCGTCCGAGCCAATCCGAAAGTCGGAACACATCTCCATCGGTTCGGCGGCGTCCGCGTAAATTTGACCCGGCTTCTGCCATTTGAAGATCGAGCTGAGCGACTGAAGCTCGACGAATAATCCATCTTTTTGCACCAGCGAAAGGTCCTGGATATGTTCGACTAATGAGGTGAGTTGCATCCGTTTTTGCTTCATGGCTTCCAACGCGGCGAGAAGACGGGGATCCTGGAGGTCGGCGTCCATTTTGCGCTGGTCCTCTTGGCTGAACTGCCGCCCCGAAACTTGATAGTGAAGCGGGATGGCAGAGGCCGGAACACCGGCCGCGCTACGAAATCCTGTCAAACTAAACAACACTTTCTTATCCTTAGCCAATACCAAAAGAATGCGAAATGTTTGTCGGGCGGCATCATACTGAACCAGGGAAACTTGAAGAGGCTTTCCTTCAAGATCGTCGGAAACCACGTAAGGAAACGCCTCGGAAGGCGGGGCCATAGGTTGATCAAATTGGATTTCCAAAAATGTCCGCATGGGCGTCTCGCTTCCAGGCGAGGGAGAAATATGGATTGGATGCGGCGCGCGGGCCGAGGTGGCGGCGGGCCGGGCTTGGGTGTGAAATTGCCAGACGAACATCCCCGCCAAATGGTGGTCCGCCGACTGAAAGCCGTCCCGAGGAAACTCCTGGCGCGCTTCGGGCAGATCCCCGCTCATCATCGGCTTGTTCAGCACAATTTGCTGCGCGAGGCCGGGAGCAAGATGAACCGGGATGGAAAACTCATATTTAGCCGCGTCATATTTCGGAAAGTCGCAGTCAAGAAAACCCCCGGATTCCCAATCTATTTTCATCGCCTGCGGCTCCATCGGACGATCGAAGCGAATGTGAAATTCGGTGACACTTTCGATTGCGGAAGCGCCGTTGGCCGCGGTCACTGACACCACCTTCGGGCGCGAAATATCTTCGGCTTCTTCCTTGGCCGCCAAACCCAACGCGGCCATTGCATCCTGAGCACCTTCCGCGCGGGCTGGGACAAAAGAACTCAAAATCAGAGCGGCATAAGCCACTTTGGCCGTTGAAAAGATTTCGTGCCGCGTTGTCATACGTTTGCCATATACCGTGTACAACGGATTTTTCTAGCAAAGGTTACCCGTTCACTTGTCTTTGAGGGTGATTTCGCCTTTCCAACCTTCAGGGAGCGTAGCTTCGCGCAGTTCCTCGAGTTGTTCGAGGTAAAATTGACAAGGCCCGTCTTTGGGGCTGATTTCCAGGGTGTGCCGAAAGGCCGCTTCCGCCGCCGTAAAATCTTTTTGGCCCAGTTTATCGAGCGCGTCGGCAAAACGGGCGCGCAACTCGCGGCTGGCCGCCTCTTCGGCCTTCCAGCCGGTCAATTCATAGACGCCCACCGCTCTCTCGAAACCTTTCAGGCGAAATAATCCCAGGTAGCGGGTGATCAACCGCGAGCCGGCCACGGCCTGCGTGTCGGCGGTCAGCAGCACGCGCGTGCCAAGGTATTTATTGAGGCCCTCCATGCGCGCGGCCAGATTGATGTTCTCGCCAATGGCGGTGTAATCGACCCGGGTGTCGCTGCCGAAATTGCCGACGTTGGCGACGCCGGTGTGGAGTCCGATGCGGGTGATCAATTCCGTCCCATTGATGTGCTGTGCGTCCTGATTGCGGAAGCGCAAGGCCGCTTCGCAGGCGCGATAGGAATGGTCGTTCTGCAAATCGGGCGCGTTCCAAAAGGCAAAAATGGCGTCGCCGATATACTTGACTACCGTGCCGTCGGTGGCGTGGATGCAATTTTGCACCGCGCTTTGAAAATAGACATTCATCAGCCGGGCCAGGTCATCGGAATCCATCCCCTCGGAAATGGAGGTAAAACCAGCGATGTCGCTAAAGAGGATCGTCAACAATTGTTTTTCCGCGCCGGGTTTAAGGAGCTTGGGGTTATTGGCAAATTTTTTGACCAGCTTGGGCGAAAGGTAAAGGGAAAGGGATTGCTCGACCAATTGCTTCTCGACGTAAAGCTGGACGGAATTGATCGAGACGGAAAATATCCAGGCCAGGGGGACTTGGGCCAGCGCGATAATCACCCAGGCAAACCAGAGATGAAAATAGGCAAAGAGGAAATAGTCGATGACCGCGGCGGCAACAATTAAGAGCAGCGCCGTCAGGCTGGCCGGCAGCGGTCTGAGCAACGTGAGGCCAAAGCCGGCCAGCAGCCCTGTCAAAATAATGATGGCGTATTCCACCGAAGCCGGCACGCGCGCGAGCCTTTCATTACGGAGGAGATTCAAAAAGGCCGTCGCCTGCACCTCGACTCCACAGGTAAACTGATGGTCTTTGATCCAATATGAAAAAGGGGTGGGATATTCGTCCTTTCGCTCCCCGGAATATTTGGTAAAAAAACGCGCCCCGACGAAGACCATCTTGTTCTTGAAGAAATTGGGCGCCATCGCCTGGTCATTCGTCAAAACGACTTTATAAAAGCTCACGCTGGGGATGGTGGTGCTGGGTCCATAATAATTCAGGTAAAAGGGCAGGAACATGTTGGAGGGGTTTTGTGTGACCGGGGCATTGAGCATCTTTGCCGCCATCCACGCTTCGCTGGAAATTTGATCATCCTTTTTGGCGGGACGATGCAGCCGGATCATCAAGTCGCCATCCGGGTACACGGCGTCAGATCCGCACCGTCCCTCGGCCGCGTCGTAAAATGGATCGTAGGGCGTATCGAACGCCTGCACGCCTTGACTCGACTGAAGATCCCCGTAGCCGCCTGTGCGCAAATCGGCGGCCAGAATGACGTGGCCATTCCTTTTAATGGCCTCAGCAAGTTTTCGGTCCGCTTCGGGGTCCGGCCCCGGATTGGCAAACACCACGTCGAACACCACCCCGGCAGCATGTCCGGCCGTCAATTGATTAAGCAAAGTCGCATGCAGCGAACGATCCCAGGGCCGGTTATAAAACTGACCCAACTGCTGGTGGGAAGGTTCATCCATGTAAACCATCACCGCTTCGGTCGGATAAACTACGCCGCGTAAACCGAACGGGATATCGTAGCTCCAATGCGCCAGCTTCTCCCCGATCGGTGTCAAGAGGAACCATCCCAACACCGCGCAGAGAATCGCGCCGAGCGAGGCGAAGCGCCAGTTTTTGGCGATGCGGGCGAACAGTTCTTCCCGCCGGTCGCTCATCGCTCGATTTCCCGCACTTCTTTTTGCGCCACCCAGCCGATGCGTTTGAAGGCGTCGCTGACTTGCAGCCAATCGCGGTCTCGTCCCAGGACGAGCAGCTCCGCGCCGTCATGAACGGTGAAGGCGCTCTGCGCTTCGTCCAATGGCCCGACGCGCACGACCGCTTCGGGCGTGACGACTACGGAAGTTTTTTCCAGCAAATGCTGGTTGGCGGACAGCGCCAGGCCGGCGGCCATCCAGAGCGAAAGCACTCCCAGCGCAATCAGCCATCCGCCGCCGGATTGGCGGAGAGTGGGAACCATCTCCCGCGCGGCCAGGACGAGGAAAAAAAGCGTGACCCCCCCGGAGGCCGCTTTGGTCCATTCGTCCAAAGAGAGGCGGCCCGCCCAACGCGTCCAAAGGCTGCCGCGCAAGGCGGCATTGGCGCCGGCCTGGTTGCGGGCGATTTGCAGGTTGGCCCGGATGTCGGGATCGCGCGGGGCGATGTCCTCGGCTTTGCGATAAGCGTAAATGGCCCGGCCAAGATGGGCCGATTTCAGCCACGAGTTGCCTAAATTGAAATAAAGCGCGGACGACACCACTCCGCTTTGCGCGAGCTTTTCATAGGCGGCGGCGGCCTGGGGATATTTGCCCTCTTCGTAAAGTTTGTTCCCCTGGCCAAAAGAATCCGTGACTGAATCCGCCCGCGCCGCCATCGCGCTCAAGAGAAGCAAAACCAGCCCAACTCCCTGCAAAAGGGTTCCGCGAGATTTAACGGCGGGCATGGCTTGTAAATCCTGCAAGGCGGTTTTCACCTTGGGAATCAGCGAGTTCATTTCCTGGGTGGTGTGCTCAGGCGTGTAACGATACTGATTGCAGGCATGGAACAAATCGCGCAGACCTGATTGCGTTTCCGGACGCAGCCCTTTCACGTCTTCCAGGACGGCTTCCGTAATGGCCGGGGCGGGGAGATCAAGACGCTCGCCCAGTTGCTCCTGCAAGAGGCGCAGGACTGTCGCGTAGAATTTTTCGGCGTCGTTGGCGGCGGCTTGGCGGGCCAAATCGCCCAGGCCCTCCTGCACCAGGCGCGTCACTTGCCGCTGGCGGCGCAAGCGCGGATTGTTGGCCAGCTTTTCCTTTTGTTTGCGGCGCAAGAGCGCGCCCATCCAAAGCGCGGGGGCGATGGCCTGCCAAACCCAAAAGGCCGGACGCTCAATCAACGGAGGCCTGACGGCCTCGACGGTTCCCAGCATCGGTTTGATATGCACGATGCCTTCCCCTTGCGGTTGCGCGTCGGGCGGCGTCGCGCCGGTGGAGAGAATGGTCGGTTGCGGCGTCGCGGCCGTCGGATGGACCTGGAGGGGAATGGCCGGATGCGACAGCGTGCGGAATACATTCTGGCTCGGATCAAAAAAACTGAACATAAAGGGCGGAATTTCTTTGACCTCCGCATTCTCGGGCGTGACGACTTGCTCGAAGTATTTCGAGCCTTCGATTTGCAAAGGGTCCGTGCTGTCAAACTTGCTGGTCGGCGGATAAATCTTGAACTCGCGCCATCCCGGTTCGTTATTGGTCGAGAGCATCACGGTATCGAAGGCCCCGCGCCCGGCGATGCGAATTTTCAACGTCACTGGATCGCCAACCCCCACCGCCGTCGGCGCCGCTTCGTATTGGGCGAGGGTGAAATCGCCCACCGCTCCGCTGAAGGTCGGCGGCTCGCCGGCGGACGGCACCGGACGGACGTCAATAGTCGGCGTGTCGCTGGTGAAAGTGGCCGGGTGCGAGTCCGTCCAGCCAAAGATCGTGCGCTGCCCGGTATAAACGGCCATCGACCATGTGGCCGGCCCAAGAGTCAAACGGCCTGTTTTGGTCGGCGTGATGGAAACATGAAAGCTAAAAAGCCAGTAATCGGCATTTCCCACCCGAACCCGAACCTTGGGCGGCTGCTGGCCCCCTGTTCCCGGAGTGTTGCCGATGATAAAACTGTCGCCGTTGACCTGCGGCATTTGAATGTTGCCCACGTTGTCCCGGCAATAACACTGAATCTCCACCGAAACAACCTGGCCCAAATAAATGACATTGGTGGAGGGAACCAGGCGAACGAAAGCGACCTCCGGCATCCCGGAAGGGGCTTGCGCGCCGCCCCCGCGCACCGTTAGAGACAGCGCGTGACTGACCAAAGTCGCTCCGCTGACAGCGATTCTCATGGCGGGAATGGTATAATTTCCCTCTTTGACTGGCCGCAAATCGTAAGTGTAAACGGTGGAGCGCGTCACTTGCGCGCCGACCAGAGAGAACGACTGTTGCGAGCCAGTGCCCGTAACCTCGATATTGGCGATGGCGGGCAGTTGGGGTTGGGAGGGAGGCGAGCAATTTTCGAAACTCATCGAAAGCGACGCTGAATCCCCGAGGCTGATATTATTGCGATCCAGCGTGACCTTTAGATTTGGCTCGCCCCGCGCCATCCCCGCCAGGAGCAGGCAACAAAGAAAAAGGCCGCCGCAGGCCAAACGGCGCGGCCCGCGCGTCCAGTCAATTGGGGAAAGGCGCGCGCGCAGCATTTTCCACGCTAAAGAACTCACCATAAGCAAGACAACAAATCTTCGCGCCTGTTCATCCTTGTGGCAAGCGCGAACGGCTTGATGGGCGTCTCCCGCGTGCATTCACTTTTTGGCTTTGGCGTTTCCTGGCAAGGACTTTGCATTGCACGATTGAAAAATGGTCATTGAAAATTGGTCATAACGGTCACGTCCTGAAATAGGTTGGTACTTTGGAAAGAGAAATTCCAAGTATTATGAAAGTTATTCGATACAGTCATGGAT
>DASRLE010000251.1:0-11140 GCA_035648615.1 Saccharimonadales bacterium (SeqCode) | reverse complement strand
CGAGACTGCCGGCGTAAGCCTCCTCGCTCCAGCCGGTGCGTTCGTCCGCCCCGCAGGCCGGGCAGGATTTCGCCCGGGCTGGAACGTCCGCCCCGCAATTTGGGCAGGTATCCGGCGCTTTCAATGGATTCAATGAAGTTTGGAATGCGAGAGTTCGCCCACAATTCCATGACCGCCCCAAGCCGAAGCCGGCAGCGTGGACGGGTCCAAACTCCAGCGGGCGGCGAGTTGACTGACCTTTTCCGAATTCGCGGACAGCGCTTCTTTGGCCGAGAAAATATCCTCGTCCGCGCCATACTCGAAACAAAGCAATTCAAGGTCTTTCTCCGCGGCGGTCAAGGGGCCTTGGTTCCAGAGCGTTTCGCCGGCCCAGGCGTAGGCGCGATAGACATGGCCCTTTTCCAGCAAGGCCCAGGCGTGATGATTGACGATCCGGCTGGAAGTGAAAAATTGGACCTGGCCCAGCTTGCGGCTCAACCCCGTCAGGAAACGAAAACAACGATCGACATCCTCGAAAGGCCCCGGCAACCCAAAGCCCACCACCAGCACCCAGCCGGAAATGGAAGGAGAAATGAACAGCTTGTCCTCGCGCGCTTCGCTTAATCCCTTTTCCCACGAACACGGCATCGGATGGTGCAAATTCAAGGCGGCCTGCACGACCGCCGGGTTGCCGGCCTTGACGGCCAGCCAGCGTCCGGGCTGTTCCAAAAGGGAAGATTGGAAGCTGGCCAACGCGATGTTTGGGAAAGCGGAGAAAGAAGCTTCGGCCTCCGTTTCGGCCGCCTCTGTCGCGCGACGCCAGGCGCAGAACACGAAAAATAGCCCTGTGCCTAAAACGATTCCAAACGGAATCAGCATCAGGAGCCACGCTACTTCCTTGATCTTCTCCGGACTCACGCCGCCGCCAGTATAATATGCCCCGTTTTTTCTTCAATCGGAATCGCTTCTTTTCTTGCGTCACTGGGCGCAAGCCGGTTTTATATCTTACCTCAGTCTGCATGCATAAATTTGTATTTGGCCTTTTATTGGTTTCGCTCTCAGCGCCGCTGGCCCGCGCCCACCCAAAATTCGAGTTACAGGAAGGCGACCGGGTTGTTCTGGTCGGGGATACGTTGATCGAGCGCGAACAGGAGTCAGGCTGGCTGGAAACGGCCATGGCGGCAGGATTCGACGATCGTCATTTCACGGTGCGCAATCTCGGCTGGAGCGCGGACACTCCGGCGGGCGAGTCGCGGGCGTCGTTTGATTTCACCGACCCAACCAAAGGGTTTTCGCTGCTGAAGCAGGAAATCGCCACCGCCAAGCCGACGGTCGTAGTGATCGGTTATGGAATGGCCAGCTCTTTTTCGGGCGAAGCCGGCCTGGCCAAGTTCAAGACAGACCTGAATCGCCTGATCGATACCGTCCAAGGCGCGTCGGCCCAACCGGTGCGTTTCGTTATTCTCAGCCCCCTTCGGCATGAAAAACTTCCCGCGCCCTTGCCCAATCCTGCGCGCCACAATGCGCAGCTCGTGCTCTACACGGAGGCGTTGCGAGACATTGCGGCCCGGCGCGGATTCCCCTTTGTCGATCTGTTTGATTGGAAACCTTCTGGACGGATTCAAGCCTTCACCGCCAACGGCATTCATCCAACCCCGGAAGGTTATCGCCTGCTGGCCTTGGAAGTGGCGCGGCAATTGGGCTGGAAGTTGTCGTTGACCAAAGCCGGCAGCAAAACGATCGAGGCCTTGCGGCAAACGGTCATTCACAAGGACCAACTCTTTTTTGACCGCTGGCGGCCGCAAAACGAAACGTATCTCTTTGGCTTTCGCAAACACGAACAAGGCCAAAACGCCCATGAAATTCCGGAGTTTGATCCGCTGGTCAAAGAGGCCGAAGAGAGCATCGCCCGTTTTCAGGAACTTCTCCAGCGGGGCATCAAAGTCCCGCCGCCTGCGGAACCAGCTCCAATGACCGCCGTCAAACCCATCGTTGCGCAACCCACCCCGGACTTCGAGGTTGCCCCGGGATTTGAAGTCAAGTTGTGGGCGGAAGACCCGCTCCTGGCCAAACCGATCCAGATGAATTTCGATCCGCAAGGACGGCTCTGGGTCGCCAGCTCTGCGCTCTATCCGCAAATTGCCCCAGGTCAAACGGCGGATGATAAGATTGTCATTCTCGAAGACACCACCGGCGCGGGCAAGGCGAACAAGTCAACTATTTTTGCGGAGGGCTTGTTCATCCCGCAGGGCATCGAACCGGGCGACGGCGGATGTTATGTCGGGCAAAGCACGGAACTCCTGCACTTCACCGATACCCATGGCACCGGCAAAGCCGATCAGCGGCGAGTGGTGCTCTCCGGCTTCGGCACTGAGGATACGCATCACATGGTTCACACGCTGGCCTGGGGGCCGGACGGCATGCTCTATTTCGATCAGTCGGGCTATATTCATAGTCATATCGAAACGCCGAACGGCGTCGTTCGTCTCAACAGTGGAGGCGTCTTTCATCTTCGTCCCTCCACCATGCAATTGGATGTTTTTCTGCGCGGCTTTTGCAATCCGTGGGGGCACCAGTTCGATGCTTTTGGGCAGTCCTTCGTCACTGATGGCGCGGGCTATGAGGGAGTTAGTTGGGGAATTCGCGACGCCACTTATTTCTTCTATGCGAGTATGCGGCGCGAAATGCAAAGCATCAGCCCCGGCCAGTATCCCAAGTTTTGCGGCCTGGAAATTGTCGCCAGTCAACAATTTCCCGACGACTGGCAGGGCGATTTTGTGACGGCGGACTTTCGGGCTCATCGCATCGTGCGGTTCTCGGTCAGCGACGAGGGCGCGGGTTACGTCACCAAGCAAATGCCGGATTTGGTCGTCAGCACCAACATCACCTTTCGCCCGGTCGATCTGAAGTTCGGCCCGGACGGGGCGCTGTATGTGGCGGACTGGTCGAACCCGATTATCAACCATGGGGAAGTCGATTTCCGCGACCCGCGCCGCGACCACGAGCATGGCCGCATCTGGCGCATCACCGCCAAAGGGCGGCCGCTGACGCCGCGCATCAATTTGACCAAAGTCCCCACGCCCGAACTTTTCAACGAATTGCTCTCATCCAATCTTTATGATGTACAGCAGTCCCGGCGCGTCCTGACCGAGCGCGGCAAGGCCGTCGAGAAACCTTTAAAGAAATGGACGGCGCGGCAAACCGACCCGAAGGCATTGTTGGAGGCCCTCTGGATGTATCAGGCCATCGGCGTGCGGAACGACCGTTTGCTGGACCAGCTTCTGCAAGTGCCGGACGGCCGGATTCGGGCGGCGGCGGTGCGAGTCTTGAGTTACTGGCCGCGCACTTACTTGGCCCACTCCGGCCCGGACAAAGGCCGGCCTGTTCCGGCGGAGTGTTACGAGCGGGCGCTGGCTGATCCGTTCCCGCGCGTCCGAGTTGAAGCCGTGCGGGCGGTGGCCTTGATTCCTTCCTTGCGTTCGGCCGAACTGGCCCTCGACCTTCTCAATCAAAAGATGGATCCATTTTTGGATTACGCGCTTTGGCTGACCGTCAATGACCTCGCCCAGCCGTGGTTGGAGGGTCTTCGCACCGGGGCTTGGAGCACCGAAGGGCGGGAAAAAGAGTTGAATTTCGCCCTGAACGCCATTGAACCCGAATTGGCCGGCCCCGTCTTAGGAGAGATGTTCAAGAAGCAACCGCTGACGCTCGACGGCCATGGTCCGTGGATTGAATTGATTGGCCGCTCGGGATCAAGTGAAGACGTCGAGCACCTCTATCAGAAACTTTTGGCGCGCGGCTTTGACGCGGCCGCTTCGACGCGCGCTTTGGCGGCCCTGAACGCGGCCAGCGCCCGCAGTGTCAAACCGAAATCTGATCTGGACAAGGTGGTGGGATTTTTCGATTCCCCCGATCCGGCGACGCGGGTCGAAGCCATTCGGCTGGCCGGGAATTGGGGAGGGCCGGGCAATTCTCTTTCCTTGATCACCGCGCTGGCCAAGGCGCAAGACACACCTTCACCGGTCAGCGCGGCGGCCTTTGCTGCGTTGAAGAAAATCGGCGGGCCGGAAACGATCCAGATTTTACATTCGCTAACCGGTAAAGAAGAAGCGCCCGAGATTCGCCAGTCTGCCGTCCTGGACCTGGCCGCGCTGGATTCAGCCCATAGCGGGGCCGACGCCATTTCGCTTCTGTCGGGCCTGACCAACGAAACCGCCGCCCTGCCGGTCTGGCGCGCGCTCTTGAGCGATGCCGGCATGGCGCCGGTGTTGGCGGCGGCGTTGCCCCACAATGGATTTCCCAATGCCAGCGGAGTGGCCGGAGTGCGGGCGGTGCGCGAGTCGGGCCGAAGCGAACCGGCATTGATCGTGGCCCTGACGCGCGCCGCAGGATTGGAAGGCAAGGAATCAACCCTCACGTCCGCCGAAATCGCCAAGCTCGGCGAGGCTGTTTTGAAGCGAGGCAAAGCGGCGCGAGGGGAACGGGTCTTCAGACGTCCGCAACAAAGTTGCACGACCTGTCACTCCATCGGGGGAATCGGCGGCAAAGTAGGCCCGGACTTGACCTCGATCGGAGCGAGTTCGCCCCTCGATTACTTGATCGAATCGGTCTTGTATCCTAACAAAGAGATCAAGGACGGCTTTCATTCTTATTTGATCGAGACGACCGACGGCGAGGAGTTGTCCGGCATTCCGGTGCGCGAGAATGATCGTGAACTGGTTATGCGAACAGCGGCTGACCAGGAAATAACCGTGCAGAAAAGCCAGATCAAATCCCGGAGAATCGGCGGCTCCCTCATGCCGTCGGGCTTGGTCGATAATCTAACCGAGCAAGAGCAACTTGATTTGTATCGCTTTCTGACCGAGTTGGGCAAGCCGGGTCCGTTTGATGCCGCTAAAGCCAACGTGGCGCGCCTCTGGGCAGTCAGCCGCGATGCAACGCCAACAGCGGTCGAGTTGACCGGAAAAGACTGGCATCGCGCCACCTCGCTGACCGACGGCCGTTTATTGCGCGAGGACGTTGAAGGCGCAGTGGCTTCCGATAAAAGCCCGCCCCTGTCAACTATTTTGGCCGGAACCTCCTTCCGCAACGGCACCGCTGGATTAGTCCGGTTCGATCTCTCCGCTCCCGCCGGGACCGCCGCGTGGATCGATGGCCAGCCGGTGGAACAACTCAGCCCCATGACCGCGCAACTTCCGGCAGGAGTTCACACTATTATTCTTAAGCTGGAAGCTAAAGACCTTCCGCCTTTTATCCGCCTGCGCTCCGACGACGGAACTTTCCTGGGAAAATAGCATTGGCCTTGTGTTTGACATTTGTCCAAGGCATCGGATGTTCGAGAGGAAAATTATCTATGAAAAAAATGAAGCTGATCAAGTCAATATTAGGGTTATCGATCCCGGCGCTGATGGTGGCGGGGTGTGAGGTTGGGGTTCGAGGTCCCGGAGGAGAGGCAGTCGTATCAACGGCTCCGCCGCCCGCGGTAGTTGCTCCCTACGGGGAAGTCTATGCGGATGCCGCCCCGCCGGCGCCCTACGATGAGCCGGTCGTCGGAGTCGCGCCTGGGGCCGGTTATGTTTGGATCGGCGGCTCCTGGATCTGGGGCGGCAATCGCTGGAACTGGGAGCGTGGCCGCTGGGAGCGCCCTCCGCACGCGGGAGCCCGCTGGGTGCCGCATCATTACGAATACCGCAACGGACGGCATGTCTTTCATCGCGGCGGCTGGAGATAGGGGGTTTCCAATGGCGTCCGGTTTTTCTCAAAATCAGCCACTCCCTGTCTCTAGTTGAGACAGTGGAGAGGCGAATTTTGGCTTTTGGAAAGGAGAAATGGGCCTCGCCATCGGGGAATCACCGATTATGGCACTTTTCTGTGAGATTGGCATGAAGACTGATGTATCATTCCTGGCCGAAATAGTTCGGCCAACGAGGATCGAACACGCATGTCAAAAAATTTACGTCTTACCATTGGTTTGCTGTGCGGCCTTTTCGGGGCCGCCCTCATCGCCGCTTACTTTATCAAGCAGCCGCAATCAGAGATAAACCCCGCCCAACTGCAAACCATTTTGCAGGGAAAAGCGATTGAGCGCGCCACTCTTACTCCAACCACCTACGCTGGCATTTATACCATGGAAGGCACGTTGAAAGGGGCCGGGGCCCATCGCTTTGCCATCACGACTCACCTGGACGAAGGCCAAATCAAAGCTCTCCTGTCCCAGCCGGCCATCACCATCGACGTGCCCGACCAGGGTTTTAAGCAAGGGTTCCTTCGCCTCCTGCCCACGCTGATCATCGGCGGATTGGTTTGCGGGATTCTCATTTTTCACTTCGGCGCCGGCAAAAGTAAAAAGCGGCATCGCGTCCTTCGCCGCCCCAAAACCCGTTTTACCGATATTGCCGGGATTGAGGAGGCGATGGGTGAAGTCCAGGAAGTGGTCGAATTTCTCCGGCAGCCGCGCAAGTACACCAACCTCGGCGGCAAACTGCCCCGCGGTATTTTGCTGGTCGGCCCTCCCGGCACCGGCAAAACCATGCTGGCCCGCGCCATTGCCGGCGAGGCCAACGCCAGCTTCTTCAGCGCCCATGGCAGCGATTTCAACGAAGTATTTATCGGTGTCGGCGCCAAACGGGTGCGCGATCTCTTCCGTCAGGCGGCCAGCCACAAACCCGCCATCATCTTTATCGACGAGATCGATTGCCTGGGCAAAGGCCGCAAGCAGGACTCTCACGGCGAATGGCAGCAGACCACCAATGCCCTCCTGGCCGAAATGGACGGCTTCAATTCCGGCGAAGGGGTCGTCGTCGTCGGGGCGACCAACCGGGCGGAAGACCTGGACGAAGCGCTTCTGCGCCCAGGACGCTTTGACCGCAAAGTCCATGTTCCCCTGCCCGACCGAACCGGCCGGCGCGCGATTTTGAAGGCCCACACCACTGACAAACCAATCGCCGAACGGGAGAAGTCCCTGGATTGGATCGCCCAGACCACTTGCGAAATGTCCGGGGCGGACCTGGCCAATCTGGTCAACGAAGCCGCCATTCTGTGCGCCTCGCGCAATCACCTCGAAATCAGTTTGTCCGAATTGGAAGAATGCCGCGACAAAGTGCGATGGGGCAAAGAGCGAAAATCTTTTGTGCTCAGGAAGCAGGAACGGGAAATGGTCGCCTACCACGAAGCCGGCCATACGATGGTCAACCTGCGAAAATCCCTTTTGCCGCCGCTCTATAAAGTGAGCATCATCCCGCGCGGCGGCGCGCTCGGCACCACCACCTTGCTGCCCGAAGAAGATAAGAATCTTCATTCCAAAGGCTATCTCTTGCAACACCTCGCGCTGCTGATGGGCGGACGCGCGGCGGAAACAGTTTTTTACGGCGCAACGACCAATGGCGCGCAAGGCGATTTGGAATCGGCCAAAAAGCTGGCCCGCCGCATGGTGCTGGACTGGGGCATGGGGCAAAAACTCTATTACCAGACCGACCAACCCGAAGCGGAGCAGGAAATCAACCGGCTCCTTGAAGACGCCGACCACGAAGCCTTGGCCTTGATCGAGCAGGAGAAGGAACCGACCCGGCTTCTGGCGGAAACATTGCTCCGGGACGAAACATTGACCCGGGAACAGGTCCTGGCCCTTTTGGCCAAGCCCGCGCCGGCGAGCGCCGGCCTAAATTAGAGAACCAATCACCTCACTGCGTGAACGCGCGGTTTCCCGTTACAAAAAGAAATCTTCACACAATTGTAACACAGTGGTAGGAGTAGATTGTTTTGCGCGAGCGCTTCTGGCTGCCGCCCGACATGGAAATCAAAACCATTAAAATTCTGCTGGTCGAGGACAATCCCGACGATGTCTTTTATTTGCGCATGGTGTTGCACAAGGTGACGGGAACTCATTTTGAACTCGAGTCCACCAATGACCTCGCTTCCAGCGCCAAGCGCCTGGCGAAAGGTGATATTGACGTCATTTTGCTTGACTTAACTCTGCCCGACAGCCTGGGCATGAATACCTTCCTGGGCATCAAGAGCCATTCCAACGAAGCGCCCATCATCGTCCTGAGCGGCGTGGATGATGAAACGCTCGCCGTCAACGCGGTCCATGCCGGCGCGGAGGATTATCTGGTCAAAGGCCGGGTGGACAGCCAATTGATCACCCGCGCGATTATTTACGCCATTGAACGGACGGAATTCAAGAAGGCCGCCCTCAAGGCGGAGGAGAAATTCCGCAGCATCTTCGAGAACTCAGTCTCGGGCATTTTTCAGACTACCCCGGACGGCCGCTACCTCAGTGTCAATCCCGCCCTGGCCCGCATTTACGGCTATGCCAGCCAGGACGATTTGATGGCTCGCATCTGCGATATCGGCCGCCTGCTCTATGTGGACTCGACGCGGCGGCCGGAATTTGTGCGTTTGATGCAAATGGAGGGCGTGGTCAAAGATTTTGAATCGCAGGTCCACCGCAAGGATGGTTCGATCATTTGGATTTCCGAAAATGCCCGCGCCGTCCGCAACCCCGCGGGCAAGATCGAATATTACGAAGGCATGGTGGAAGACATCACCGCGCGCAAGGAGGCCGAGGAAAAACTCCGCTTTTCCGAGACGCGCTTCCGCTCGGTCTGGCAGAAGTCCTCCGATGGCATGAGGCTGACCGACGAACAAGGCACCATCCTCGCTGTCAATCCTTCTTTCTGTCAAATTGTCGGCATGCGGCCCGATGAACTGCTCGGGCGTCCCTACACCGTCACCTACTCCGATTCGGAAGACGTGGTGGAAATGATGCAGAAATATCAACAACGTTTCTCCGAACGCCGCATCGATAGCCAGCTCGAACGTCATGTGACTTTCCGTTCCGGACGGACGGTGGATGTTGAGCTGTCCAACTCCTTCATCGAATTGGACGAAGGCCGCTCGCTGGTTCTGAGCGTTTTCCGCGATGTCACCATCCGCAAGATGGCCGAAGAGCGCGAGCGCCAGGTCAATGCCGAACTGGCGCGCAGCCAGGCCGAGTTGCGCAAGAAAAACGATATTCTCGAAGACGACCTGAAAATGGCGCGTGAAATTCAGCAAGCCATTTTGCCCCAGCAATATCCCGCTTTCCCGGTGAGCGCGACTCCGGAATCAAGCTTGCTTCACTTTTGTCATCGCTATCATCCCACCGGGCAGGTCGGCGGCGACTTCTTCAATGTTCTGACCCTCTCGGAAGATAAAGCCGGGTTGTTTATTTGCGACGTGATGGGCCACGGCGTGCGCTCCGCCCTGGTCACGGCGATGGTTCGCGCCTTGGTCGAGGAGTTGCGGCCCGTGGCGATGGACCCGGGCCAATTATTGACACGAATCAATTGCGATCTCCGCGCCATTCTCCAGCAAACCGGCACGCCGCTTTTCACCACCGCCTTTTACCTGGTGGCCGATCTGGCCAAGCGCGAGATTCTTTACGCCAATGCCGGCCATCCCAAGCCTTTTCTCATCCATCGTCTCTCCGGCGAGGTCGAAGTCCTGAAATACCCCGACGGCAAAGGCCGCCCCGCCCTCGGCTTGTTTGCCCAGTCCACTTATCCAACCGCCTCCCATTCCCTGGCCGCCGGAGACATCATGATGCTGTTTACCGATGGGCTTTACGAAGTGGAGGGAGCGGACAACCAGCAATTCAGCCAGGACCTGCTTTTGCAGGCGGTGCGAAAACATTCTACTTTACACTGTGCCGACTTGTTCACCGCCATCCTCGAGGAAATCAAGCAATTCTCCGCCAGCCACGAATTCGCCGACGACGTTTGCCTGGTCGGCGCCGAAGTCAACGAGAATTTCTAAAATGTCTTTCCTTCTTAGGAATTAGTCAGAACCCGCTCGCCACTTCATTTCTGGCGAACACATATTCCTCCACTACCCGCCCGTGCATCAAGTGTTCCTGGATAATCCTCTCCAACACCTCGGGCGAACAGGAGTGATACCAGGTTCCCCCCGGATAAACCACCGCGATCGGCCCTTGCGTGCAGATGCGCAAGCAGTTGGCTTTGCTGCGATAGACCAGCGGTTTTGGCCCGGCGAGGTTCAACTCCTTGAGCCGCTTTTTGAGAAATTCCCATGACTCAAGCCCCTTCTCTTTCGAGCAGCACTTGGGCTCGGTTTGGTCCGCGCAAAGAAAAATGTGCCGGGCATAAGTTGTCAAACCTAACGACTCCGAGACTTTTTGTAATTCATCATTCATGATTGGAAATCTTTTGGGCGCTTTTTTCGACTTCTCGCATGACGCGCAATATATTCAGACCTGCCACTTTTTTGATGTCTTCCTTCGAGTAGCCGCGTTTGAGCAATTCGGCCAGCAAGGCCGGGTAACAGGAAACGTCCTCCAACCCACGCGGCGGATTGGAGAAGCCTTCGTAATCGGAACCTATCCCCACATGATCAATCCCCGCCACCTGCCGGATATGGTCAATGTGATCAGTCACGTCCGACAAACTCGCTTGCCGGGGATCAGGATGAACCTGACGCCACGCGGCCACTCCTGCTTTATACTGGGTTTCGTCCGTCGGATACATTTTGCGCAAACGTTCCTTCTCCGCTGTGACTTCGATTTCGTCCGCCCGATCCTTCTCGGTCAAGAACTCGGGGACAAAAGTGACCATGACCACTCCGCCGTTGGCGGCCAGCAAGGCAAGAATATCATCCGGCACATTGCGGGCGTGGTGGCAAAGGGCGCGGGCCGACGAATGCGAAAAAATGACCGGCGCTTGCGAAATGCTGAGGGCGGCGCGCATCGTTTCATCCGAGACGTGCGACAGGTCCACCATCATTCCCAAACGATTCATTTCGCGCACCACGTCGCCGCCGAATGGCGTCAACCCATGATGCAGCGGCGCGTCGGTCGCGGAATCGGCCCAATCAATATTCTTGACATGAGTCAGCGTCATGTAGCGGGCGCCCAACGCATAAGTCATGCGCAGCACCGCCAGCGAATTATCGATGGAATGGCCGCCCTCCATGCCAATGAGCGAAGCGATCTTGCCATGGCGGTGAATGCGAACGATGTCGTCGGCTGTCAAGGCTAATTCCAAACTCTCCGGGTAGCGGGCCACCATGCGGTGAACCAAGTCAATCTGTTCCAGCACGGCCACGACGGCGTCCGCGTTGGTGAAAGTAGGAGGGATAAACACCGACCAGAACTGCCCCCCCACCC
>DASRLE010000250.1:0-2707 GCA_035648615.1 Saccharimonadales bacterium (SeqCode) | reverse complement strand
GCTCCGACCGCAACGCATCAATCTCGCTGTTGGCCTCGGCCAGTTTTTTCTCGGAGTTGGCCAAGGCATTTTTCAGGCGCGCGACGTCCGCCTTTTCCGTTCGCGGGGAAGACGGTGGCGGGGTGGCGGAGCGGGAGGCTTTTTCCTGTTCGAGCGTCACTGTCAATAAATCCTTTTCTTTTTGGAGGGCGACAATCTTTTCTTCCGCCTTGCTCATTTCGGCGGAACTGACAGCGGCGGGCTGGACGGAAAGGGCTTCCTTGAGCCTTCGGCCCAGGTCGGCGTTGGCATCGTTCAGGCTGCGGATTTGTTCCTGCAAAGCGGCAAGCTGTTGTTCAAAGGCCACCGCCGAGGAAGCGGAGGCAGGAGCCGTGACGGAGGCCGCCTCGGCGGGCGGGGCGTTCGTGGCGGGCAAAAATTTGCCCAGTGATTGCAATTTCGCGGCCAGATAATCGAGGCGAAACTTGACGATGGGCGGATTCCAACTCGGATGCTCGGCCTGGAGGCTCAACAAGCCGGCTTGGGCCTGGACATAGTGGGCGGCCGCGCCAGCTTCCTGGCCGTTTTGGAGCAGGCTGTCGCCCTGCAAAATCTGGTTGTAAATATCAAGATATTGGTCGTCCGCGCCCGCAGCCAGGACCGATCCAGTCAAGACGAAAAAACAAACCGTCAGTGCAATCCATCGCATAAACCAGCACTGTAGGAAGCGAAGGGCTGTTTTGCAAATCATTCTGGAATTTTTAAACAGAAGGAAACGAAGAGAACTATAGTGCAGAAGAACGCCGAGGACGTCAAAGGCGGCGCGGGCCAATACTTCACGCCGCGCCCGCTCATCGCCGCCATGGTGGAGGCCGTCGCGCCGCAGCCTGGCCAGACAATATGCGATCCGGCTTGCGGCACCGGCGGTTTTCTTTTGGCCGCGCATGATTACCTCGCCAAACACCACGCGCTTGATCGGGCGCAGAAGAAGCGTCTCAAGGCGGGCACACTTTTTGGCATTGAACTGGTGGACAGTGTCACCCGTCTCTGCGCGATGAACCTGCTGTTGCACGGCATCGGCGGGGAATCCGGCGGCGGCGCCATTTCCGAATTTGATTTACCGGTCGTGACCAAAGATGCGCTGGCAGCGAAGCACGGAGAGTATGACATAGTCCTGGCGAATCCACCCTTCGGCAAAAAGAGCAGCGTCACCATCGTCAACGAAGCTGGGGAGCAGTCGAAGGAATCGCTTATCATCAACCGCGACGACTTTTGGGCGACCACCAGCAACAAGCAGCTTAATTTTCTCCAGCACATTTTCACCATCTTGAAACAGCATGGCGGGCGGCGGTCGTCTTGCCGGACAACGTGCTTTTCGAAGGCGGCGCCGGCGAAACCATCCGCCGGGAATTGCTGAAACAGGCGGACGTCCATACCCTGCTCCGTTTGCCCACCGGCATCTTTTACGCCCAGGGCGTCAAGGCCAACGTCCTGTTCTTTGAACGCAAGCCCGCCCAGGAAAAACCCTGGACGCAAAAACTCTGGATTTACGACTTGCGGACGAACCTGCATTTCACCCTCAAGGAAAACACCCTCAAGCGCAGCGACTTGGACGATTTCGTGACGTGCTACAATCCCAAAAATCGCCACCAACGCAAAGACAGCGCGCGATTCAAAGGCTTCACTTACGACGAATTGGTCAAACGCGACAAGGTGAACCTCGATATTTTCTGGTTGAAAGACGATGCGCTGGAAGAATCCGACAACCTGCCCGCGCCGGAAATCATCGCCCAGGAAATCACCGACGACCTCGGAGCCGCCCTGGAACAATTCGCCACCATCGCCGAGGACCTGAAAAAGTAAGTGACCGGGCTAGAATCCCAATGATTGTTCCTCAGTTACGGGCAGGTGTTTTAAGAGGCTTACCGCGCCATTTTTTTAAAGTTGCGCTTTCAAGGCAATTTGTTATCTTGCGGTGAATGAAAAAACTTATTCTTTTTGCGGCAGCGTTTATTTTCACGGCCAGCTTGTATGCGGCCGAATTCCCCACTATCACCATTAGCGACCTAAAGACGGCCATGGCGACCAGCCATGTCGTTTTGCTGGATGCCAATGGCTCGGATTCCTGGCAACAAGGGCATATTCCCGGTGCCATTGATTTTACGGCCAAGCAGGAACATCTGGCGGCGGTTTTGCCTGCGGATAAGAATGCCCTCGTGGTGGCGTACTGCGCCAATCCTCAGTGTCCCGCTTATCGGGCTGCCGCTGAAGCCGCCAAGAAACTCGGCTATAAGAATATCAAGCACCTGACCGCGGGCATCATGGGCTGGAGGGAAGCGGGCGAGAAGACGCAGCCTGGTTCGAAGAGCTAAGGAGTTCACCCATCAATTTACGCGAAGCCGGCGGTTCAAGGACTGCCGGCTTTTTCTTGGGGGCAAATCGGAACTTGCCGGGGATTTCATTACTGCTAAAATCCGCCCATTGAGTTGTCTCGCGCATCTTCCAGCAAGGCTGCTGGTTCTTGGCCTTGCTTGCCTGCTGGGGCCCAGCCTCTATGCCCAAGTGCGCACGCCCCTTCCACGTCATCTTTCCCGGCAGGCGGCCGTGCAAGAGGCGCTCGCTCACAATCCCGCCATCGCCGCGGCGCGCGAACAGGTAGCGGAAGCCAAAGCGGGCATCGCCCTGGCCACGGCCCTCCCAGACCCAATGTTGGTGGCGGAGGTTGACC
>DASRLE010000249.1:0-6285 GCA_035648615.1 Saccharimonadales bacterium (SeqCode) | reverse complement strand
CCGTTATATTGGGTTAAAGCCGGGGTGAAGATGTCTGGAGTGCTGGAGTCGATGAGTTCGAAGCCGTCTGAGCTGTTGACTCCGAGGGTGTAAAAGCCAACGGGCAGATAGAGATAAGTCACCGCGTCGATGGCGGCATTGGTGTCCCCGCCCATCGTGCCCGGCAGCCCCGGGATCGAGTTCGGCGGTTCGGTGGGGAAGTCGCCTTGAGAACCAGCCGTCGAGAAGTTAATTGCGCCCGTTTCCACAAAGTTAGTCACGGTCGCCAGGTTGGCGTAAGGCAGCCCCGTCCCAGGATCAACGAATTGGTTGGCCAGTTGCCCCTCGGCGCGCTGGAGGGTCGGCGCCAGATCTACGCCCACTTGGCTGATACGGAGGTTAAAGCCGGGATTGGCGCTGACCAAAGAGGCCGGGGCCGGATTTGTCAGGGTGGCATAAGTGGCCACCGTAAAGGTATATTGGAAATTATTGGTCACGGGGGGAGTGGAATTGTCGGTGAATGTCACGCTGACCGCGTGCGTCGTGCCGGAGGTCAAGTAGCCCGCGGGCGGTGTGTACATAACAGTCGTTTGCGGAGAGGACTGGCTGAGAACCGTCGGCGCCACGGTTGCGCCATCCAGCTTCAGGACGATCGTGTTGGTTTTCACCTGGGTGGTGTAATCGTTCAGCAGGACTTCGAGCGGGGCATCCGGCCGCACCACATCGCCGAACGGATAGTAGTAGTCAACAAACGGGCCGGCATTCGTGGCGGTATTAATGGTCAGATTATCGACCCCCTGATTATCGTCCAAACCACCCGTGCGCGCGCCGAAACCAAAGAGCTGTCCGAAAAACGGGCCGCCATAACCAATGTAATAATTCGAGAAGGCGTGAAAGTTGTCGTAATACACATCCAGCGTTCCATCCGGATGCAATTGCACGCTGGCGTCCACCCAGGCGTTCATGCGCAGGTTGGCGTAAGCCGCCGAGCCAGCCAGTCCGCCGTTCAGATACAGATCGACGCCAATCACCTCGCCTCCATCGTTGTAAGTTCTGAACGTGACCGCCAGCCCACTGCCCGGACCCGCTTCGGTGAAAATGGCCGACGGCAGGTTCCCAAAATCCAGGCCGAAGCCATTGGCGCCCGTGCCGCCTCCAATGAACGCCTTGAACTGGGCGTTGAAGCTATAGACCGGGTTGCCCTTATCCAAGTCGTTGGTGATGACATACGAGCCCGACTGGGAGAGCAGATCTGGCGTCAACTGCAAATACCCGCTGTTGGTATATCCGCCATTGGTGACGACCGACGCGTTGTTGAAAACGGCCGCGCCAGGAGGAAGGCCGGAATTAAAATCGGTAAAATAGCTCGCGCCCGGCGCAGAGAGCGCCGCCGCCAGCAAAGTGAAAATTCCCGTCAACCGCGCCACAGCAGGACGAATGAGCCTCGAAGTGTTTTTTTTCATGATACGATTTTTGTATTAACAGGACAATCCATGTCTCCAATTGAAAGTGACCAAACAACCGCCGCCTTTGAAGACAACAAATCCCTCCGGCAGCGCCCACGAATCAGCTTTATACTTGGCGTTATAAATCCGCCCAACCAAAAGGCAAGCTCCTTCTCCCCACTCCCAAACAATTAAGAAAGCCTAATCCAAAACCAAAACCCAATTGAAACCATGCCGTCCCTTAATACCAAAGCGAGCCCGCGCCATCCCCTTTCCTCCTTCTTCCTTCTTCCTTTCCCTTTCCCCCTGTCCGATTTCCGCCTCGATGGTTACTATTCAATAGTGAACCGTTTGACCGACCCACAACTCTTGCGCGATTTCGCCGAGCTTCGCTCCGAGGCGGCCTTCACCGAACTGGTCCGCCGGCACATTGACTTTGTTTATTCGGCCGCGTTGCGGATGGTTCGCGATTCGCACCTGGCCCAGGACGTCACCCAAAGCGTCTTTGTCGTCCTCGCGCAAAACGCGGCGCGGCTGACCAACCGCCTCACCCTGGCTGGCTGGCTGCATCGCACGTCGCAAAACCTCGCCGCCAATGTGGTCCGAGCCGAGGTCC
This sequence comes from Saccharimonadales bacterium (SeqCode), assembly GCA_035648615.1. GTDB lineage: Bacteria > Verrucomicrobiota > Verrucomicrobiia > Limisphaerales > Palsa-1400 > DASRLE01. Next base: position 4,245 of record DASRLE010000249.1, on the reverse strand, counting down.
GCCGTCGAAACCGGGAAAAAGAGGCTGCCGCCATGAATGAATTGCCATCCACCGACTCGGAGACCGATTGGGAGCAGATTGCGCCGCTCTTGGACGCCGCGCTGGGCGAATTGAGCGAAGCCGACCGCGACGTGATTTTTTTGCGCTACTTTCAAAAGAAATCAGCGCGCGAAATCGCGGAAATTCTGGACACGACGGATGAGGCCGCGCAAAAACGCGTCAATCGCGCGGTGGATCGCCTGCGGGAATTGTTTGCCAAACGCGGCGTGGTGGCTGGCGCGACCGGGTTGGCCGCAGTGATTTCCACTCACGCCGTCCAAGCCGCGCCCGCTGGGCTGGCCGGCGCAATCTCCTCCTCCGCATTGCTCGGCGCTGCTCCAGTAGTCGCCGCCACCGTTACTAAGGCTATCATTATGACCACCATCCAAAAAATAGCAGTCATCGCCACTCTTGCCGCCGCCGTTGGCGCGGGAATTTTCGAAGCCCGCCAAGCCAGCCGCGCGCAACGGGAAGCCGAAACACTTCGTCAACAACAAATCCATCTCTCGGCCCAAATCCAAAGCCTGCAACAAGAGCGGGATGACACAAAAGGCCGGATGGCAATTCTGGCCGGCGAAATGGCGGGAATTAAAGATCACTCGGTTGAGCTGGCCAAGTTGCGTGGCGAACTGGCCCGTTTGCGAGGCAATGTCCATGATGCCGGCGATCCTTTCGTTCAGACCGCATTGACGTGGAAGGAAAAAAAAGCCCGGCTCCAGCAACTCTTTCAGGAGAAACCCGAGCAAAACATTCCCGAACTTCGTTTGCTGGACGACCAGGCGTGGCTCAACGCCGCAATCAACGCCAACCTCGATTCCGATGAGGGCATTCGCAAAGCCATGAGCCAATTGCGCATGGAAGCGGAAAATCAGTTCGCCATCCAACTCTTGCCCGCCCTGCAAAATTATGCGCAGACCAATAACGGCCAATTCCCGACCGACCTGGCACAACTGGTGCCGTATCTCAAATCCGCCGCAGCCGACGATCTCGTCCAGCGCTATCAGCTTGCGCCCGCAAGCCAATTTCCGAATCAGCGACTCGGCGGCGATTGGTACATCACAGAAAAAACCGCCCTCGATGCGGACAACGACCAACGGTGGGTTATCGGGCAAAACGGCTTCAGCCCGATTAGTTTCCAATCTCCAGACGAAGCAGCCCTGGCCCGGTTCGCCGATACCCTCGCCCCGGCCTTTACCGCGTATGCCGCCGCCAACGGTGGAACGACGCCGTCCGACTTCACTCGATTGCAACCGTACGCCACGACCCCCGCGCAACAAGCCGCGCTGCAGGAACTTCTCCACTACAAGCCCGCCATCCCTGCTCCACATTGAGTATCGATGGACAAATTCCCGGCTCGAAAATTTCTTCTTCGTTGCCTTCGCGATCTTCTGTAAGAATCTTCAGTGCCGGTCTGAAAGAAATTGAACAGAAGTTAACGAAGAAAACGAAGGCTGAAGAAGAAGGGTCCGTTGCTGTCAAGTCGATCGGATTACGCTTCGATCAGTTTATTCAGCTCAACCCTCCAGTTTTCGTAAGACCCTTCGTCCAAGATTTGAAAGCGAAATTGGTGTTGGTCGAAGCCCGCGCCCAGTTTCTGCCATGAAACCGTTTTGCCGATTTCGGAAAAGCGGCTCGCGATCTTCTCCTTATATTTTGTGTCCGGATTTCCGCCGAGGTGCTGGCCTTTGCTCTCCACCACGACCACTCGCGCCACCGGCTTCTGGTCTTCGCCGTTCTGCACCACAAAATCGGGGTGAATGCGGTTCTTGTGAAAGCCTTGAATGGCAAAGCTGTCGCGCCCCACCTTGTTCTGATACCACCAGAGCACTTCGGGATGCTTGTCGAGCACCAAGGCCACCTCCGCTTCGTATTGGTTGAAACCGGCGCGCTCGGCGTAGTCAAACAAAGATTTCTCCACATCTGAATCGTCATGATGCCGCAACCTGCCCAGCGTCCGAATTTCAATGCTGGAGGGAATTTGAAAGCGGCACTCGACGCATTCGAGATAAAAACATAACCGTCCGTCTTCATAAAGACGGTCAAAAGCCGCTTCGGCCAGCCGGTTGGTTTCTCTTTCGATAAATTCGCAGCACTTGTTGCGCAGCGTGAATTTCACCAAGCCTAAGCGGCTCTCGAGTTGCGCATTCGTTTTACACAATTGGCCGGCCACTTTTGCCACAACCCTGCGCAGTTGCTTGAAGCTGAAATAATCGTAAGGAAGGCTGGCCACCAGCCACGCCCTCACCACGTCATCGGCTTCGTAATAGCTTCCCTCCTGTTGTCCTACCGCGTCCAGCCCGCCTTGCCCCAGCGTCGCGCGATAATAGAAATCTTTTGCCTTGTCCATTTCGTCGTCTAAATCCCACTTCAGTTGGTCGTAACGGAATTGATCCACATCCACCTGGCTGATGAGATGCCGGAAATAATCCAGGCCCTCGTAATCTTTTCCTTCCCGCACGCAAAAACGCGGCAAATAAATCTTGCCGTGGAAGGGGCGGTAAAGACCTTGGAACTCACGGCGGAAAAAAGAGGTTTGCCGCGGCGCGGTTTTGGGGTCGCCGCTTTTGTCCAACACACTTCCATCCCCCTCTTCGTATCCTTCCTTTTCCAAGGCTTTCTTGACGTCTTTGGCAATGATGTCCGCCCGCTGGCGCAGGCAATAAACGTAGCTTTCGTTCAGTTCGAAATGGTCCGTTTTTTCCGCAAAAGGCTGGCGCAGCACGCGGCCAATCAACTGGGTCATGCTCTGGGCGCTGCCGGTGTTGTTGAGCGAAACAAGGATGTAGGCAAAGGGACAATCCCACCCTTCCTGCAAAGCGGCCTTGGTGATGATCCAATTGATCCGGCAACCCTCGGCCAGCAGGTCAATGCCTTCGATGTCGTCCTTCTCGGAAGTTTTAATGGCTATCTCGGTCTCATTGACTCCCAAACGCTGGATGAGATATTCCTTGATCTGCTCACTGTGAATCAGCCCGGCATCGCGCTGGTCTTTGCCGACGCGCTCGACTTGCACCAAAACAATTGGCCGTATTTCGCGGCGCGTTTCGTCGTACTCTTTTTCCGCAATTTTTTCCAGCTCTTCGCGTTTGAGCTTGGCCTTGCTCAGGCAGTTTTCCCATCGTCCTTCGTTCGAGTTACAAATGTTGATCGGCAGTTTAATCATGCCTTCCCTCAACAGTTCCTCCCCGCTCACCCGGCAGAGGATGTTTGACTCCGGGTTGGGCGTGGCGGAAAGCTCGACCACGATGCTGGCGTTAAAACCTTCAATCGTTTTGCGCGCCAGATCGCTGTAGGCTTTGTGCCCTTCATCGAGAATGACCGGCGGCTCGTTGAGGCGGATCAAATTCGCCAGCGACGTTTTGACCAGGAATTCCCCTTTGTCTTCGTCTTCGGCCAGCATCTCCATGTTGGGGAATTTTCGCTTGAGGGCGCGATGCGCCGGCGAATCGTCCTCGGCCGGAAAGTGCATGACAATATTGCCGCCGCTGTCCTGGAACATCTTGAGCTGGTCTTTGGTTTCCCGGTTGGCGCTGGCCAGCTTGACAAGAACCACGTTCAACGAGCCGTGCAATTGCGAGGGCGTCAGGCGGCTGATTTCATGCTTTTCCCAAACGTCCACCCGGCGGCTGACCGCGTGTTCGAGCGAGAAACGGTAAAAATGATTGCGGTCGCGCAAGGCCTTTAAGGTGTCCTTATAAATTTGATCGCTCGGCACCACCCACAAGACCAAACCCGCCCCGTTGCGCCTTTCCAAAATCGTGCTGTAAATCAAACCCAGGATTTGCGTGGCGAGCAGTGTTTTGCCTCCGCCGGTTGGAACCTTGAGGCAAAAATTCGGCATATCCTTGCCGATGCCATTGCGGCGCTCGACGTAGCGCCGGCCGGAAATCTGCACGTTGTCCCAGGCGTCCAACGAGGCGTGCTTATTGCCGCCGGCCTGTTGCGTGGCCAGTTCCTTGAGCCAGACCCCGGCTTCCTGGCAAACGCGCCATTGGTATTTCTTAAGTTCCATGCGCTACTTCAAATTAAACGGCACCACCATCGGACGGATGTCGCCAAACTGGCTCAAGTCCTCGCGATGCGCCCAGACTCTTTCGCAGTAAATCACCTTGTGCGGATTCTTGTCCTTGAGGGTTTTCAAGAACTCCATGTCCATCGGGCGCGCCTCTTTTTTCTCCGGGGAATAAAGCAGGTAATAGCTCGTAT
>DASRLE010000248.1:0-6411 GCA_035648615.1 Saccharimonadales bacterium (SeqCode) | reverse complement strand
ACAATTTGCCACGCGCCGGGAGGCGCAGGCGGCCATCTTCGAATGGATCGAAATCTTTTACAACCGCGAGCGGCTCCACAGCGCCCTCGGTTATAAATCACCTGTGGACTTTGAAACCAACCTGAACTAAATATACCCATGCCGCATGCACTCACACGCTGTCCACACAATCGGGGCAAGGCCAGTTTTAATTATAGGTAGGCGCTATTGTCAAAGGCAAATTTCAACAAACTATGGGTTCCATGCAGTTTTAATTTGTCGCAGATGTGCTGCCGATGATTGTCCACGGTCCTGACGCTCAAGTTGAGGTGGTTGGCGATTTCCTTGCTGGTGTAATCTTCGCCGATTAGCTTGAGAATGCGTCGCTCTGCCGGCGTCAGTGACTCGATTTGCGGTTTGCTCAAAAGCAATTCCCGCACCCGATCATTCCGGCGTTTTCCCGCCTCCAACATCAAGGCACTCACAAAACTTTCGTCGCAAGCCACCTTCTCCAGCGCGGTCAGAATATCGGTAGCGGCGTTTTCTTTCAAAACGTAGGCTTTCGCCCCGGAATCCATCGCGGCGTTGAACATGTCTTCTTCCTTATACATCGTCAGGATTGCCACCTTAACCGGAAACGGCAGCTGTCGAACCGCTCGAATCGTTTCCAGTCCATTGAGGCGGGGCATATCAATGTCAAGGATGGCGATTTGGGGTTTCAGACATGCCATCTGCTGTAGGGCCTCCTGGCCATCTGACGCTTCGCCCACGATCTTGAAGCGCGGATTGCGCGTGATGACATCGTGCAGCCCGTGGCGGAGAAGCGGATGGTCATCCACAATCAGCACAGTTACTTCTTGAACTTCTTGATTCATAGTCGTGGATTAGGGAATGGAACTTCGATGGTTAAACTGGAGCCTTCACCCGCCTTGGAATCAATCGCCAATGTCCCCTTAAGAATGCGCACACGTTCAGCGATGCCGCTGAGTCCATATCCCAAGTCGTGAGATTGGGAATACTGTTTCGCCGAATCAAATCCTCGGCCATTGTCCCGGATCGAAAGAGAAACGACCGTTGGCCGTTTCTTGATGACAACGGTTGCTTCCGTGGCCGCAGAATGCTTGACTATGTTCGTGATGGCTTCTTGCACAATTCGATAAATATGGATTTCAGAATCTTTATCGAACAGGTCGTCAATGTCATTGATTCGACTGGCGAATAAAATCGAATTGTTTTTTGAGGCGCGGTCAACCGAAGCGCGGATCGCCTGGGTCAGGCCTAAGCGATCCAACTGATAAGGACGCAAGCCATGAGTAATCCGACGCACTTCCTCAATCGCTTGGGATGTGGTGCTGGAAATCTCATCTAAACGGTGCCGCAGCCCATTCACTTCCGGCGAGCCTTGCATCGCCAATATGGCGTGGTTTTTGATTACCAACAAAGTTTGTCCCAGGCTATCGTGCAGGTTGACGGCAATCCGACGCCGTTCATCTTCCAACCTTTCCAGAACTTGCCGCGAAAATGCGAGTTGGGAGGCGTGCTGCCGTTCCAGCCGGCGATGCAGCAGGTGAATCCATAACAACGTTACCATCAATATCGTGAACAGTGTCCCCATCAACGTTGCGGTTCTTTTCCAGGTCCACCATGGAGGACCGTTGAGCACTATCACATCTTTTTGGCTGCGTAAAAGGATGTTGAGCGAAGCCGGGATCTGTGGTGCGCTCGCGGGTCTTGCGCTCACTGACGGCGACATAGTCGGTTCGTCGTCGTAAACTCCAGTGATTCGGAGGCGACTGCCCGGAATAATGTTCGGCAATCTGCCTCGGTTGGTTGCCAGGGTCGCTACGAATACGCGCTGTTGGTCCTGAAGCTCCAGCACTTGATCTCCATTCGATTTGTAAGCCAACATCGTAGCGCTGGCGCGAATCAAAATGCCACTCTGCTTTGAAGATAATGCCTCACTCAAATCTAAATTTTTTGGACTAACATGCACAACTGACTTGGATGGACGCATCAGCGGATCGGTGAGGGTGTGGATGAAACTGTTGAGTGTCGGGAATGCAAGCACCTCAACCGTTTCTCCTATTTTCACTTTCGGTTCACCGGTGGTTTGCACCCGAATTCCACCTGAGTCATCTTGAATGAAAAATGACTGATCGTCTCGGTAGGTAACTTCGCCGACCACCCGCACACGTCGGGACAACGAGGATTCCATTCCTTCGGAAAACAGATCGGCGATTGAATGCCTTGGTATGCCGAAAGGATTTTTTGGCGCTTCCTCTTTGACATCGAGAAAATTGCGGGACGGGACGAGCAACAACGGTTCATCCAGCATATTTGGCATCAGGATACCCCGTGCGCACACTTCTGCATTCACATAACGGGCTAGGTAATTTGCAGGTGTCTTGCCCAGCCAGAGATAGGAGTGACCATCTTTTCCCACGATGGCAAGTGTTCCATTAGTGTTCACTGAATGGACCACACCTTCAATTTCGCTCCATCTCCCTTCCAGACTGGCCGCGTCCGGGACGCCAAGAGGTCGGGCAATGGGCTTGGGCATGGGATACCATCCGAGTTCTGTAACGACCAACGGGGCGATGACCTGTAGGTATTTGCCCGGTTCCAACGCGCCGGCAAGATCAACACCTTGTCCCACTTTCAGTTGGTTTTTCAAAGCGAGGTCATCAAGAGAAACCAACATGGCGGTGTCGTTTTGTTGAATAAAGATGTAGTCCTTGTCAAAGACACGATCATTAAAAGTTACCACGCTGCGGGTTCCATAAAAGCCCTGCTTGGTTGGAGTGATGGCGGCAGTTGACAGAGCAGGTTGGTTTTCCGAAGTGAATTCATTTGTCGTCACAGTCTTGAGGAATGAAACGCTGTTTCCTGCCGAGGCCCAGATTAGCCCCGGCATTAGCGTTCCATTTTGATCATAAACTCCTTCGCAAACTCCCCCAACCCGAAGAACGAGGTTACTTGACTGTTTTAACTGTCTCGACATTTCCTCGTTCCAGTGTTTCACGCGCACTTGCACTTGCGCCCGCCCATCCGACAATTCCAAAGTAGCTGTATTTTCGGCTACTGCCTTAAACGTTACCACTCCTTCGATTTGCACCCAGCGATAGTTATTTTCAACTGGTAAGGGCCTATCCATGGCAATTTGAATCGGATTAGGGAATTCTCCTGATCCGTGAATGTGAATTCGCACTCCCTTGATAGTCAACGCCGATTCGAATGGGCGCGCTCCGCCCATACCGCTCAAATCACCATCCGAGTAATTAGTCCAGTATTCGCGCACAATGCCATTGGTTGAGGCTTCCGTGGAATGGCGATCTTCGTTCCACGGAATAAGGTAAGAGCCTTTGATTACCGATCTACTCAAACCGGGTCCTTGCCACGCGACGGAAAGGTTTTCCGCTTCAGTTGTCTGCTCTTGCAGTGCCTCAATGTAATAAGTCTCACCGGCCTTCAACTGAATCGGTTCTGAACGTTGCGAGGGATATTTTGACCATTGGTGCGGATCCGTCCAACTGTAGCGCTGGGTGAAAGCGATCTTTCTGGCCTTAGATGGGTCGGCGTCCGTGCTCAACCACAATTCAGACGAGTTATCACTGGCAATCCAAAATGTATAACTACCCGTGACTTGCGGGCGCAAAAAGCCTCTCATCCGCGTCAAATTATATTCGCCCCAGTTGACGGGAGACTCGAATGAATTACAAATACTTCGACCCGATGGGTAATAAGGATAATCTGGAAAGTTCCGAAAAAGAGGGCAGCAATTGGTGCCATCTATGGTAATAAACTGCCCCGCCTGTAGTTTCCGGTCTCCAATGTGGAAGCTTAAGGCTACCGCTCCGGTTGTATCTTGCAACACCATCAAATCACGGTTCGTATCCACGAGGGTCACGATGCCGGTCAGGCGAAAGTCGCACCCGACAAGGTAATCTGCATCAGAAAGCGTTCTGAATTGCGCCACATTTGTCACATAATGACCAGAATTCACAGCCAGGCTGGCTGCATTCGGGCGGGACGAAAAATCCTCGGCGCTGCACACAAACATGCTGGCTACCGACAAAAGCAGGACGATTGATTTTGCGAGCGTTTGCCGGCGATGGTTTGACCGTTGAAACATAAATTAATTTCACATCAGATAGCCTGCCTCATAATCCATTAAATGATGCATCATTTCATATCACCTTGTTGGTTATGGCAAGCACTTTCACAGGTTACCAGTCCTTTGATGAATGACGGGCCGTCAGATTTCATGCGCGTTTTTGGCGGCAGGCGTCACGGCATTAACCGCAGAAATGCTTATTTTACAGGGTCATTATGCCATTATGCCGGGCAAAAATTTCCGGTGATGTCCGCCCGATTTTATGAGTAGACCTACTCATTTTATAGGCATTGCTACTCATTTCAAGTTCGTGTGAATATGTTGTAGAATCTACTCTATGATCATTCTCGAACTGCTAGGAGTTGACCGTATACATTGACGTCGTCGGCAGCTTAATCACAATTTTCGAAGAGAAACAAATCAAACTACCAACAAAATCTAAATATGAAACCAAAACAAACACTCCTCCAGCGTATCTGCATAACCGCACTGGCGATTGGCGCCGCAGCCATAGCTATAGCGCTGGCTCCGATGGCAACCCGCGCTCAAACAATCACCGTTTGGACAGATGACTTCCAAGATGCTACACTATTCTCGTCGAACAGCATAGATGGCACGTATGGCACGGTGTCATGGAACTTCTCCGGGGCGGGAATTGGGAACCCGATGGTAATCATCACAAATGATCTACCGCCTACAAACGGCACTCAAAATTGTGCATTCACATTCGTCACCAGCCCGACCAACGGCGCTCTAAACTTTGGGTGGGCAACGGATTTTCTGCCGGCCACCAATAATACCAGCGTAAACCCGGCGGCTTACACTCTCGAATTTGACATGGCAGTCCAAGGAATTAGCCTGACTAACCTCGGAGGATACGTTGGTCCCGTGCTTGGCCTCTTTGGAAATTACGGTGGTCAATATAATGGCGATGGTGCGGAGATAGTTCCGAGTGCTGCCTATTTTCCTGGCGCGGGGACGGGTTACCAACATTATTCGATTCCTTTCACCAATTTCGCATCAGCAAATGCCAACCTGCTTCCTCCGACCGATTCCCCTCTTGCCTTTTTCATTGGCTTCTACATACCCGCTGCCACCAACTATGGCACCGTAGAGATTGATCTTGCCAATATTCAAGTATTGATGAACACAAATACAGCGCCGCCCCCGCTCCCGACATTGACGATACTGCCTGCCACGCCGGAATTGAGACTTTTTGCGCAGAACTCTGCAGCAACATATAACGAGGAAGGCTTCTTAAGCGTGGACCAAAACCAATCGTGGATTGGATCGGTTGCAGGTCATCCGTCGACTTATTCATTCACATATAAGGACTGGAACACTGTTCCGGGCTTTATGAACGTAATATCATTCATGCCGAACAATTATATGCAGAATGGGGGTCCTGCGAGCAGCCCCTATACAGTCTATTACGCTTCAAATGCGCTACAGTTGACTATTACGAAAGAGACTTCGAGTTTTGTCGCAAGTCTGGATTGGAGGACCAATGCGCCGATACTAAACTCCACTAACAACATATTGTTGCTTACCAACTCCACCGGCATTGGCACTTGGATATTGAAATTCACCGACGACACGGATGGCACATTGACGCCTCCGGGCGGCAGCCCTGTAGCCTTTACCTTGCCGGCGGCTATGGCGGCCCAGTTCGCGAATCCATTGACAATTTTCTCTGGAATTGCACCGAATTCCACGGCCGGCTACGGTCAATACATAGACATGAGTGGCATATCCATTACGAATGTGGCCGGGGTAAATGAGCAAGACGACTTTACCAAGGATGCCAGCTTAAACGCCTACTGGGATCTCGGGTTTTCCGTGGATGCAGGCAGCGTCGTGCAAGTATCAACCAATACGCCTTTCTGGCTGACATGGACACTTCCCGACGCCGGATACGGACTGGAAACAAAAAATAGTTTGAATGATGCAGTTACGCCTTGGTATTCGCCAGCGGCTTGGAACGGTGTCACACCAGTTACGACAAAAATGGGATTTTCCATGAAATGGACTTTGATGCCCATAGAATGTCTGCCCTATAACTTAAATGATGGTTCGTTCGATCAAGGGTATTTCCGGCTGTCGAACCCTCCGCCGACCCAGTAAATAAGTAACATGTCAATCTCGTGAATATTGTGTTTTTTAACAGGCCACCGCAGCTTGGATTTGGCTGCGGTGGCCGAAAATAAAATTTCGTCATAAATTAAAAATGATAAACAAATTGAATTTGGATTCATTGGACACGAAAAAAAATTCTGGCTTTACATTGATAGAATTGCTCGTTGTTATCGCTATCATTG
>DASRLE010000247.1:0-3662 GCA_035648615.1 Saccharimonadales bacterium (SeqCode) | reverse complement strand
TCCCGCCATTTCCACCTCGGCAAACCACTCCGCGCGCAAGTCACTTGCATTGGCCACTTGATGCACTCGGCCGCAAAACCGGCGGCAGGTGGCGGTCAATTCCCGCGTGTTGTTGCTCTGCGCGCCGCCAATGACAATCACTACATCGGCCTGTTGCGCCATCTCAATCGCCGCTGTCTGGCGCTGCTTGGTCGGCTGGCAAACGGTGTCGAGGCAGCGGATTTCTGATGCCGGAAATCGTTGGCGCATCAGTTCCACCAAATAGCGAACCCGGTCAATCGGCTGGGTGGTCTGAGCCGCCACCCCGAAACGGGGACGTTCGGCCAGTTGAAAGACGTCTTCGGGCGTCAGCACCACGTCGAATTGCGCCAGATCCCCGGTTAATCCGCGCACTTCGACGTGATCGCGCTGGCCAATGATGACCGGGTGAAAATTCTCCTGGACGAGCGCTTTGACGGCGCGGTGCGCATTTTGGACCAATGGGCAGGTCGCTTCCAACACATGCAGGCCACGTTCCTTGATGGCCTGTAACGTTTTATCGGCTGCGCCGTGCGCTGTAATCATGACCGACGGTGTAGCGACATCTTCAATGCGGTTTTCGATCCGGATGCCGCGGGCGCGCAACCCGGCCAGCACTGTTTCGTTATGCACCAAGTCGCCTAAAATGGTCAGAGACTCGGTCTGGGCATGTTGATGGGCTGCGGCAATGGCGTCGCGCACGCCAAAACACATGCCCAAGTGAACCGCCCGGATAATTTTAAAAGCGCCTTGGGCGGGCAGACGAGTCTGGCATTCACTTTGCATCACAAAGTAATCAGACGGAGCAGGCGAAAAAATGTTCAAATTTGGCGAAATTATTTTTTAGAGCGGGCTTCCCGGACAATTTCCTCCAGCAAGTCGATATAGTTCGCGAAGGCTTTCCGCCCGGCGGGCGTGAGGGCGCAGGTGGTCAGGGGACGCTGTCGTTGAAAGGATTTGGTGACGGCGACAAAACCGGCCTCCTGCAAAGTCTTGATGTGCATGCTTAAATTGCCATCGGTCATTTTCAGCGTGTCGCGCAATTCGGTGAAGGAAAGCTCGGTCGAGGCCGCCAGCAGGGAAACAATGGGCAGGCGGCCCTTTTCGTGAATGACACGGTCGAGCTGAAGGAACGGTTTTGTGTTCACGCCACCTTGCCGCGTTGTTCCGTGAAGTAAAGGTAAAGGCTATAAGCGCCGTGCCCGCCGCCGAACATCACGCCCATCGTGGCGTTGGCGAAGGGAAAGTCGGCCAAGGGAATGCGAAACGTCCGCACCTCAACCAGATGGGCAAACAGCACCAATCCGAAGCCAATAAATCCCCAGCCAAAAATCCGCGCGCCGCGCGGCATAAAAAAGCCCGCTCCATGCATGGCCAGTCCATAAAGAACCATCCAGACGGGAACGAGCAACAAGACTGTCGGACGGTCCGTGGCGCCCATCTTGAAAAAGACAATTCCGATCACCGCCGCGGCAAAGAAAGCCGGCCAGACGGCTTGGGCCACCCGCCGGGTGGGAGGCGACCAAAAGGACTCATGGGCGCTAAAAGCCTGACGACGCACCATTAAAAACGCTCCCGCCAAACAAAGAATCGCGACGGCCATCCAATAGGTTACAAAACGGCGGGAAGTTTCAAAATTAAGAAAAGCCCCCAGGACGCCGGCAGCTATTCCAGTGACGCCGACCAACCCCATGACCGGGGCCAGGGCGCGGCGATAGATGGCGGAAGATTCCATCAAAGTGCGGATCACCTGCAAATTTTCCGAAGCCCAATCATTTTCCATGCAAGCACTTTGCAAAACAAAGCAGCCTGCGTCAAATTATTATTTCGCCATAATCGGATGAAACGGCGGACGGGGGGCTGTGAGTTAGTTTTTGACAGGCGGCCTGGAAGCGGGTAATAATCCAGTTCGCAACCAGTGAATTGCGCTAAACCATTCCGGCGATGATTGTTTTGCATCTTTTCAAAAAACCAGCTTGTGTCCCAGGAACCTGGCGCGATGGGTTTACGCTGGTTGAGTTGTTGGTAGTCATCGCCATTATTGCAATTTTAGCGGCGTTAATTTTGCCGGCCTTGGCCGAGGCGCGCGAAGGAGCGCGCGGCACGATGTGCCTGAGCAATACCAAGCAACTCACCCTGGCTTGGCAGCTTTATGCCGATGACCACGACGGCCAACTGCCCTACAATATTGGCAGCAATACCGGCAACGGGGTTTCCTCCCTGCAAACCAATTTGAATTGGGTCAATGGCGTGATGACCTGGGGATTGGAATCCGACAACACCAACACGGCCAAGCTAACTCAATCCAGCCTTGGGCCCTACGTCAGCGGCGTGGCGGACATCTACCATTGCCCGTCCGATCACGCGTTGAGCAGCATTCAGCGGCAAGCCGGTTGGAGCGCCCGGGTGCGAAGTTATTCCATGAACGCGATGGTGGGCAATGCCGGGCCGGCTTCGACCAATGGCTATAATGTCAACAATCCGTATTATAAGCAGTTCTTCAAAATAACCTCCATTTTGCAGCCGGCGCAGATTTTCGTGTTTCTGGACGAACATCCCGACAGCATTGACGACGGCTATTTTATCAACCGCTCCTACTATGCTGAGTGGATTGATCTGCCGGCGTCGTATCACAATCGCGCCGCCGCGCTCTCGTTCGCCGACGGGCATAGCGCGCTGCATCGCTGGACGGTGCCCGGCACCTGCCCGGCCCCGCAACCCGACACGGCCGGACTGCCCTTCGACCTGGCGGGAGCGGACCAATCAGACTTCAATTGGGTGCTTCAGCACATGAGCGTCAAGTAGAGCGTCCCGGATTTTAAGATCACAAATACTCGCGAATTTTTTGCTCATCGCCCGCCGTGCCGAGCAAATAAAGTTTGTTCCCTTCCATCCAAGCCGCAGTGATCAGTTTGTTGACCCTGGCGAATTGGGGCGCAGGGCCGTTGGGCGCATTTTTTACGGCCGCGCTGTCAACCACAAACAGCCACAGGTCATTTTGGTCGCCGGGCCGCAAGGGCTGGCCGGTGCGAAAACAAATCATCGCCACTCGCGCGCCCTGCCAGGTTTCAACCGCGCAACCGGTGGCCGTAATTTTTTGCAAGCGGGCGGGCAAGTCATAATTCTCCGCCGCTTTGCGCTGCGCCAGGTAGGCGCGGATTTGAGCCAGGTCCGGCGATTCAAAATTCATCGAATACCCGCGCAGGGCAGTGCTGACCATTCGATTGCGATAATTGGCAAAAGTGTCGTCATTGGGCGGACGCGGCCAAAAAAGCGCCGTTGTCAAACCGATTAAAACGCAAACAGCCAGCGCCCCCGCTGCCACGGCGAGCTTGCGCCGGAAATATTTTTGGGCATTCACCGCCCGTTCGGAAATAATCTGTTCCTTCAAACCGGCGGGCACGGGGATTTGCCGGAATTTTGCGCGCAACATTTCCTGTTGCGCCTGATGCTGGTCCAGCCAGCGCGCCAGCTCCGCGTCCTGCAGCGCCAACGCCAAAGCCTGGGCAATTTCCGGCTCGTTGCCGTCAGTCGTTCCCGGGCGGTAAATCAGCAGCGTCTCTTTGGCTTCCTCGCGCGTCATAAAGTGGTTTGCCCCCCGGCGGCAATATCGCGCGCCAGCAAGCGTTGCAATTGCGCGACGC
>DASRLE010000246.1:0-17791 GCA_035648615.1 Saccharimonadales bacterium (SeqCode) | reverse complement strand
GTTACATATATATTTTAATTGGTCAAGCGGTTTTTTTGGAAAAACGTCCTGTGACCTTTTAGGCAGCGTGGACATTTCGCACGCCCCGCAGGTCCTCCAAAAATCCGCAAGTGCTTGTGGCCGAATGTTGGCGGGATTCCTGCTGCCAATAAAGGCGTCCTGCCACAACCCGGCGGGCGTCCTTCGTTGTTGTATTCCTGTGGCCGGTCAAAGGCCGAGGAAATTTTTTAGGTTGAGGTCGTTCCAAATTATGAAAACTGGTTACTTGATTGATATGGATGGGGTGATTTACAGGGAAAATCATCTGATTGCCGGCGCGGACGATTTTGTGCGAGCCTTGATCGCCACCGGCACGCCGTTTTTGTTCGTGACCAACAATTCCGCCCCCACCCCGGCGGATCTGGTGGTGCGCTTGAAGCATCTCGGCATCCATGGTCTCACCCAGCGGCATTTCTATACCTCCGCGCTCAACACCGCCGATTTCCTTTGCTCGACCGACCCCAACTGCACCGTTTTCGCCTTGGGCGAAGGCGGTTTGCTGGCCGCGCTGCACGAATGGAAAATCCCCAACGACGCGATTCGTCCGCATTACGTCGTGGTGGGTGAAGGCGCCATCTCGATGGAGAAATTGACCAAGGCGCACGAGTGCATCGAGCGCGGCGCGCGCCTGCTCGCGACCAATCCCGACAACTGGTGTCCGGTTTCCAGCGACATGAACCGTCCCGGCGCCGGCGCCACCGCCGCCTTCCTCGAAGCCAGCACGGGACGGCGGGCCTACTATCTCGGCAAGCCGAACGGTTACATGTTTCACCAAGCCCGGCGCAAGCTCGCCTCGCTGGCCATGTTCGAGTGTGAACAAGTCGTGATGATTGGCGACACCATGGAAACAGACATCCGCGGCGCATTCGAAGCGGGCCTGCAAGCCTACCTTGTCCTGAGTGGATCGACCCAATTTGAAACCGTCGGCGACTATGTCTATCAACCCACGCGCATCCTCCAATCTGTGGCTGACCTGACCGAGGAAATCAAAACCGGCAAACCGGGCGACCGAAGTCACAGCCCGGCGTCAACCGAAAGCACCCGGCACGAACGAGTCGGCATCCGACACCAGACCGATATTTTTGCATTCCACAAACCCCGACCCCGCGCCGCAATGACGAAGTAGGCCAATTCCCATCCTAATCTTAATCTTAATCTTAATCTCTTTTTCGATTAACTGGGAGGATTAGGATTAAGATTAGGATTAAGATTACGATTAAGAAGGATTAGGATTTAGCCATGCCTGCAGACAGCGGCGCGAGCTAAACCTGATCGACTGGATCCCCATCGCCGCCCATTGAAACTATAAACCGGCGGATTTCCTCGGGCCGGGGAGGCTTGACAAGATAGGAGCGGGTGCCGAGGGCATAGGCCCGCTGGTGATCGTTGGGCTCGTCTGAACTGGAAAGCACAACGGCGTTGATCGACTGAAGTGATGGCTGCGCGCGGAGCCAGGCCAGAACCTCAAAGCCATCGAAATACGGCATTTTCAGATCGAGAAAAATGACGCATGGCAAAGGATATTTTTCCCGGTCAGAATATTTGTTCACGCCCGACAAATAATCAACGGCTTCCTGGCCATTGGCCACGACGTTGACAGGATTATTGATCTGCGCCTTCTTCAAAGTCTTCTTGAAGATGAAGACGTCATCTCGATTATCCTCAACCAGAAGAATGGTTTTATCGAAATTCATCGCAGCTTCTACGCTCCCGGCAATTGAATCCAAAATCTGCTGCCGTTTGTGCCGTCGGATTCGACGCCGGCGTGGCCATTCATCCGTTCGGCCGCTTTGCGAACGACCGCCAAGCCCACCCCGGTCCCCTCATAGGGAAGGTCTGGATGCACCCGATCAAACATCCGAAACAATCGGTGGTGAAGTTTTGGATCAATGCCAATGCCGTTATCCTCGATCCAGATCCGCACATCTGAATTGCGCATTTCCGTCCAAATGCGAATCCGGGGGATCGTGCCGGGTGGAACGAATTTCACCGCATTGGTCAATAAGTTGGAAAGCGCCTGCGTCAGGGAAGTCTCATGGCCCAGCACCTCAGCGAGCGGGTCAATATGAATCTCGGCCTTGGGAGGCTGCATGGCAGGGTAGTGTTCCACCAGTTCCCGAACCAGTTTGTCCACCGAAACACGCTCGAGACACAACTCGCTTCGAGCAATTCGGCTAAAGGTCAGGACATCGCGAACCATTTTATCAAGACGGACGGCATTTTCGCCTATCCGCTTGAGATACTCAATGGCCTCCGGCTTGGCCGCCAGGATTTCGCTGCATTCCTCCAAAAGCACTTCGCTGTAGGCCTGCATGCCTCGCAAGGGCGCTCGAAGATCATGGGACACAGTGTAGGAAAACTCTTCCATTTGGGCGATGGCGTCCCTCAAAGAAGCAGTCCGTTTCTCGACGCGCTGTTCCAGTTCCTCATTCGTTTTGGCCAATTCCGCGTTGGCCCGGGCGAGTTCTTGTTTGGCTTCTTGCATGGACTTCAACAAAGTCCGGTGGCGCTCCTGGGTTTTTGTCAATTCGACCAGGTTTTTGACGCGGACGAGAAGGTCTTTTTCCGAAAACGGTTTGGCCACGAAATCTTGCGCGCCTTCGTCCAATAATTTTATTTTTAGTTCTTCGTCCGCCTTTGCCGATAACAGCAGAATTGGCACCTCCGCCAATTCGAGGCATTTTCGCACCTGGGCAATCATCTCGACCCCGCTGACTCGGGGCATCATGATGTCGGTGACAATCAAGGCGGGATTGGACTTGAGCGCTTTTTCAAAGCCCTCTTGTCCGTCAAACGCGGTGACAACATGGTAGTCCCCGTCCAAGCTCTCGACCAAAAACTGGTTCATCTCGGGATTGTCTTCCACCACCAGCACAGTCGGCTTAGGGTTTTGAACGCGCCCCTTGGATTTTTTCTGGTCGCGGCGTTTGGGCGCCGGCCGCAGTTCTTCAATAAAGCCTTCCACCACGGTTCGGTCCAGTTGATCGGTTGAGGCGGCCGGCGTGGCGGGAGACGGCGATAACCGATGCCGCGGAAGCATCATCTGGAAACAAGCTCCTCCCAAGGCCGAGTCCCGGACTTCGAGCGTTCCTTGATGCATCTCGACAAATTCTTTGGCGATAGCCAGGCCAAGGCCCGTCCCGCCAAACTGACGATTCATGCCTCCTTCCCCTTGGCGAAATCGTTCAAAGATCGCCTGGCGCAACTCTGGCTTGACCCCTGGGCCAGAGTCATCGACGGAGACGCGTATTTCCGCGGCCGAGGCCTGGAGTTTGGCGTGAACCGCGCCGCCATCCGGAACGAATTTAAAGGCGTTCGATAGCAGGTTCATTACGACCCGTTGAATCTTTTCCGAATCAACGGCGGAAACCGTGCCCGCCGGAGCTTGGACCTTAAAGGCAATTTTGCGATCCGCCGCCAGCACGTCAAAGTGCGACGCCGTCAACCGGACGAGCGACACAATGTCCGTGTCCTTGAGTTCAATCTTAAGTTTGCCCGCCTCGAATTTTGAAATATCCAGCAGATCATTGACGTGCTTGAGCAGCATGCGCGCATTGCGGGCGATAACCCGCGCCGATTCCTGCCGGTGCTCCGCATTCATCGTCGCGCCGTTCTTGCTCAACCTGTCCGCCGGGCCGATGATAAGCTGAAGAGGGGTCCTCAGCTCGTGGCTGACATTGGCGAAAAACTGGGTCTTGATTTCATCCAAGTCTCGCACCCGCGCCAGCAAGGCCTGGAGGTCCTGGTTTTTCTTGGCGATTTCCCGCTCGTAGCCCTTTTTCTCCGTGATGTCGCGTCCCTCGGCGGTAATGAACACAACTTTGCCATGCACGTCCTTGACCGGCATGAGTGAGGCGTCGATGATAATCGTCTCCGTGCCGCCGGCGCGTCCGTAGATTTCCGTGTCCCAGCGAACGAATTCTCCTTGCGCAGCGCGCCGGATGGAGTTCTGGAGGAGCGAGTTTATTTCCGGGGAGACTTGCCACCAAAAGGTGGTCCAAAACGGTTTCCCCTCGACTTCGGAAAGTTTAACCCCGACGGCATCGAGCGCGACATGATTGATCTCGAGCACGGTGCCCTTGGCGTCCAGAAGGCCGACGAACTGGACCATCGAGTCCAGCGTGATGCGCGCCAGCTTTTGCCGATATAGTTCGCGCGCATCACCGGCTAAAAGCTCGGTGCCCCGGACGTTGACCAGATTGTTTTCGGTCGCGCTCGATTTCATGATCCGCTTTGGAAAGAGCTTAACGCAAATGGCTCAACCGCTTCCACTGTTTTTTCAATGACGCGCGAGATAGACTGCATCATGGGCATTCATCGAGATGCCGTTGTGACCAACTTCCAGGCCTGAAAGCTCTCGCCGGATTTGGTGCTGGCTTCCCGGCTCTCAAATTGCAGGTCTTTTCGGTGGCGAAGAGTCTGGTAGAGCAGGTTATTGATCAGCACTTCTTCCGCTTTGGCCGCCGAGGCCATGCGAGAGGCCCACACGATGGATTCCCCCACCGCGACAACATGGTAGTGCAAACTTTGAAAAGAGACGCGCCCCAAATCGGCGCCCACCGCCAATCCGACGGTCTGGCCCGGAATCTTTCGGACGAACTTCACCCATTCGCGAAAATGCGCATTACAAAAAGCGGTGAACTCCTGAATAAAACCGGTGAAGCTGTCGATGTAATTGGACCCGGATAGCTCGCAGATCGATTCGTTAAAATAGCCGATAAAACCGTCCCCGGTGAACTTATCAAAAAAACCGCCGTGCTTGTCCAGCACCGAGCGCGTTTGCGAAATGAACTCGACCATGCGCTTGGAAAAATCCTGCTCATCCATGGCGTAGGTCATCAGGTCTTGCGAACGCCGGATGTCACCCACGACGATGATGGTGGTGGAACGAGACGCCTTCTCCATAACCTCCTGCGGGTCCGCGCGGGTTTTGATGCGGGGAAAATGGCCCCTCCATTTGAGATAACTTTCCAGCCGCCGCGCCACGTCAGGATGGACGATTTGGTCGGTATTCGAGGAAGCAGAACTAAACTGGCTCTCGAGGTGGCTCCGGTAAATGGTCAGGAAGAGAAGGACATTGGTGAGGTTAAGCTGCCCATCCGGCAGCGGGACGATCGAGGAATCGTTGGCCCATTCGCGCAACTGCGCGATGGTCTTTTCCACGGGCCGGCCCGCCACCGCCGCCATTATTCGTCCATCGCGGGCCACAGATTGGTCGAAGACGTGAAAAAAATCCAAGGCCGATTTGCGGCATTCCGGCTCGACCGACAGGCAGTCGAATTGCTGGTAGTAAGTCCACCACATGCCAAATTTTGAGGCGACGGCCAAATTGTCGCGCAGCTCTTCGAGACGGCGCAGTTCGTGATTGTCTTGTTCGTGTTCACGGTTCCGCTGTTCCAATTCGCTTTGCAGGCGGCGCAGCTTCAGATGGCTGACAATCCGCGCTTCCACCTCGGCAAATCGAAACGGCTTGGTCACATAGTCCACCCCTCCGGCGGCGAAGGCGCGCACTTTGTCGTCCGGAGCGTCGAGAGAACTGAGAAAGATAATAGGAATCTCGGCCAGCCGCTTATCGCGCTTGAGTTCAGCCGCCACCTCATAGCCGGAAAGACCCGGCATATTGACATCCAGCAAAATCAGGTCGGGCGGCGTCAGGCGGGCCGACTGCAAGGCCAGTTCGCCATCCAGAGCGCGGCGGACGGTGTAGCCGCGGCCCGTCAACTGTTGGGAAAGCGGCTCGATATTTTCCGGCCGGTCGTCCACGACGAGAATGCTGGCCTTGGGCAACCCGGAGGGAGTCGGTGTCATAACTGGGTCTGTTGCGGTTGGAAATAATTCACAATGCGAAATATTGGACTGATATCATAGGCGCAGTTTATATGCGGTCTTTGAGGGGTGGCCTATTCGGGTGGGAAATCGCAGGGAATATGTTCGCGTCCAAATCGTCGGTAAATATTAAAGTCGGTTTTGTCAACAGTCAGAACTTTCGCGCGCGGATAAAGTTCCGAGAGGCGCACGATAGAAGCATCGGCTAAATCCATGCGACCCGCGTACTTGGAAATCAGACCATGCAGGACGTTGGCCTCTTCCTGGGTGTCTAAGACAACTTTCAAATCGCCGTCCAACACCATTTGGATCGCGTAAGCGTGGTTGCGTAAGAGCCAGCCCGCCTCTTGCAGATTAGCGGTTGACGTCAGAAGCGGCAAAGCTGCCTTGCCGAGCCAATCCCGCGCCCATTGGCGCCGCGAAGGAGTTTTGCACCAGATCGACACAATGAATCCGGTATCAGCAATGGCGAGCATGTTTCCGCGCGAGTTGCTTCCGGATGTACTCTTTGGGATTGGCTTCCGCCTCAGGATCAATCTCAATTTCCGGGTAACTCAGGCAGGCTGCCTTTTTCTTGACCGGTTTCGCCTTCTCTCGCGCGGCCTGGCGGATAAACTCAGCAAGCGACAAGCCAGCGGAGCGAGCGGCTTGCTTAAAAAGCTGCTTGTCAGACAAATCCAAGCGAATAGGATAAATCGTTTGCATACATCTCCGTATATACACGAACCCCCTCAGCGAGGCAACGGAATTTCGTCACAGTTGGTCGCGTTTCAATCAGTAGAAGAGGCGCAGACTGGCCGGGGAGAAGAATCCGCCTCTCCCGATGGTGTTTCGGGAGAGACAGGACGGGCCTGCTGCTTACTTCTTTTTGCCGCCGGCTTCTTTGGCGGAGACGGCCTGCTTTTTCTTCTGGCTGGCGCTCGCGGCTTTGGATTGTTTTTGTGTGGATTTCTTTTGATTCGATTTCGGAGATCTGTCACCCATAATATTACTTTTTTTCGTGTTGACTACCTGCGGCATAGTTAGTTTCTCCGCTGGTGCAATTAATTATACTGCCAAAGCAGTTCATTGTAAAGCATTGTAAAAATAACAGCGCTGGAATCCGCTCCGCTTCGCCGTCCGCTTCGCCATTTGCGCTTGAAAACAAAAGCAGACCGCGGAATGATGCGCGCGGCCCATGAACTCTCAGTCTGAACCGGCCCTGGAGAGGCCGATGACCAGCGCAGGCAAATGGTTGCTCACTTTCCGGGCAGCCTTGATCATTTTTCTTTTCTATGGCTTTGTCTTCTGTTCCATCCTCTGTTTGACGGCAGGCGTGGCCCTTGAGTTTGCGGCCGGTTTCGCCGGCGGGCGTTTCCATTGGGCAGTGGCCGTTCGGCGCGCTTTGCGGACGCACTTCGGCCTGCTCAAAATCTTCGCGCGCGGCCTGTGCCGGTCTAAAACATCCGCCGCGCGTGTTCTACTGGAACCCGAGGCGGCCCCGGAATTGTTTGTCATGATTGAGACTTTGTGCGCCCGCACCCAGGTCGTTGCGCCGCGGCAACTGTGGCTCGAAATGCAGTTGAATGCGTGGGTGCGCCTGGGCGGATTTCTTCCTAGGCGGGGTCGTGTCGTTCTAGGGGTGGGCTACGATCTCTTGGCCGGCCTGACGCGGGACGAACTGGAAGCGGTCCTGGCGCACGAATTGACCCATGCCAAAGTAGCGGGTCATGCCGTCCGGCATTGGCTCGCGCGAGGCTTGGAACGGGCTGTGCAAATTTCCCGGGGGCTGTCGGGGCGCACTGCGCCGCGCCATCGTCGCGTCCAGATTCCTTTTTTGACGCGATCTTTGGTCAGCGCGGCGAATTGGCTGGCGGAAACCGCCGCGGAATCAATTTCGGCGTCGTCGCGCCAGGATGAATTCGAGGCGGATCGCGGCACGGCGGAATTGTGCGGCGGGGAGAGAGCGCGGGCCACGCTGGTCAAGGTCGAGTCGCTCAGCCGGTTTACGGCGCGTTTGCCTTGGCGGGAACGGGTCGCGCAGTTGCAGGCGCACGCCTTCCACCCATGGCTGGTTAAGGAATTAGCCGAGGTGAAAACACTGGATTCCCAAGAGATCACGGCCGAAGCGCCGAGCCGATTTTCGACCCATCCCTCCCTGCGCGAGCGGTTGAACGCGATTCCGTCCTACGCCGGAGAGGGGGTCGAGGCCGATACCCGCCCCGCCATCGACCTGCTGGCGCAACCCGACGCCATTGCCGAAAAGTTAATGGCGAAAATCCAGCAAACCACCCTCGAACAAGAAGAACGCGACAGCGCGGAGTTGCGGGCCTGGGCTCAAAAAATGCGCACCGCCACCGAGATGCGTCCGGCGCAAGTATGCGGGGCGGGAGTGGTCATCGTCTCGGAAATCGCCGGCGCAACCGCGTGGATCATGGGAACGACTCTCGATGTCGCGACGATTATTTTTATCGTGTCCGTCCTGGGGATGCTGATGTATTGGCTGGGCCGTTACCGGGAGCAATTTATCCTGCCAACGCCGGATTTTGGGCTGCTTAAAATGACCTGGCACTCGGAGCGAAGTGTCAACGATAAAGCCATCGAGAAAGCCCAATCCGCTTTCCGCGCCAGCGCCGCTGGAAAAAGCAAATCCCGAACTGCCGCAATGCTGGCGCGAAAAAGTTTTGAGGCGCTCCGCGAATGCGATTATGCCCGGGCCGTAGTGGCGGCGCGGCTTTGCCTGGCACAGGAGCCGGATTCAGTCACGGCGTCAATGGCCTCGGCCATTTCCGGCGCGTGGCTGGGTCAAGGGCGCGAAGCAACGGCCGCGCTCTCGGCTGTGCAACGGGCCGCAGGCCTGCGCGGTCCCTCCATTTGCTGGGGAGCGGCCTGGGCCTATATGCTGCGGGGGAACTGGGCGAGAGCCGAAGCGCTCTTGCAACAGGCCCTGGCCGCGCGGCCCGCTGATCCGACGCTGCTGAACCTGCGCGCGCTCTGCCAATCGCGCCGCGGTAAAATCCAAAGCGCCATCATCAGCGCCCGCCGGGCCTGCCAGCCGCGCCCGGTCAATCGCGAGCATGCGAAATTTCTAATTGACCTATTGCTGGAGGGCGGATACCTGCGCGAAGCCCAACAGCAACTGGCTCCGCTGGACGGACACATCCGGCACGATTTGGAGCTAATGCTCACGGCCCTTCGCTTAAATTTGTTGCTGCGCGATATCGAGACAGCCAATCATTGGGCGGAAACTCTGCTGAGGGACGAGCCGCCTCCTTATCTGCTCGTTCGCGTGGGCGTCGTTTACGAATTGGCCCGGCAATCGGAACGGGCCGCCCGTTTTTATCGCGAGGCTTTGGCGCGCGCCTACTTTCCCGATGCCTGCCTGGGTTTGGCGCGATTGGCCGCGGAAGAAAACAATCTGGCGGCGGCGCGCCAGCACACGCTGGACGCCCTGAATCTCCGACAGACGCCCGGCCGTTTCGCCACGCCGCCGTTGGAACTGCTGCGTCCGATTCTCCTCCAACTAGCCGCCCTGGAACCGCCCACGCGCTTTTGCCGGGCGTGGATTGCCACGCTGGGCGTTGCGGGCGCGCCGGGCGCACTGACGGGAAAATCGTTCATGGTCTATGCGGCCAGCCAGCCCGAGGCGGAGCGGTATTTGCGCACGGTTATGGAAGCGATGGCGCCACAAGGCCCGCGATTGGTTCCTGCACACCTTGGCTGGCGTCAGGCTCCGCCCGAACATCAACCCAACGGCCCCGCGCGGCCCGGAGTGCAACCGCTCGCCGAAGACGGCAGTTCTTCACCCTTCCAAGGATTCCAACGCCGCGGATTGTGGCAGCCGCATTTCACCCCCGCCGCGGCGCCGGCGGACGCCACCCCGCCGCTACAAAAGTGCGCTTGATATTAGCGGCAATTTCTTCATTGAAGCCATTTGATGTGGCATGAAATTGGGCCTGCGCCGTATTATATTCTTCACGAGCTAATGACGATAAGATGATGGCAACGAAGACTGGCTGATTTACCATGCCAAAATCGACCGGGAGGCTGGATGGAGGCGCGCTGTCTTTGCGCAGCCCTTTACCTGGGATAAAAGCGGCCTTCCCAACTTCGGGACTCCAGTCGCGCCCGGCCAATTTATCCCACTCCCCTCGGGCGAAGCCCCTCGCCGCGTTACGCCGCTTATTTACCGAGCATCTTCGCCACGATAAAAATAAGAACTGCGCCGCCCAACCCTCCGCCGAGCAGTAGATAGATTAAAGAAAAACCAATGGCTCCCACCATCGGTGCAATAAGTATAAGTGCCGTCATAATGAATCCTTTTTTTATTAAGTTAATGTGCTGTCAACAAGGCCACTCTAAAAGGAAGCCGGGTTCCTCACAATCGGGGTTTGTGTGCCGCGATTGCTAGGCGTCAATACGAGGACTGTATCAGGCCAAGACACTTTACTTTTTCCCCTTAGATTTTTTGGCCCGCTTTATTCCCTGCCAGACCATTTTCTGGGCCTGTTTGAGGCCGCGCTGGCCCAGCACCTTGAACTTTTTTCCATCCAATTGGTTGTAAGCCGCGAAAAAATGCTCGATCTCCGTGCAAACCTTTTTGGTCAATTCTATTTCCTCGAATTCCGACGGTGTTTCCTTGGGCAGAGCCATGCCGATCAAACGGTCGTTGCGCGTCATTTTTTTGCCCTCCGTTTGTTCCGCTTCAATGACTCCCAGCAGGCGCGCCACCAGGTAACATCCCGTCGCCAGCGCCTCCTGGTTCAGGATCAGAATATCCACCGCGTCGCCAT
Organism: Saccharimonadales bacterium (SeqCode); assembly: GCA_035648615.1. Classification (GTDB taxonomy): domain Bacteria; phylum Verrucomicrobiota; class Verrucomicrobiia; order Limisphaerales; family Palsa-1400; genus DASRLE01. Next base: position 7,154 of record DASRLE010000246.1, on the reverse strand, counting down.
CCTCTCCCAGGGTGGAGGGAATAAAGCCAAAGTTAAACGGAAACGCCATCCCCTCGGGCAGCGCGCGCTTGACCCTCATTAAGCCGGTTTTGGCGTCATAGGAATATTTGATGCGGCTGCATTTTGGCGTTTCAATCACGACGTGAACAACATTTTTTCCTTGGGCGAAAGCGGACAGGCGGGATACCGGTAGTTTCATAATGGATAAGATTTGCGCCGTCTTGCCCCAATGACAATACGCTCAAGCCCTGAGCCATGGCTCACACATTCCCCTAGCGCCCAAAACGGAATATGCGAGCATCCGGATTCGAGCGCCCCAGGAAGCTGTCCCTAATGATTTCCGCCGCGATGATGCTGTAGGTGATGCCGTTCCCGCCGTAGCCCAGGGCGAAGTAGGCATGCGGCATACCGCGATTTTCTCCAATGTAGGCCAAGCCGTCCTTGGTTTCTCCAAACGTCCCCGCCCAGGCATAAGCCATTTCCAGCTTAATGTCGGGGAAAAGCGCATGGAACTTGCGCCGCAGAATGGCGGCCTTCCGGCAAATCAAGGCGTCTCGCGCGGGGGCGCGGACAAGGTCAACGTCCTCGCCGCCGACAATAATCCGCTGGTCGGAGGTTGTCCGCAAATAGAGATAGGGCAGGCTGCTCTCCCAAATTAAACTTCGCCTAAACCACCCTTTTATTTGACCGGCCGGTTCGCTGATCAACGCGTAAGTGCTTTTCAAGGTCCCGCCCTCGCCTCGGACATACGTCATTGACTCGAAGCCCGCGGCCATAACCGCGCGCCGCGCTTTCACCATGAAACCCTCCTCGGTGGTTACAGTAATGCCCGTTCGGTTCGGCTGGAATCGGGTGGCGCGAGTACGGTCAAAAAGTTGCAAGCCGCGCCGCGCCGCCGCCGCCAGCAAGCCATGCGTCAATTGATGCGGGTCCACCTGCGCCGCGTGTTGCGAAAATAGAGCCGCCGGGCGCGAAAATGGAAAATGCCGTTCGATGTCCGCCTCGCTCCAGAAATCAAGGTCCAATCCGATGCTGCGCCGCAGGCGAAGTTCCTCGCGCAAGCCGGCGATCTCCTCCGCCTCGCTCGCCAAAAACAAACTCGGCCTTCGCTCGAAGCCACATTCAATTTTTAATTTTCCCGCCAGACGGCAAAGCTTGTCGATGGCCTCATCACACAATTGATAACTGCGCGCCGCTGCTTTAAACCCGATGCGTTTGGCGAGCATCCGCAAAGGAACATCCACTTCATATTGAAGCAGGCCCGTGCTGGCGCTGGTGCTGCCGGTCCCAATGTCGCGCTTATCCAGCAACACCGTCTGAACGCCCGCCTCGGCCAAATGAAACGCCACCAAGGCGCCCGTGATGCCTCCTCCAATTACGACCACGTCGCACTGCAAATCCCGGTCCAGGGAAGGGTAATTGGCCGGCAAACCATTGCGAATGCTCCAAAACGGGTAATCAGAAGTGAGTTCCATTCGGGGCGAGCCTACCGGCAACCACCGGACGGTAAAGCCTTTTTGAAATTCATTCCTTCGGCGGCCCGGCTTTTTCCAGCGGCTCTTCCGCCGGGCCTGTCAATACTTCGCCCGTCGGCGCAAAACGCGAGCCGTGGCACGGGCAGTCCCAGGTTTTCTCGGCGTCGTTCCAACCCACGATGCAGCCTAAATGCGTGCAGACCGGCGACGACAAAGTGACCTTGCCATGCTCATCGCAATAGGCCGCCACCTTCTCGCCGTCTAATTCCAGGATTTTTCCCTGGTGACGCCCCAGGCTGCGCAACGATTTGCCCTGGGCGGCGGCCATCCGGTCACGCAGGTAGTAATAGGGATAGTCTTTGTTTTCCTTGAGATAGTCCCATGTGCCCACGGCCACGCTCTTCCGATTGACATCGAACAAACTGGCCCACGGATTTTTACGTTTGACAAAGGCATCGACGGCCATCATCGCCCCCAGCGTGCCAAAAGTCATGCCGTTGCCGGAGAAGCCGGTGGCCACGTATTGCCGCGGCGCTGTCTCGCCCATGTAGGGCAGGCCGTCCGGCGTCTCGATGACCTGGCCCGACCAATGCGCATCCACCTTCGCCTTTGGGAAGAGCCGCGCCAACTTTTTCTCCAATTGGCGATAGACCGCCGCTGTATTGTCCTGCTGGCCGGTCTTATGATCGCCGCCGCCGAAAATCGCGTAATCAAATTTGCCGTGACGGTCGATGCGAAGGTAGTCGTACGGATCGTTGGTGTCCCAAAAAGAAGCCTCGGGCGCGGCGCCCGTTGGAATCCTCGCGCCGAGGGCGTAAGAAGTGTAAAGAAAAAGCTTCGTTTGAAACATCGCCGCCGAAACCACGCCCGTCTTGCCCATCAATGGAGTGTGCGTCGCCAAAAAAACATAGGAACAACGAATCCGATGCTCGTCCGTCTTGACCGCCATGGGGCGTTTAAGAACCTCCGTCACCGCCGAATTCTCGAAGATATGGCTGCCGCGCCCGGGAATGATACGCAAAAGCCCCGCCAGGTATTTTAACGGATGAAACTTTGCCTGCTGCAAGAATTTCACCCCGGGACGATCCATAAGGGGCACCGAATCCATATACTCGGCGGTGAATCCCATCTCATTGGCCAGAGACGCCTCCTCCTGCAGGCGCTTCCTTTCCTTCTCGTCCACCTTCCCCGCCCCGGCGTGATAATAACCGGGCACCCACTTAAAATCGCACGCGATGCCTTCCGTCCGGCTTATATTATAAATCTGTTCGATCGCCGCGCGGCCCCCTTCCCAAACCAGCCAGGCCGCCTCCGAACCGAACTCTTGGGTCAGCTTATGCAACGGCGTATCGGTGACATGAGTCAGATGCGCCGTGGTATTGGCGGTATCAAAACCGCCGCACCGGCCGCGCTCCAACACCGCGACCGTATAGCCGGCCTTTTGGAAAAGATAAGCAGCCGTCAATCCCGTCAGACCTGCCCCAACGATCACCACATCCACTTCATGGTCATGACTGATCTGGGGAAATTTCGGCAATGCCGCGGTTTTCTGCCAATGCGAAGTCGTATCCATGCTCATAGTTGTTTCAGTTTGGAGCGTCACCCTATTGACTGTCTGAAATATGTCACCGCCGCGCCCGCCTCGCAAGTGTTCGGCCGATTGACGATTGAAATTCCCGGCAGGTCCAATCAGATGACCTTTAAAGCTGGCAACATGGGTGAAAAAAAGGATGATGGCAGGCGATGTCTCCGACCACGCATCTGCTGGCCAGTTGGATTATTGCGGCGAAAACGACGGACAATCCCCGGGATTGCCGGCTGGTGTCGCTGGCGGGAATTTTGCCGGACGTGGATGGCCTGGGCTTGATCGTGGACCTCTTTAACAGCACGTTCCGCCACAAGGAGACGGAATACTATCAACGGTATCATCATTACTGGACGCACGGGTTGCTGGGAGCAGTAGTGATCACGGCGCTGCTGGTCTGCTTCGCCCGCCGCCGGGTCCGGGTGGCGATTTTAGCGCTGCTGGTCTATCATTTGCACTTGTTGTGCGACTTGATGGGGTCGCGCGGGCCCGATCCGGTGGATAAGTGGCCGATTTTTTATTTCGCGCCATTCCGGTTGCATCCGATGTGGATCTGGAAAGGGCAATGGCCACTCTTCGGCTGGCAGAACGGCACTATTTCCATCGTGCTTTTGATCTGGGCGCTGGCGCTGGCGATTCAACGGGGCGATTCGTTCCTGGGCGTTTTCAACCGAAGAGCCGATGCGGTCTTTGTTGGAAAACTTCGGCAATGGCGGGAATCATTCCGCGTTCGATTTGGCTATTGAAGTGGCGCTGCCAACACCAATGCCTCTCACTGTGCCACGTTGGGTCGCAATCCTGCTCCAAAAACGCCAAAGACCGCCAAGGTTCCAGCAAGAATCAACAATCGCGCGACGGTTGATCGCGTAGGTGGCATCGAGGCGCGCAAACCGATTTTCAAATCGGCCCAAGGCTCGACGGCCACGTCCCGTTTGAAGGTCAGGATGCGGCCTTCTTCGGGAATGCTGGCGCGGATACCGGTGGGATTGCTCACGACGGCGTCCTGTTGTTGAATAAGTTTTTCAGCCAGCCGCAGGAAGGCGGCATTTTCTTCGGCGGTGTTTATGTCAATTATATCCTTTGCGTCTTGCTGCGTATAATTCATTTCCTGGCGGTTGCGCAACGTCCGAAGTTTGCCGCCCAACGCCCCCGAATCCCCGGCCGCTTCCGATTGTCTCGCGTTCAATCCGATCAGCGCCTGCTGCAGCTTGATGTTGTGCAGTTGCACCCGCGCGTCTTCGTTGAAGGCGGCGTCCTGAGTCGATAGGCCGCAGGCGGCTTCGAAGGCGCGGCGCGCTTGCCGCGGGTCGCCTTTCTCCAGCGAGCTATTGCCCAGGGCCAAAAATTCCCCCGCTTCCTGGGTCCGCGCCAATTGCAGGCTGTTTTCGTTTTGCAGGTAGGATGGCGCGTCCAGTGCGTCAGCCGTGGCGATGACTTCCTGCCCGGCCAGTTGGAGCGATCCGGTCCAATGCTTGACTCGCCACTGGTCGCTCATGGAAAGTTTCCAGGTGATGTTTTCCAGCGGCAAATCAAACTTCGGCGCGACCAAGGCCAAATCGAGCGAACGCAAGCCCGCACGGCCGGTCCGGCCACTGTGAAAAATCTCCACGGTGACCGGCTTGTCCCCCGCCGATTGTTGCTCCAGTGGAATCAGGATCTTATCGCCGTCGCGCCAAGGCCAGACGCCGCTGTCATTGACCAAGGCAAACCAGAAACGGGCCTCCGGCGGCAGCGTCATCTTGAGCAGGCGTTTGTCCCCCGGCAAAATCTCCAGGCGCGTGCGAGTCAGCATCATTCCGTCGTCGGAAATCACCGAACGAAAGGTAATATTGTTGACGCGGGCCGGGAGCACTTTGACAGCTGGGTGGCGCTCGAGTTTTAATAGGAGTTGGAAGGACGGTTCGACCAGGCGATAGGTAAAATCGGCCGCCACCTCGGGCAAGTCCTTTTGCAGCGCGGGAGGAATGCTTTGCCATTCGGCGGGCTGAAGGGCGTCAGGCAGCGAGTCCACCGTGACTTGGAGGCGCGGGTCCGATTGCACGGTGACGAAGCCGCGCTGCACGTTTACCCCAGACGCCTCCACACTGCGGAGCGATGTTTGCGCAGCCTGGCTGGGCAGACCAATTTGATAAGCAACTTGAAGCAAGTATTGGCCGATGACGCGGCGGCGCAATTTCACTTCCCATGTCCGCAGACCGTTGGCGACGGCAGTGGGCGTTTGCAGATAATCCGCCAACTGCTCGCCCTGAAAACGCACACTCTCGGCATTAGCGGGAATCAACACACGAAAAGCCTTCAGCCCGGTGTTCTCGATTTGATATTGCAAATTGGCGGTGACTTTCACTTGCGCTTCGCTGATGGCGGCGTGTTGCAGGCTCGTCACTTGAATCCACGGGTCCACCTGTTCGATGTCCAAGGCAAGCTTTGCCGGAACCTGCAAAACGCGAAATCCGAGCACCCCTTTTTGCCGCACGCCCGACTTCTGCGGATCCAGTTGCGTGTAACCTTCGCGCGACGCCACCTGCAGGCGCATCCCCTGCTCCGGCACAATCAGCAAGGATCCCCGCTGTTTGCCGGCCTCGCGCAATACAACTTGCGGCACTTTCCAAGCTCGGGCCGTTTTCACTCCGGGACCGGTCAGCGTCAGAGCAAATGATTGCTCGCCCTGCGTCTTGCCCGAGAAATGCAACGTAATAACCCGCCCGGCCGGCGTCTTCAATTCCGTCCATTGGCTCAAAACCGGACTGCTGATGGACTCAACGTCGAATCCGGGCGGCATGAGAAAGCTCAACTCGAAAATACCCGCTCTCGTAATGTTGGCGGTGAAATTATCGGCCAGCACCGTGCGATCTTCGCCGAGCGACAGCGTATCGTCAGTTTCGATGCGCACATCCGGTTCGACGGCGACGGCCCGCAACGTTACACTCGCATTGGTATCCGCGTAACGGAAGGCGCGTCGCAAGGCCAAGCCGGGGATTTGTCCTTGGAGCGCGGCCACGGTGTCGCTCGGAAAATCCTCGAGGTTGATGGGTGAGAGCGCATGAGGAGTGATCGTTTCCAGTTGTACTTCGCCGCTCGTCGCGAGGCCCGCCAATCCAATCTGGCCGGCCGCATTTTCCACGCTGATCAGGGCGGCGGTCTGCTCGAAGGGCAACGCACCCGCCGCAATTTGCGACCGGACAAGAATGGCAAAGGATCGCGATTGCGGCGGGTTCAAGGTCACTCGCAGCTTCCCGGCATCTGGATCAAACCGCCAGAGGGAAACGAGGGAACCGGCGGCACTCACGTCCGTGACCGTTGCGCCCGGCGGAACGTCAAGTATAAGTTCATCCAACTCGCCGTGGGCGGGCCGAATGGAAACGAAATGCGCCCCTTCGATCACTCCAGCCATCGGAACATAAAGCTGCGATATTTCGGCGTAAAACACCGGCTTCTCGCGCTTGACCTCGCGGCGGCGAGGCCGCCACGAAACGGAAGCTTCCGCCGGGGACAATACCAGCGCCGCCACTGTATTCGAACCCACTTGGGCGCAATGAATCGAGGCCGCCTGCGGCGACAAGACATCGACCTCGAGATTGACGAGGGTGAGGTTGAGCTGATTGATTAAGCCGTAAGGGACAGACAGGGTGAATCCGCTTTCGCTTTTGTTGTCCACCACCGGCGTCTGATATTGCACTTCGATGTCAAACATACCATTGGCCCGGGCCGCCAATTGTTGAGAGTAGGTTGAGCCGGATGATCCCGCCAACAGTTCCACTGAGCGCGCCGGATATAAGATATGGGTCAGGATGGCCGGCTTGGATATTAGCGGCAGCCTCTGTCCCTTGGACGCCTGCCAACGAATCTTGGCGGTGGCCAGAGCGACGTGGCCTTCGACGCGGATGCTCTGGGTGACGGAATCGGGAAGCGCCGCAGGCTCCGCCATCGTAGCGCCGCAACTGATCCACAAAAGCCCAACGACAATCAGGGCTGCAGGGGCGGGCGCGGAACGGCTCGCGCCTTGCCAGCGCCGGAGTTGCGCCAGGAGGGGGACGGCGGCATGCCACCCCAAAAACGCAAACAACACCCAGAAAAATAGCGGCGCGCCGTTAGGC
>DASRLE010000245.1:0-34428 GCA_035648615.1 Saccharimonadales bacterium (SeqCode) | reverse complement strand
AATACTATTTTATAAAAAAAGACGATTATTTCAACAGGCTGCTAACACCACTACGTGGGGCAGTTGATTGTTGATCGTATTCATCATCAGAAATCTCCACATTCCAAAATAATTCTTCGCACCGACAGCACGATTGGAAGTGTGGTGGTTTTCATGGTTTAACGTTCTTTAGATGTTCGCGCTGAGCTGCGGCCGAAGGTGTTTGGCCGGTAACTTATTTTGCGAGTTTCCTGAAGTCTCAGCCGGATATGTGATGGTGAAGCCGCAGACCTTTGCGAAGGGCGTGAGAGTGTGAAGCGTGCGGCGAGTTGGACTCGTGATGTCCTCGGTGCGGATTCCCCGCACCAGCAACGCATCCGCGATGAGTGGACGATGACAGCGCCACGGCACCGCTTTGGCGCACATCAAGGCGACCCGTTCCTTTTTCGCCAACAAAACCAACTCATCGAGGCTCCGCTCAAATGCCGGAGTTTGCATATAATCCGCATAACTTCGAAAACAGGAATTGCGCCAACCCACATTGAGAGAACCAGTCTTCGTATGACGCAAGCCGCCGAGTCCCGGCAAGTGAGTATATTCCAAACCGACTTTCTGCAATTCTCCGGGGAATGAATCTTTATTGAATTGTGGATTGTGCCAGGAACGCGGCATCGTTCGCACATCGACGACGCGAGATACGCCATGTGCCTGAAGCAACCGAATGAATTCAGGGAGCGTGCGCGTGGAATGGCCAATCGTCATCACCAACGGCGAGCGTTTATCCTTAGCCGTGTTTTTTTCCAAACCATCGACAATTGTTTTTATTTTCAACGCCCTCATGGTGTACTTTTGAGTTTCCTGAGCGCCGATCCCTTGTGCATGGCTAAATGGTCGGTCGTGTCGCTTTTGATCAAATATTGCGGCTCCTCCTTTGAGGCTCGCATCGTGTAGCCCTTAAACTTGATGGCGGAGGTGACCTTTCTCTTGATCGTTCCACGAACATGGCCCGCCTCCGAGTTCCACCCCACATGATCTCCAACTTTGAATTCGTGTTTCATCGGCATCATTTCTTATGATTGCTTTTTGTTTCAGTTTCAGGAGCGAATCATCGTCAGAATCATCTTGAACCGCTTCAATGCTTTGAGCGCGTGCGGCTGCTGTGCAGGCATGAGAATCATCTCACCGCCATGCAAGCAATGCGGTTGGCCGGCAACGGTGATTGCCGCTTCGCCTTCGAGCACATGCACGAGCGCATCGAACGGGGCCGTGTGCTCACTCAAGCCTTGTCCTTCGTCGAATGCGAAGATTGTCACTTTACCAGTTGATTTCTTGACAATTTCGTGACTGACGATGGCGCCATCCTGGTAGTTCACCAACTCGGCGGCCTTCGCGATTTCACCATCTGGGAGTCCTTTAGGTTTGAATGGTATTTCCGGTTGCATAATTCATCGTTTCCGTTGGTTCATTTGTTGGTGATCGCGCCGTTTGATACATTTCGGAATCGTCAAGCCGTGGTCGCGGCCAGCGGCGCGAAGACAACGCGAGCTACGATGAGAACGAATGTCCTTCGGCAATCGGAAAGGTTCCCAAATGGATGTGGTGCTTTTCATGGTGTAACGGTCCTTAGGTTTTCGCGCTGGGTTGCCGGCCGGAGGCGTTTGACGGATGGCTTCTTTTGCGAGTTTTTTGAAGCCTCAGCCGGGTATGTGATCGTGGTGCCGCGTACTGTCGCAAAGGGCGTGAGTGTGTGAAGCGTGCAACGAGTTGGACTCGTGATGTCCTCGGCGCGGATTCCACGCACCAGCAAGGCATCGGCGATGAGCGAGCGATGACAACGCCAAGGCACCGCTTCGGCACACATGATTACGATCCGTCGCTGTTTGGCCAACTTGATCAATTCTTCAAGGGCCTGCGCAAATTCTGGAGTTTGCATGTAATCGGCATAACCCCGGAAGGAAGCATTTCGCCAACCCATATTGATCGAATCGTGTTTTGCATGACGCAGCCCTCCTAGTCCTGGCATGTGAACGTAACCCAGACCGACTTTCTTCAATGAGCCGGGCAACGAATCCTTGTTAAACTGCGGGTTATGCCGAGAGCGCGGGATCGTTCGAACGTCAACCACTTGAGATGCCGCGTGCGCTTGAAGCAGGCCGATGAACTCATCAATCGTGCGCGTGGAATGGCCAATCGTCATGAGCAAAAGCGAGGGTTTTTCCTTAACCGTGTTTTTTTCCGCGCCATTGACAATCGTTTTTGTTTTCAACGCGCTCATGGTTTGCTTTTGAGTTTCCGAAGCGCCGATCCCTTGTGCATGGCCAAATGGTCGGTCGTGTCGCTTTTGATCAAATACTGCGGCTCCTCCTTCGAGGCGCGACCGGTGTAGGTTTTAAACTTGACGGCTGAGGTGACCTTCTTCTTAATCGTTCCCCGCACATGTCCGGCTTCCGAGTTCCACCCCACATGATCTCCAACTTTAAATTCCTTTTTCATAACTATATTTTCTTGTAATTGCCTTGCGGTTTCAGGTTCGGGATCGAATTTTCGTGTCGCGATGGCGCGTACCCATTTGATGTATGCGCGCCATCTCCGTTTGTCGGTTGGATTGTGCGATCTGCCACCGTCGGCGAATGGTCTATGGTTGACACAATTGACGAAGATTTCAGTGGCATTCTTTTTATCCTTGTACCATGGGTTTTAATATTCATAAGTCTTCTTGTGGCGTATTTTTGAGCACCGCCACTTTGGCCAGACGGCGCTGATGAGTTTCGGACTGCCCCGCGAGTTTTTCAGAAGATCAGGCATGTTCCCTTTTGAGCAATGCCCGTGCTCGTTTGCACACATTTTCCACACTGAATCCGTATTCGCGCATGACCACCGGCCCTGGAGCGGAAGCTCCAAAGCGATCCACGCCGATGACATCACCGTCATCGCCGACATATTTGCGCCACCCTTGTGTCGCGCCCGCTTCCACCGCAAGCCGTGCATGGACCAATGGCGGCAATACCGAGTCGCGATAACTTCGTGGTTGGGCATCAAACAATTCCCAGCTCGGCATGGAGACGATCCGAACCTTGATCTTGTTCTTGGTCAGCGTTTGGCCGGCCGCGATGACCAAGCTGACTTCCGATCCAGTGGCTATCAAGACGATGTCGGGTTTGCCGTTGGGAGCGTCTCTCAAAATATACGCGCCGCGCTGCAAACCATTTGCCGCTGCAAAATGGGTGCGGTCGAACGTGGGCACATCCTGGCGTGTCAATACAAGTGCGGTCGGCCGATCCCGTGTCTCAATAGCGACGCGCCACGCCACGGCCGTCTCGTTCGCATCGCATGGGCGGATGACGAGCAAATTTGGAATCGCGCGCAACGAAGCCAATTGCTCGACCGGCTGATGCGTTGACCCATCTTCGCCAAGCGCGATGCTGTCGTGGGTGAAAACGAAAATGACCCTTTGCTCCATCATCGACGCCAAACGAATCGGAGGCCGCATGTAGTCTGAAAAAATGAGAAACGTCGCTGTAAATGGAATAATGCCGCCATGCACCGCCAGACCGTTGGCGATGGCTCCCATCGCATGCTCTCGCACACCAAAATGCAGGTTGCGTCCTCCATAACTCCATCCGCCACCCGCTGATCCTTGTAAATTGCCGGTCTCGTCGCGCGGGTTATCGAAATCGCCCAAGGCCTCAAGTGCCGTTTTGGTGGACGGATCCAAATCTGCGGAACCACCGATCAACGAGGGGAGTTTTCGACAAATCGCGTTCAATACTTTGCCCGACGCGGCGCGCGTGGCCATGCCTTTCGAGTCGGGCGGAAAGACCGGGATGCCGGCGTCCCAACCTTTGGGCAATTCGCCAGCCAGTCCCTGCTGAAATTCCTTGGCGAGGACGGGGAACGCTTTCGAGTATTCCGAGAATGCCGCATCCCATTCCGTTTCCACTTGTTTGCCGTTTTCAAGCGCGAGACGGAAATGCGCGAGAACTTTGTCTGGAATGTAGAAAGGTGGATCGAGTGGCCAGCCCATCGCCTGCTTCGTCAGTTTCACCTCTTTAGCGCCGAGCGGCGAGCCGTGCGCCTCAAAAGTATCCTCCTTGTGCGGCGAGCCATAACCGATATGCGTCCGCACGAGAAGCAGTGAGGGACGATTCTTCTCGGCTTGCGCCACGCGTAACGCGCGGTCAATCGCTTCCAAATCGTTTCCGTTTTCAACGGTCTGTGTGTGCCAGCCATACGCCTCGAAACGGCTGGCACGATCTTCCGTGAATGTGATGTGGGTCGAAGCCGAAAGGGTGATGTGGTTGTCGTCATAGAGGCAAATCAGTTTGCCGAGCTTCAAATGACCGGCGAGCGATGCAGCTTCGGACGATACCCCCTCCATCAGATCACCATCACCCACCAACACGTAAGTATAATGGTTGACGATTTCGTGGCCCGGACGGTTGTAGCGCGCCGCGAGATACGATTCGGCAATCGCCACGCCCACACTATTGCCGAATCCCTGGCCCAAGGGACCGGTCGTCGTCTCCACTCCGGGCGTCATTCCGCGCTCCGGGTGTCCCGGACACTGGCTGCCCCACTGGCGGAATTGCTTGAGTTGTTCCAACGGCAAATCGTAGCCCGTCAAATGCAGCAAGCTGTAGAGCAACGCTGAACCGTGTCCGGCGGACAGGACAAACCGGTCCCGATTGAACCAATGCGGATGGGCCGGATTATACCGGAGAAACCGCGTCCACAACACATAGGCCATGGGAGCGGCTCCCATCGGAAGTCCCGGATGACCGCTGTTGGCTTTCTCCGCGGCATCCACCGAAAGAAATCGAATCGTGTTGATGCACAGATTATCTCGTTGCGGTGCGTCGGGAATTGTTCTCGCCACATTAATGATGGATGGTTTTATATTCCTTTTTTTGGCGTCACGATGACGGTTTGGGCGGCCCGATTGAGCGGCTTTCCTTAATCTGTTTCCCGGTAGTTGTTGAACGTTTCGTGGCATAACTGGTTACATTTTCATTTTTTGATCTGCGATGGGTTTAAAATTCAACTTCAGGAATGGAGCATGACCGGGTGCTTATTAAGACATTGGAGCGAGCAGAGTGCGCTGCTACTCGGCCCCCATAAAGATCAATGGTCGCTGCTCGGAAAGAAAGATTCGCGGCAAATTGCTCATATTCCGCGATGAGATCCCAGCCAAAGGCACTGTCTATCTCTGCAAACTGTCGCTGCAATTGTCGATTCACGCTCTCGGTGATGGTCTCTTTCGCTGTCGGATAGACCGTTGCGTCTTCCATCCAAACGCAGTGATGGTAAAACTGAGCGATCTCCTGCAACGTTTGACCCAAAGCGTAACCGGCTTCCGGCTGTTGTTGCTCGTATTGGGCAATTTGCTCTTCCAGCATGGACACCAGCGCACGGCCTTTTTCGTATTCATGGTTGAGTCTTTCAAGTGAGCAACTTTGTGTGAACTCGCTGCATTCGCTATGAATGGAAAAAAACAACGCTTCTTCCCGGCTGTGGTGACGCTGACCGGCGTAAACGCGGAGAAACTCCACCACCGTTCGCAGCTTCCAAACCCTGAGTCGCCGCCCGTTTTCCAAGCCCATGGAGGCGTCTTGCAATGATTTGACAACCGACTCAATATGGCGGTGTTCGGCTGACATGCCTTCAATTGCGGTCGCGTTCATGTTCTTGTCCGTCTGCAAGTCGCCCCGCTGATCGTTTAAATTCGTCGTTTTCAAGTTCGTTCTTGTTTTTCGGATGTAAATTTCGATCTTCTGATTCGGGTTCCCGATCCATTTTTTGAACCGATTTGATTTTCGGTCGCTTGCAGCATTTCCCGGAACACCCGCCACGCCTCTTCTGCGTGTCGAACCACATCAAAGGTTTTATTGCTCATCAACCAGAGGATAAGAGCCGGTTGGACGAGGCCCAAAAACATAATCCCCGCCGTTTCCGGCGAAACATCGGCGCGTATCTGACCTTGGCGCTGGCCTTCGCGTATGATTGTGGCGATCTTCTGCAAATAGCCGTTTAAGGTTTGGTGAGCCTGGCGTCTCCGTCCGCCGCTTCTCGCGAAGATTTGCTCGGAAAAAAGCACGCGCGGTATCCCGACATGATGGCGAACCAGTTGGACGTGTCGCATTAATAGAAGATGAAGCCGATCCAACGCATCGGGCGTTTCCTGGCAAACTGCCTCGATATTGGCCAACAGGCTGCGCGAAATCAGGTCGAGCACCGACACCAATACTTCGTCCTTACCTTTATAGTGTCGGTAAATCGCCGAAGGCACCACACCCACCTGTCGGGCTAACGCGCCTATATTCAATTCGTCCAGGCCTCGCCTGGCAATCAACTCCAATGCCGCCACGGCAATTTGTTCCTGACGAATCTCAGTTTTGACCTTTTGGGCTCGCTGACTCATAGCTGGTTGTGAAAGTGAATTCACGTTCACATATTACGAAAATACGCGCGTTCGTTCTCAAGTCAAATTTTTAATCAACGCGCGGAGCCGTGGTGGAGGCAAGAGGAGAACGATCGTAAAAAAGCGATGCCGGCGCAAACACAACGACTGCTCGGTTTTTTGCCCATTCGGGCGGTACCATTCCCGAACATCGCGGCCGCCACGCGCACCTTACCCTCGGCGACGTTCCCCAGTTGCACTATACGTTCGGCGATCAGGTCCACGTAGGACTCCACGGATTCGTCCACTTTGTCAATGAGTTCGAGCGGAAGCTCGCAGCAGGGCGCATCGGGTGTGGGTAACGGACGAAACTGGAGAATTGAGCATTCAAAATCTGATACCGCAATCTGATACCGTTTGCAATTTTTAAAGCCAAAAATGAGCAAAAATAGCTCCCGCAAAAGTTGAAAATAGGACTCTCCACAGAGGGAGAAATAAAGATTGATGACCATAGCAAAAAACGGGTTTACATTTTCCAGGCGTGCGCGTTAAACCACTCTGCCACCTCTCCCACCGTGGAAGATATGTCGCACGCATTCGCGTCCGGAGCAAGTCCATTCGCCCCTGCCTCAAGTGTCGGCCGTTGCCAAGCTCCGGCCTGGCGGAACCTTGTAATATCTTCCTGGAACTTTAGTTCGATAAAATCGCCGGGCTTTAGCGCATTCACAGCATTAGAAATCGGGCCGAGGTTGCCTTGATCGAAAAGAATTTTCATGGGCATTTGAAGGCCCGCGACGGCTGGATCGGCTGGACGGCGGAGCAGCGCCGGCGGCGGTTGCCATTGGTGGTCAATAATGCGCGTTTGCTGGTCTGGCCCGGCCGCCCGTGTGCCAACCTGGTGGGCCGGTTCATGAAGCTGATGCTGGCGCGATTGTCGGCGGATTGGGAGCGGCAATGGAAGCATCCCGTGGCCTTGGCCGAGACGTTTGTCGATCCCCATTCGCCTCCACGCCCACCTCTTCGCCAAAAATCCAGGCTCGTGGAGGTTACAGCAATGAAAAGACGCGTCCTACCGAGCATCCTGCCCCACGACGATTTACATTTACAAAAGGACGCCGGTTGAATTAGAAGTTTGTCGTCCACCAGCGTCCGGCCTGCGACTGCCGCCGGGTGCGTGGGACGAAAATGGATTCAAGCAATATAATTTTGCTCGTGGAGGATAACAGCGATGATGTTCTTCTCTTCAAACTGGCTTTAAGGAATGCCAAAATTACCTATCCGCTGAACGTCGTCACCAACGGCCAGGAAGCCGTGGATTACTTATCGGGAACCGGTCAATATGCCGATCGGGAGAAATATCCTTTGCCCTTTATGATATTTCTCGACCTCAAAACCCCCTGCCTCGATGGGTTTGAAGTCCTGGCCTGGATCGAGCGGCGGCCCATGTTCCAATCCATTGCCGTCGTCGCGCTCTCGGGTTCGGATGAGCCTAAAGATCACAAAAGGGCCTATGTTCTGGGGGGACGGTTTTACTTAGTCAAGCCTCCCAAGCCTGAAGAACTGCGTCAGGTGATAGATTCATTGCGAGACGTGAGCGCCGGGAAATGAGAGGCTCGAG
This sequence comes from Saccharimonadales bacterium (SeqCode), assembly GCA_035648615.1. GTDB lineage: Bacteria > Verrucomicrobiota > Verrucomicrobiia > Limisphaerales > Palsa-1400 > DASRLE01. The sequence continues at coordinate 26,434 of DASRLE010000245.1, read as the reverse complement.
AACGGCAGCCGCGTTTCTTTGTAAATGGATGGCGTCGGCTTTGGTTATGGCGTTCCTTGCGGAGTGCGTCGGGAACCATCCAGACGCAGCGAAAGCTGGGTTGAACAGCATGCTGCCGGTCGATCAGGAATTAACGCCGGCGGGGATTCAAATCGAATTACCCGGCCTGAGGCCGCAAGGGCTGGCCCTCAGTCCCGATGGCCGGGTACTGGTGACCTCAGGCCAGACGCATGAACTGCTGGCGCTGGATCCGGCGTCTGGGCGGGTTTTGCAGCATGTTCGGCTGCCAACAGACATCGCCACCAATGCCCAAGCCGTGCCCTCGTCTTCGGCCTTTCTCAATCCCGATCCCAAAGCCATGCTCAGTTTCACCGGACTGATATTTTCACCAGATGGCGCCCGGATTTATTTGGCGAATGTGCATGGCGACATCAAGGTCTTCGGCGTCCAGGCGGATGGCACGATAGCGCCGCTCTTTGCCATTCCGTTGCCGCCGGCCAACGCACCCATGCGCAAACCAGAAATTCCCTCCGGCCTGGCCGTCTCGCGGGACGGCAAGCGCCTTTACGTGGCGTTGAACCTTTCCAATCGATTTGCCGAAATTGAGACCGCCAGCGGACGACTGCTGCGGCTTTGGGACGTGGGGGTGGCGCCGTACGAGGTGGTGCTGGCGGGCCGGAAGGCGTATGTCAGCAATTGGGGCGGCCGCCGGCCGGGGCCGGGCGACGTGACCGGGCCAGCCGGGCAAGGAACGCGGGTGCGCGTGGACCCGGTTCGGTTCATCGCCAGCGAAGGCTCGGTGTCCATCATAGACCTTGAGCCGGACGGAGGCCAATCCGAGATTCTCACCGGCTTGCACGCCTGCGCGCTGGCGCTCTCGCCCAACGGACATTATGTGGCGGTGGCCAATGCCGGCAGCGATACGGTCAGTGTTATTGACACGCGGACAGAGAAACTCGTGGAAACGATTTGGGCGCGGCAGAACGCGGAGGACTTGTTCGGCGCCCAGCCTAATGCGCTGGCTTTCAATAGATCCGGCACCCGGCTGTTCGTGTGCAATGGAACACAGAATGCGGTGGGCGTGATCGACTTTCACCCAGGCCAGTCCAAGCTTCTGGGGCTTATCCCGGCAGGGTGGTTCCCGGGGGCGATTGCTTTTGATCCCAAGCGCCAGACGATTGATGTGGCCAATATCAAGGGCCTCAGTCCGGGAAACCTTAACCCAACCAATGGACGGCGGGAGTTCAACTCGCAGGAGTATAACGGCTCGATTTCGCTGATGCCTCTGCCCTCGGCGCGCGAGTTGAGAGCGTACACTCAGAGGGCGCTGGCCGACATGCGCTATCCGCTCCTGGCCCAGGCGAAACTTCCGGCGCGGTCCGGCCAACCGCCGCGCCCAGTGCCGGAAAGGGTGGGGGAACCGAGTGTCTTCAAGCATGTCATCTATATTATCAAGGAAAACCGCACTTACGACCAGGTTCTCGGCGATGTCAAGGAAGGCGACGGCGATCGTTCCCTCTGCATTTTTGGCGAAAGGGTCACGCCCAACCAACACAAGCTGGCGCATGAATTCGCGCTGCTGGACCACACTTACTGCTCCGGCAGCAAAAGCCCCGACGGCCACCAATGGACCGATACCGCCATGGCGACAGATTACATGGAAAAATCGTACGCGGGTTTTCCGCGCAGTTATCCCTCTGGCGCGCAAACCAACGAGATCGACGCGCTGGCCTACTCGCCGGCCGGATTCATTTGGGACGACGCCATTGCGCACGGCAAGACCTTACGCGTTTACGGCGAGTTCACCTACTCCGATTGGCGGTGGAGGACGCCGCGCCGGGGCAAACCGGGCTTTCGGGATTTTTATCGCGATTTTACCAATGGCGCCGGGAATATCATTCTTTGGAGCGAGCCGCATATCGAATCGTTGCGTCCCTCCGTCGCCACCAATGGGTTGGGGTGGAACTTGGACGTGACCGACATTTACCGGGCGAAGCAATTCATCGGCGACCTCAAACGCTTCGAGCAAACAGGCGAGTTTCCTAATCTGCTGATTGTTTGGCTGCCCAACGACCACACTTCCGGGGTTCGCCCAGGGGCTGCCAAGCCCGCCTCGCAAGTCGCCGACAATGATCTTGCCGTCGGGCAGGTCGTCGAGGCGATCAGCCATAGCTCATTTTGGAATCAGACTTGTATTTTCGCCATCGAAGACGATCCGCAGGCCGGTTGGGACCATGCCAGCGCCTATCGCACAACGGCTTACGTAGCCAGCCCCTATACCCAGCGCGGCCAGGTTGTGTCCACTCCCTACAACACCACGAGTTTGCTGCGCACCATCGAACTCATTCTTGGCCTGCCGCCGATGAATCAAATGGACGCAACCGCCACGCCGATGTTTGACTGTTTCACCGAAATGCCTGATCTGACCCCTTTTGACGCTGTGCCGAACCTTATTCCCCTCGACGAATTGAACCCGGACCCGAAACGGATTTCGGATCCTCTCTTGCGCAAAGACGCTTACGTCTCGGCGGGTTTGCCGCTGGAAAAAGCCGATCAATGTCCTGAAGACCAACTCAACCGCATCTTGTGGCGGGCGATGAAGGGAACCCATCAGCCGTATCCGCACTGGGCGGTGCATTTGAATCCCGAGGACGATTAGACGGGTTCGCGCCCCATCATTTTATTTGGGAACATTTTTGCTGGCCGGTCGTCCCATTAGCGTATAGAAGCTTAATCAGACCAAATGACCTTGAACACCGGAACCAAAACGAAAGGACATGCCATGAATAAAACCCCGAAATTAACCTCGCTCCGTTTTACCCTGGCCGTTGCCGCAGGGTTGGCCGCGTCCACCATGACCGGCCACGCCCAAGGCATAAATGCGAGCGCCACGCTGACGGATGTGCCAGGAGCGGGTGGTACTTTTACTTATACGCTGACACTGAACAATGCCTCTTCCGCGACCACTCCCATTCAGGGTTTTTGGTATGCTTGGATACCGGGGCACTTTTTCTTGCCCACTGTGCCTTCCAGCGCTTCGGGAGGATTGTCCGGGTGGAGCGCCACGGTGAGCAGTGGGTCGATTATGTATCAAGGCACGGCGGCGAACGCAATTGCACCCGGCCAATCGGATTCCTTCACTTTTGTCAGTACGGATACACCGTCAACCCTGGCCGGAAGTTCGGGAGGGTTTCCGATTGGAGACTCCGTTGCGTATCCGGGCACAATCAATTTTTCGAGCGCTTCCCCCAATGAGCAGTTCACCGTGCAATCCGTGCCTGAACCCTCCTCCCTCAGCTTGTTGGTTGTAGGGTCGGTTGGCTGGCTGGTTTCGGTCAAGCGCAAGTTCCGCGCTTAGTAAAGTCAACTCTTCACCAGCGGCGCGAAGATTTCGGTGCCATCCTTTTCGGGTGGCGGGAATGGCGCTTGGCAATGTTCACAGAATGGGTGGTCCACCACGCGGAACTTTTTGCACTGGACGCAAACCTCGCGCACCGGCCATTCCTGCACGCATAGGAAGCCCAGGAGCCCGGCGATTCCAAGGACAAAAATGAATGCTGTCCACCCGGCCATCGCCGCAATGGAAAAATTATAACGTCGCACCAAGGCCAGTCCGATGCCCGCGCTGATCAAAGCCAAAGCAAGATTCAGGGCTGTCCAATCACCGTTATTCTTTTGACTGAGATCAAAATGCGCAACGGGGGGCAAGAGTGCTTCGGCTAGTTTTTGTCCCCACGATGTGTTATTAAGCCTGGGCAAGGGAGGCAGATCGGCGCTCTTCGTGAGGGTGTGGTCAGGACCCAGCCACACCACATGAATCGGCATGGCCCAGCTCCGAGCGCGATTCGTTTCGGGATCTGGATAGAACCAGATAGCAAAATCATCGCGTAAACCGTTTGTCGGCTGGAGCAAAGTAAGGTCAACTTGCGGGTATTCGGAGTAAGATGGTTCGTAGGGGAGGGCAAGGATGGGATGGCCTTCGAAGTCCATTACGCGGATTGTTCTTCGGGTCGTGATCATGAAATTTGGCGGCTGATTGCCGTCGTATGCGGCAGGCACGTCACCATAACCGCCGATTTCATCGTCGTTGGTCAGGGTAAATACCGGCTGCACGGTGCGTTCCTTGAAATCCACCTGATAAACCGTTTTGGCGCTCGGGAAGAGTTTTCGCGGCGCGTCGTTGTAGGCATTATAGTAATAATAATTCGCCGGCCTCAGCAATGATTCGGGCGAGGACATTCCGCTAGCGCCTCGCGGGTCAAGACTGCCGGCGTATTTTCGGGTGCGGCCGTCGTAGCCGAGAACTTTGCCATGGCGATCCAGATACCAAAGAGTTTTGTCGGTAACATTCAAAAGGCTAAAAAACCGCATACTATCATGCATGGCATTCCAATTCTGATTGCGTTTTTTGAAGGTGGAAAACACCCAGCCGGAGTAGGCAGTGCGTTTTCGAAACTCTTTGATCTCTATTTTTTGGCCAGTTTTAGGATCGAGCGGGGCGTGTCCGTTCAAATCCACCACGTCCACCTCTTGGCCATCCCGGCTCGTTGTCTTGTAGAGAACGCCATCCCGGGTCATGAGATAACTGCTGGAGATATTTGTACGGGGCGAGAGCTGGTCCAAGACCAGACCGACGATCAATCCCGCGCCAGCAAACAAGACAACGCCGGATCCAGCGGTCATCGCCACAGTGAGCGCGAAACGCCCGGCCAGCGGTTGGCCGCGATAAAATCCCCCGCTCAGATAGGCTCCCCAAACTGCGATTGCTAAAATCGCCACCGCTACCCCAATCATAACCAGGAGCATCCAGACGCCAGGCCCACCGAAGATTCCGATTGAGCCGACGATTGCGAGGCCCAGTCCAAAGATGCGGCTTCCGTACCAGCGCGCCTGACGCAAGCCGGTCAGCAGGCCCGCGAAATAATAGGCGAATCCACTCAAAAAAATGGAGACCAGCGGCAGAACCATCGCCCACTCGAAGGGCGCGGCAACGTGGCCCGGCATTCGAACGACCAGGACGAGGATTAACAACGGCAATCCCGCGCCGAAAATATACAAGCACAAGCCCGCCATGGTTTTGCTCCAAAAGATTTCCGCGCGTGTGACCGGGCGGTGGATCAAAAATGCCCAAAGGTCGCGGTGCGCCTCGTTCCGGGTTTGCAGCCAACCCAGAATCGCGCCAAAGAGAATGCAGAAAAAAGACGCGTCCGTCAGCAGATTTGACGCCAGCAAAGGTTGCAAGGAGTCGGTCTGTCCCGACCACCGTCCTGCCGCGAGGTTGGCCGAACTCGAGATGCAGGACTGGTAGGCTTGGAGCAAAAGAAGTGAAAAAATCAGCAGCCCGAGCAATGCTATTTTCAGATTTTCCCGCAGGTCTTTTTGAATCAATGTTTTCATGGTTGCACTCCCATTTCTGACAAGATGAATGATTTTTCGCCGCGTTCGCCTAAATAACTGATGAACGCGTCCTCCAGTCCCAGCGGGATGGTTTCCATTTCGGTTGGCATAAGCGCGCGAAGAATTTTGTCCGCCTCGCCATTGTAGTGGGCGCAGGTCACGCGCAGTTCGTTTTCGGTGCGAATGGCTTGGAGGAGGCCCGGAACGCGCGGCAACGGCGGCGGCGCGCCGGAGAATCGCAGTCTCACTTGCCGCACGCTTTGCTGGAATGTTTCCAACGGGCAGCACGCGCGCAAAACACTCCGGTCGAAGACGGCAATGTAATCCGACACGCGTTCAACATCCGACAAATGGTGGGACGAAAAGAAAATGGTCCGGTCGGATTTTCGCGTCAGAAAGATCATCGACTCGACCAGCGCCCGCCTCGCGACCGGGTCCAGGCCCAGGCCCGGATCATCCAGCATCAACAGTTCTGGCTCCGGCGCGAGGGTCAAGGCCAGGCACAGGCCCGCGCGCTCGCCGCGAGACAAATCTTTCACTTTGGCGGTGGGCTTTAAGTTGAAATGGCCCATGATCCCGCGAAAGATTCGGTCGTTCCATTTCGGAAAAAATTTCGATTGAAACTCGCCGCATTCCTTCACGTTCATCCAGCCGTAAAGCTGGTGTTCCTCAGTCAAATAACCGATGCGAGCGCGGATTTCCGGCGGCAACGCGCGAATGTCGTGCCCGAGAATGACGCCCGTGCCGCGGGTCGGTTGCGCCAGGCCCATGAGCATCCGAATGGTGGTGGTTTTGCCCGAACCGTTGCGTCCGAGAAATGCGAAAACGCAGCCGCGCGGCACATCCAGATTGAGTTCATAGACGGCGGCCTTGCTGCCGTAATACTTGGTCAACCCGCGTGTTTGGATGACAGGTTCTTCATTCATGGCGGTCGCCTCCTTTGGGATGTTTCCACTGGCTCAATTTTTCATTAAAGGCCTCGCGCAATTCCTCGCGGGTGAAATCCAGGATCATCGCCTCGCCAATAAGCGCGTCCAGCAATGGCTCGATGCGGCGCCAGCCTTCGGCCCGCGAATAGACCTTGCGCTTATGGGTGATGAACACGCCCCGGCCGGAGCGGGCCTCGAGCAGTCCTTCGCGCGCCAGGTCGGCGTAGGCGCGGGCGACCGTATTGGGATTGACCACCAGATCTTCGGCCAACACCCGGACGCTGGGCAGTTGATCGCCCACGGACAGCTTGCCGGCCGTGACAGCCAGCCGCACCTGCTCGGTGATCTGCTTGTAGATCGGCGAGGCCGATCCGGTGTTGATGCTGAACGTTAAAGACATGCGTCAGTGTGCTAGTATAATTAGTACACTAAGACGCGGGTGTCAAGGGTTATTTTTCGCTCTTAATCTTAATCTTAATCCTAATCGAATGAAGAGATTACGATTAAGATTAAGATTAGGAACCGGAAAAAACCCAATCATGTTACATGCGCTCCGAAGGTTTGATCGGCAAGTTATCGGGCAATCGCGGGGACGGGCGGTTCCAGCATCAGGCGCAAGCCCTCGCTCAGCTTTTTGTTCCTGGCTGCGTCAAGCATGGCCTTGGCGGTTTGATCTGCCTGGCCGGAATCGACCAGATTTTGGGCCCAATGTTCTGCCTGCGCGAATTTTCCCTGAAGCAAATAGAGGCGGGCCAATCCAAACCACGCGGCGGACGCCTGCGGCGCGGCCTGAAGCAGAAATTTTTCGGCCTCAGCGTATTTTCGTTGTGACAGGCAAAGTTGTCCCAGCCCGTTAAGTGCGGCCGGATGATTGGGTTCCAGCGAGAGCACTTTTTGAAAGGCCTTTTCCGCGTCGCCGGGATGGCCGGAATTGAGCCTCGCCCAACCGAGGCCGTTCCACGCATCGGCGTTGCTGGGCGCGAGTTGGACGGCTTGCTGAAATTTGGCGGCCGCCTCCTCCAGGTGTTGGGTTTGCCAGAACTGCCAGCCTTGCTGGGTCAGTTTGGCGGCGTTGGTTGTCGCCGGATTACCCGAAGATTCGCCGTGGTGGTAATTGAGAAACGCAAAAGCAATGAGCCAGATCGCGAGGGCGGCGCCTAAAATCCAGCCTGCAATAACTAGCGGACTATACGATTGCACGACGGCCAGCTCTCTCCTCGGCGGAATCGGCAACGCCGTTCCGGCGATCGTTTCCACGCGAGTCTTCACCTCACTGACTTGCTGGAAACGTAGTTCGGGATTTTTTTCCATCGCGCGAAGCACGACTTCATCCAGGCGCACGTCGATTTGCACTTTTTTGGAGGGCGGTTCAATGCGCTGGCCGGGCAGTTCGCCCGTGAGCATCTGGTAGAACACCACACCCAGCGAATAAATATCGGCGCGATGATCCACTTCCAGCGGATGGGCGATTTGTTCCGGCGCCATGTATTTGGGTGTGCCGAGAACGCTGCCGGCTTCGGTCAGTTCGCCGGAGTGCAAATACGAAGTTTTTTCCGCGGATGTTTCCTCCAAGCGTTGCGAGACGATTTTGGCCACGCCGAAGTCGGCAATCTTCACCTGGCCATCCTTGCTCAGAAGGATGTTCTCCGGCTTGATGTCGCGGTGGACGATGCCGCGCTCGTGGGCGAATTGCAGCGCGTCACAAATTTGCGGCACGATGGCCAGCGCTTCTTTCGGCGCGAGGCGGTTGGTGTTGAGCAATTGACGCAAGTTAATGCCGTCCACAAATTCCATCAGGAAGAAAAACAAGCCGTCCGTTTGGCCGAATTCATAAAGGGTGACGATGTGGGGGTGATTGAGTTTGGCGAGGGCCCGGGCCTCGCGGGTGAAACGTTCGGCGAAACCCGGCCCCTCGGCGACTTGGGGCGGTAAAATCTTCAACGCGACAACCCGGTCGAGTTGTTTTTGCCGCGCCCGATAGACCGCACCCATGCCTCCCTGGCCAATAAACCCCAGAATTTCCAATTGCGGGAAATGTTGCGCAAGTTCTTCCGCTTTAGGCGGAACGAAGCGCGGCTTCTTATCGTGCGCCGAACTGGCTCCGGTTCCCGTGGCAAAGGCGCCCTGCATCAGGCACGCCGGGCAGAGGCCTTTGGGCGCGTTGGGGGCGAGGGGTTTTCCGCAGCGTGGGCAAAGAGGTTTCGTATCCATTCTGCCTCATACTACTGGAATGGAGGACGAAGGTTACAGGCGATTTGAAGAAAAGCGCGGAATTAACCTGGGTACCGCGAAAAACTCTTGCCGCACTGCGACCTTCCTGTTTGCTTACGGCGCAGACCCAACGCCGGTTGCGATTGAAAAGATACACGTTCGCATCGCTTTTGCTACGCCGAATTTCTTCCGGGGTTTCCAGAACGGCTTGCACCTCCGTTTCGCATCCGGCCATGACGGGATGTTTGACCGTTGTGATGAACCGAGGAGAGCGTCGCAAAGGCATCTTTTGACAGCAAGAGCAAAGGGGGAAGGGCTTTAAATGTCTCAAAAAAGGCTTGCCTTCATTCACTCGAGCCGGTATGAATACTTATTAACCTATGAGGACTTTTAATCACAATTTTTTGGCTGCCTCTTTTTTGGTGAGTTTGTCATTCTTTGCCATCGGCACCGCCCGCGCCCAAACCTCGCCGCTGACCACTCTGCTGTCCAATCCCACCAACAACCAGACCTTCAGCGCGCCGGCCAGCATCTACGTTCACGCGCGGATGGCGGATACGAATCTTATCCGGACAGTCCAGTATTTCTCCGGCGCAACAAGCATCGGGATTGTCACCAATACGCCGGGGGTGCTGGTCACCAGTTTGACCGAGGGCAATCCGTTTCCCATTATTTGGAGCAACGTCCCCGCAGGGGCCTATTCACTGACCGCAGTCGTCGTGGATAACGCCGGCAATACGGCCACCACCGCCCCCGTGAACATTACGGTGACCAATGTGCCGACGCCGGTGGTGCCTTATACCGTCAGTTTTTGGTATCCGACTAATGGGCAGACGTTTGCCGCTCCGGCCAGCATCGGGATACATGCCTCGGTAACTGACTCGAATGTGGTAAGTACGGTGCAGTATTTCGCCAATGGCAGCAGCATCGGAACGGTGACAAATAGCAAGGGAGTGTTGCTGACCAGCCCGACGCAGGAGAGTCCGTTTTACATGTCATGGAACAATGTCCTGGCCGGCAATTACGCCTTGACCGTAGTGGCGACAGACAGCGCGGGCAATACCGTAACATCCGCGCCGGTGAATATTACGGTCACCAGTGTGCCGCCGCCGGTCGTTCCCTATACCGTCAGGTTTTTGTATCCGACTAATGGACAGATGTTTACCGCGCCCGCCACGATCGGCATCTACACTTTGGCGACGGATTCGAATGTGGTTCAAACGGTGCAGTATTTTGCGAATGGGAACAGCATCGGAACGGTGTCCAATGGCGCCGGCGTGTTGCTAACCAATTCCACGGCAAAAAGTCCGCTTTACCTGACATGGAGCAATGTTCTTGCTGGCAATTACGCATTGACGGCTGTGGCGACAGACAGCGCGGGCAATACTGCCACGTCCGCGCCGGTGAATATTACGGTCACCAACGTGCCGCCGCATATAGTTCCGTATGTCGTCAGCTTTTTGTACCCCACTAACGGGCAGACGTTTGCCGCTCCGGCCACGATCGGAGTCCATGCCACAGTGACCGACTCGAACGTAGTAAGTACGGTCCAGTATTTCGCCAATGGCAACAGCATCGGAACGGTGACAAACAGCAAGGGAGTATTGCTGACCAATTCCACGACGGAGAGTCCGTTCTACATGACATGGAGCAATGTTCCCGCTGGCAATTACGCATTGACGGCTGTGGCGACCGATAGCGGGGGCAACATGGCCACCTCAGCGCCAGTGAAACTCATCGTCACTAATGTGCCGGCGCCCATCGTACCCTATACCATCAGCTTTTTGTCTCCGGCCAACGGCCAGACGTTCGCCGGCCCCGCCCATATCGGGGTTTATGTTCGCGTGACTGACTCGAACGTGGTTCGGACGGTGCAGTATTTCGCCAATGGCGGCTCGATCGGAACCGCGACCAACAGTAGCACCGTACCACCGACCAACACGACCCAAGGCAGTTCGTTCTACATTTCATGGAGCAACGTTGTGGCCGGCAATTACGCGTTGACCGCCGTGGCGACTGACAGCGCGGGTAATTTAGCCACATCCGCTCCGGTGAATATCACCGTCACCAATGTGCCGCCGCATATCATTCCGTACCTTGTTAGTTTTTGGTATCCGACTAACGGGCAGACGTTTGCAGCTCCGGTTACTATCGGGGTCCATGCCTTGGTGACCGACTCGAACGTGGTTCGGACGGTGCAATATTTCGCCAATGGGAGTAGCATCGGGACTGTGTCCAATAGCGGCGGAGTGTTGCTGACCAACTCGACCCAGGACAGTCCATTTTTCATGGCGTGGAGCAATGTCGTGGCGGGCAATTACGCATTGACCGCCGTCGCAACGGACAGCGCGGGCAATACGGCAACATCCGCGCCGGTGAACATTACGGTCACCAATGTGCCGCCGCATATCATTCCGTACCTTGTTAGTTTTTGGTATCCGACTAACGGGCAGACGTTTGCAGCTCCGGCTACTATCGGGGTCCATGCCTTGGTGACCGACTCGAACATGGTTCGGACGGTGCAGTATTTCGCCAATGGGAGTAGCATCGGGACGGTGTCCAACAGTGGCGGAGTGTTGCTGACCAACTCGACCCAGGACAGTCCATTTTTCATGGCGTGGAGCAATGTCGTGGCGGGCAATTACGCATTGACGGCCGTGGCGACGGACAGCGCGGGCAATACGGCAACATCCGCGCCCGTGAAAATTATCGTCACCAATGTGCCGTCTGCGATCGTGCCCTATGTCGTAAGCTTTAGGTATCCGACCAATGGCCAGACTTTCGTCAACCCGACCGCTATCGTGATCTACGCTGGAGTTACAGATTCAAACGTAGTGCGGACAGTTCAGTATTTCGCCAATGGCAACAGCATCGGGACCGCGACCAACAACGGGATGTTGGCCAACCCGGTCCAAAACGCTCCGTTCTACATATTATGGAGCAATGTTGCGGGGGGCAGTTATGCACTGACAGCCGTCGCGACCGATAGCGCGGGCAATACGGCAACATCCGCGCCGGTGAATATTACCGTCACTAATATTCCGCCTCCCGTCGTGCCCTATATCGTCAGCTTTTGGTATCCGACCAATGGCCAGACCTTCGGCGCTCTGGCCACCATCGGGGTTCATGCCCGGATCACAGACTCGAATGTAGTCCGCACAGTGCAATATTTTGCCAATGGCAACAGTATTGGGACGGTGTCTTATACGGGCTCAGTGTTGCTGACCAACTCGACGCAGGAGAGTCCCTTCTACATGGCTTGGAGCAATGTTCAGGCGGGCACTTACTCCCTGATTGCCGTCGCGACGGATAGCGCGGGCAACACCGCCACGTCCGCCCCGGTGAATCTTACCGTCACCAACGTGCCGCCGCCCATCGTGCCTTACACTGTCAGCTTTTGGTATCCGACCAACGGCCAGACATTCACCGCGCCGGCTACTATCGGGGTTCATGCCCGGGTCACCGACTCGAATATAGTTCGCACCGTGCAATATTTTGCCAATGGCAACAGCATCGGGACTGTGTCCAATGGCGGCGGAATATTGCTGACCAATACGACACAGGAGAACCCCTTCTTCATCGCCTGGAGCAATGTTCAGGCCGGCAGTTATGCACTGACTGCGGTCGTCATAGACAGCGCGGGCAATGCCGCCACCTCTGCGCCGGTGAACATTTACGTCGTGACCAATTTGCCGGTGGTCAGTATTTATGCGCCCGACCCCGTCGCAGTCGCGGGAACCAACTACAGCACTTGGTATAGCCCGACTTCAATGGCCAGCAATTATGTCAGCGGGGCCAATACGGCGACCTTTTTGGTGCAGCGCGCCAGCGGCACGAACGCCGACCTCACCGTTTATTATTCCATTAGCGGCACGGCCACTAACGGCGTCGATTACGAGACCATACCATCTTCGGTCATCATCCCGGCGGGCAAAAGTTACGCGCTGATTACTATCATTCCGTTGGATGACATTGATTCCGACTATAGTTATGATGATACGGTGGTTTTATCATTGATTGCGCCGCCTGGCGCCACCAATACGCCGGCGACTTACACCCTCGGTTTACCACAACAGGCCGGCGCAATCATTCTGGATGCCGATTTGCTGCCGATTCCGCAACCAGTGTTGCGCACCATGGCCGACGGTTCTCTGCATGCCTCGCTGCCGGCGTTCGACGGCCTGAATTTTACCCTGCAAATCTCGACCGATTTGGTGACTTGGCTGCCAGTCTGCACCAACACGGTTCTGAAAGGCTCCGCCCAATTCGTCGATCCCAATGGCAGCGGCGGCTCCGCCCGCTATTACCGGATTGTCACAGTATCCGCGCCGGCGTCCTATTAAGTGTCGGCTACTTTTCCGTCAACGCGCTGAAAAGGTGCCGCATTTCTTCGTCGATATCCTGCGATCGGTCGAGGGTGTGGGCGATTTCGGCGCGGACGAGTTCGCGATAACGTTTTCTCAACCGATGCACGGCCACTTTGATCGCGCCCTCGTTCATCGAGAGGCGGGCGGCCAGTTCGGCATAAGGCTGCGTTTCGCGCGCGCCCATGAGAGTTTCCTTCAACGCCGCGAATAGCGCTGCTTTTCCCTCGCGGCCATATTCGCCTTCCAACCGGTTCAAAACTTCATTGAGCAAAGTCAACGCCCATTGTTTCTCGAAAATTTTAGCAGGCGTCGAGTTATCGGCGGGTTCCAAATCGTAGCGCTCTTCCGCCGCCGCCAGGTCCATGGAAAAGGTCAGGCAGCCGCCGCCGCGTTTTTGTGTCTGCGCCTTGCTCCATTCAGCGATGAGAAAATTATTCATCGCGGTCAGGATGAAGGAGCGAAAGCGGCCGCGTTCCGGATTGGCGCTGGCCAGCGATTGCCGTTCCAGCAGACGCGCGAAGAACTCCTGCGTCAAGTCCTGGGAGTCATGGGCGGCGTGGCCCCGGCGGCGCACATAAGCGTAAAGCGGATACCAGTAGGTTTGACAGAGCTTGTCCAAGGCGTTCTGGGCGCGCGTCGTATCGCTGCGGCCGGCCGCCAATACGACCGACCAGTGGGTCGTGACGAAGGCGGAATGTTTTTTCTCAACGTCGGTGGTGTTCATTTCACTGCCAGTTCATCACGAGCAATTCCACTGCCTGGCGCGGCAGGTCAAATTTTATTTGGGCGCGGCCCTTGTCCACGCGAATTTTGTTCGGCTCAGGCAGTTCCGCAAGCTGCCCGGCTTTTTCAAGCTGGGAAAATTCCTCATCCGAGAGCGGTAGCGGCGAACCCATCCGACGCCAAGCCGCATAGGCATTGCTGTGATGGGCATCAATGCGATAGCGCGTCATCGTGAAGCCGCCGTTGGGCAGTGGTAAATGATCCAGTGTCAAATCAACCGTTGCGTCGGGGCCGGGGACGTCGTCATCGTGATAATGCCAGACCAAGACGGCCAGTTTGTTTTGGTCGAGACTGGCGAGAGCCGACACATCGGGCTGGCCGCGCACCCCGGATCTAAGAATGGTTTGCGCGCTCAGTCCAGCGCTGCTCTGCACAGCGAGACGCTGGCCGCTCATTTTGGCAAACATGCGGAACACATTGAGCACCGGCAAATCAATACCGGCGCTGGCCAGTTGGCGGAAGCCGGCGAAGGGCGGCTGGCCTTCGAATTCAAACGCCCAGGTCAGCGCGCCCTCGAGGTTGACTCCATACTGTTCGGCCAGTTCATATTCGCGGGGGAAGCTCGCCGCGGTGTAACTGGAATACATCGTGCCATTGCGATAGGCGTCGCGCGGCTCGCGGCAGGCGGCGCAACCCTCGGGATCGGATTCGCCGATGACGATGGGCAATTTTTTGAATTCAGGAAATGAGGCGATCACGGCAAAGGCATTGTTGATGTCTTTGAACTGGTTCGCCATGCCCATGCGAACATGGCCGTTGGTGAAAACGGGCGAGCCTTTGGCGTGAAAGGAAATAAAGTCCAGCGGCGAAGCGGGTTGGCCGGTGACGTAGTTAGTGCCGCGCGCGCAATGTTCCAAAAATTCCCGCAAAAACTTTCCGCCCGGGCCGCCCGCCGTTTCTGGTCCGCCGACGCGGGCGGTTCGCAGGGCGCGCCGCACGCCTTCCACGGCATAATCGTAAAGCTTGAAATAGTCCTGGTGGGACCCGTGCCAGTAAAGGATGTTCGGCTCGTTCCAGACCTCCCAATACCACTTTTCCACTTCCGACCGTCCGTATTTTTCGACGCAATGTTTCGCCCATTGATAGGAAAGTTCGCCCCATTTCGCGTAATCCTTCGGCGGGTAGGATTGTCCGGCATCGGCCGGAGCGCGCTGGTCAATCGGTGGATGGTGCGGGTAGTTTTGCGGATGCGTCGTCAATGCCTCGGGCATGAACCCGATCTGCACATACGGTTTGAGGCCGCGTTCGAGATAGGTGTCGAAGATGCGGTCATTGATCGTCCAGTCGTAGATGGCGTTGCCATTCGCGTCTTCCTTATAGGCGCTGGACGAACCCCACTTTAAGGCATACGAGCCATCGCCGCTGGTGAGCAGATGATGCGCGCGAAAATAAACTTGTGGTTGGCCAAGTTGGCCGAGTTCAGACAGTAATTTCTTGCCGTTCTTCATGTAGGCGTAGTTGGGCTCATCGGCGCCGAAGAAACGCCAGGTGGGAGTCAATTTGCCGAGTGGTTTGGCGGCGTCCACTGTAATGGTGACGGAAAAGGGAGAGTTGGTCTCTGGGTCGGCGAGGACAACTGACATCGACAAAAGACCGGTGACAATGCCAGTAAGTGTGAAATGGCGCATAAACGTTTAGTGACTTCGCAGTTGCAATAACACTGCGCTGGCGTGCGGCACGAGCACATCCGCCGTGTTGTCTTTTGTCCCAACGGTCTCCGGTGGGCCCGGCGTCCAGGCGCCATTCGGTGACACTTCCGCACCGGCCAGAGTGACATGATCCTTGCTTTCCATCGCAGGCGCGTTGAGCCGGAAAGCCATGGCGCTGGAATAGTCTTCGGCCCATGCAGTTTTTACCATCGCATCGCGCAGAAAATCTTTGTTCACTATTATGATCCAAAGCGATTGGTTATCGCCCTTTGTCGCATAGGCGGAGAGATTGAGGTCAGTTTGTTCCAAGGTTAACTTCACTAGCTTTCCGTGTCCCGCCATGGCAAAGGCGAGCATTCCGTAATACTCAGGACGGACGTTGCAATGGCCCGTTGTATCATGGACGATGGGGGAATAGTGACTGATGAAACCCAGTTGATTAAGGTCGGTTTCCATGTTAACGCCGTCGCATCCATACGACGCCAAGCGAAACATATAATCCAAACACCAAAGCGCCGAACCAAACGTATCACTCACACCCGGCTTGCCGCCGCCGGAAAAGGAGTTAATCTCATTGATGCGAAAAGCGATGCCATGATCGCGGCAAATCCGCCGCAATTTTTCCAGCCTGTTATCCCAATTCTCGTCATGCTGCAGAAGCCTCTCCAGAGTGGTTTTTGGGTCTTTGGCTCCGCCGCGATAATAGTGTTGAGTGAGAAGTTTTATATCGCCGGCCTCTGTCGTGACGAAGTTCGTAATCCATTCCCAATTTCCTACTGAGTCAGGGCCTGAAAACGGCGCATTGGGGAGCACGCCTCGAATGGCCGATTGATAGTCGAGGTAGGCCGTGTGATACGCTTCGTAATTCCTGGCAAAACGGCGCAAATCTTCCACTTCATTACCAATTTGAAACGACTGAAGGCTGCTGCCCAGAGCCGCGTTCACGGCCAGCGCCTCCTGGATTGCTTCTTCTTTGGAGCCGGTGCCGAGGTTCAGGCCCCACATGACCTTCCAACCCGTGGCTCGCGCGAAATCGCCCAAGTCAGATAAATTGGCGCGATTGATTATAGTGACTTCCTTTTGGGTGCGCGCCGCCGGCATGCCTTCCGGCGCATACTGGGTGTGGTCCGAGATAATTCCCCCGATACGGATCAGCCCATGGGGGCTTAGATTGCGATAAAGTCGCACCATCGTGCTATTGGTCCCGCTAAAAAAATTCGATTGAGCGACAGCCGACGTTTCGTAGCCAAACCCAGGAAAGTCATCGGAAATCCGGCTCACGATCGCTTTCGGATCAACCCGGATCTTTACCTGGGGTAGAGGCGCACCGCCGCAAGTCAAACAAAACGCCGGGCAAAAAACAAAAGCGGCAAGAGATCCAAAATGCATCCGGTGTTTCATGGCGCTGAATGTTCCTTCCGACGATACAGGATAGAGGCTCTTTCGCACTCTTATTTTGGAGGGCGGCCCCTTGACAAGGGCAGCGTGCGATGGAACGGTTGCACCTGCTGAACTCGTTGTATGAAAACCAAGACTGCTGCCCTCTGCCAAAAAAACGCCCGGTTCATGACGCTCTTTTGTGCGCTCTGGATTGGCGTCGGAAGTCGCGCTGTTGAAGCCCAAACTGTTACGTTTGCAGATGCCAATTTACAATTGGCGGTCGAACGGGCGTTAGGCTTGACATCAGGTCCGGTCACCAAGGCGCAGATGCTCCAGCTTACGAATTTGCCCGCAGCCAATGACGATATCCAAAGCACCGCCGGGCTCGAAACCGCCTCCAATCTGACGTCGCTATTTTTGAACGGCAACCCGATCGGCAATTATTCAGGCATTACCAACCTGACGCTGTTGACCAACCTGGATATTGGTTTGGATCCCATTACCAATATTGATTTCCTGGCTAATCTCCACCGCATTCAGGCCCTCAGCCTTTACGGCGATAATGGGGTCAGCAATTTTGCGCCTTTTCTGCAAATGTCCAACCTGACCAGCCTGGATGTGGACGGCAATTCGCCCACGAATGTGAACCTGATCGCGGAGTTGACGACCTTGAATTCGCTGGCCATCAACAATAATTCGCTGACCAATATGACATTCCTCTCCGGGCTTTGGCGCTTGCAGCATTTGGAGATCAGCGGGAATTTGATTTCCGACATGTCGCCGCTGGCAGGGAAAACCAACCTCTCCTATCTGGACCTGAACGCTAATTTATTCACCAATCTTTCGGTCGTGGCCAGCTTTACCAATCTCACCACGCTCCTTGCCGATAGCAATATAATCACCAACCTGTCGCCGTTGATCGGGCTGACTAATCTCACGGTCTTGGACCTCGGTGTAAATGCCATTATCAATCTAGCGCCTCTATCCGGTCTGAGCGCCCTGCAAGCGTTGTTTCTCAACAATAACAGCGTTTCCAGCGTTTCGGCCATCACGGGCTTGACCAATCTCAACAACCTGGCTTTGAGCAGTGATGTGATTTCCGATTTCTCTCCTTTGGCCGGGTTGTTCAATTTACAAACACTCTCGTTGTATGGCTGCCAGATTTCCGACCTTTCGCCTTTGGCGGGTTTAACCAACCTTACCACGCTGCCGCTCGGGGCCAATTCCATAACCAACCTTGCGCCCCTCTCCGGACTGGCCAGCCTGCAAACGCTCTATCTTCCTTTCAACTCTGTTCCACTGGATCTGACTCCGTTGGCCGGGTTGAGGAATATTTACGACTTTTCCGCCGAGGCCGACGGCGTGACGAACATCGCTCCTCTGGCTGGCTGGGTTCATGTGTCAACGCTCAACCTGAGAAACAACGGTATTTATCGTCTTGATGCGCTGGACGGAATGGTCAACCTCAATATCCTGGACTTGAGCGGCAACCTGCTGGCCAATATCAATCCCTTGACCAACCTGATGGCGCTGCAAACGGTGTCGGTGGATTACAACACTCTCTACCTGGCCAGCGGCTCGGCTGCTTCGAACGTTGTCAATACTTTGGTTGATCGTGGCGCATCCGTCAACGATGGCCAGCAGTATCCCGCGCCCCTTATCACCAGGCAGCCCGCGAATTTGAGCCTGCTTTCGGGCCAGACCGCAGTGTTCACTGTCACTGCCATCTCCACCACTCCGCCGGACCTCTATTACCAATGGTATTTCAACGACACGCCGTTGACAGACACGTCCGACGGACGAATCTCCGGCACGCTTTCCAACACGCTGACGATTACCAACGTGGGAATCGCCGACGAGGGAAATTATTTCGTGGTCGTTTCTGATGACAATCCGCAGATAATTTACAGCGACGCCGCCCCTCTGAATCTGAGCCTGGTGGCAGTTTTCGAGAATCCGACGCTGGAGGGAGTCGTTCGCACCGCCATCGGGATTCCATCGGGTGTAATTTATCAAACGAACCTAAACAGCCTGACGACCTTGACGCTGGACAACGCGGGAATCGCGAGTGTGGAAGGACTCGAGTTGGCCACTAACTTGAACTACTTGGAACTCAGCGGCAATGCGATCACCAATGCCGCGCTGTTCAGCGGCTTGATTTCGCTGCAACAATTGATCCTGAACAATTGTGGAATCACGGATTTAAGTTTTCTGGCCGGGCTGACGAATCTCTCGCAATTGCAGATTGACGGCAACCTGTTTATCGATGTTTCTCCAGTGACCAACCTCGTGCAGAATCTCAACGTCCTGCAGATGGAGAACAATCAATGCACGAATATACAAGTGGTTGCCGCCCTGGCCAACTTGACTGATCTCGATGTTCACGGAAACAATGTGACGAATATTTCCTTCGTGACAGCGTTGCGCTCCCTGTTCGTTTTGGACGTGTCGCAGAACGCGGTCACCAACATCAGTCCCGCGGCGGCTATTCCCCAGCTCAACTGGCTTTACGCGGGGGGAAACCAAATTTCCAACGCCGCCTCTCTCCAGGCCATCTCCACCCTTTATGTGCTCTACCTCAGCGGCAATCCGTTGCAACAGGTGGACTTTCTCACGAATATGCCGCTGATTTCCTGGCTGGCGCTGGACAACACGTTGGTGACCAATGTCAGCTTTCTGGCCACTCTGACCAACCTTTTCACGCTCGACCTCAGTTATATTCCGGCCGCGTCGGTCACGCCGATTTACCATATCGTCAACCCGTGGGGTTTGCAGAATTTTTATGTGGCGGGGCTGGGCTTGACGAACCTGACCTTCGCCACGCTGATGACAAATTTGTATTCCGCCGGTTTTGCCATGAATAATATCGGGGACATTTCGCCCCTGGCAGGCGCCTCGAACCTGAATTGGCTTGAGTTAGAAACCAACCGCATCAGCGACCTTGCCGCCCTGGCGCACAAAACCAACCTCATGAGTCTTTTTTTCACCTCCAACCAAGTCCAGAATCTTGGCCCTCTTTCCTCCGACACGAACTTGTCCACCCTGAGCTTCGGCCTCAACGAAGTGTCCGATTTGACGCCGCTGGCCTCCTTGACCCATATCGCCGCGTTGACTTTGCCCGAAAACAACGTCCGCACCACGGCGGGCCTGGGGACCATAACCAATCTGCAAAACGCGGACCTGTCCTACAACAGCATTACCAACATCAATAGCCTCTTCGGACTGCCACTTCTAAACTGGTTGAACCTGGACGATAATGACCTCGCCTCCATCGCGCAGCCGGCGGGTTGGCCTAATCTGCAAGATTTGTTTCTTGCGCAGAACCAAATTACCAATATCGCAGGCCTTTCGGGGTCGGGTTCGCTAGGGTGGCTGGACTTGACCAGCAATCGATTGGCCACGATCCAACCCTTGTCCGGATTAGGCAACCTGCAGAATCTAATCCTGACCGCAAATCAACTGACCAATCTCTCCGGCTTGTCCGGGCTCAACGTATTAAATTCGCTGAACTTGAGCCTGAACCAGATGAAGACCTTGCCGACGCTCAGTGGACTGCCGCAGTTGACGACATTGACACTTTCGGGAAATCAACTGTCCGCCTTTCCGGTCCTCAGCGGACTGCCCAGCCTGCAAAGTGTTGATGTCTCGACCAACCAAATTACCGATTTGTCGAATGTCGCCACCGACCCTGCGCTGCACTGGTTGTATTTGGCGGAAAATCATCTCACGAGCATCCACTCGCTGACCCTTGCGCCCACCCTTTATTACCTGGACGTCACCCATAATTTCCTCAACACGAATTCCTCTTCCCAGGCGTCGTTGGATATCCAGCAATTGGGGAACGACGGGGTCGGGGTGGTTTACCTTCCGCAACAGACGTTGATTCCCCCGTCGTTGAGCGCGCCCCTGCGGCTGGGGATAAGTCAATTCCGATTCACGATCAACAGCCCGCCCACTCAAGTGTACCAAATCCAGACCTCGGTGGACCTCATCCATTGGAGCGTGCTCACCACCGTGAGCAATGCCACCGGCACGCTGCAATTTACCGATCCTTCGCCTTCCGTTCCCGCAAAATTTTATCGTTTGCTCGAGCAATGAGCGAATTCTGGCGCGATCCGTTCCATTGGCCGTTTGCACTTTGGCGGGGGCGGAGCTATAGTCAGACCCATGACAAAAGGTAGCAATGCCCGCAAAGCCGATTATCCTATTGACACACTTTTTCTCGATCGCTGGTCGCCGCGCGCCATGTCCGGAGAGGAGCTTTCCGCCGACGAGCTGATGGCGCTTTTGGAAGCGGCGCGCTGGGCTCCCTCCTCCTACAACAACCAGCCGTGGCGCATCGTCTATGCCCGCCGCAATACGGAACATTGGGCGCGGTTGTTCAATTTGCTGGTGGAACCTAACCAAGTCTGGGCCAAAAACGCCGCCGTCCTGCTGGTCTTTATTTCCAAGACGACTTTCGACCACAATGGCGAGCCAAGCCCGACCCATAGTTTTGACACCGGCGCGGCCTGGGAAAACTTGGCGCTGCAAGGATCGTTGAAAGGCTTGGTGGTCCATGGCATGCAAGGATTCGATTATGACCGCGCCAAGACGGAATTAGAAGTGTCCGACGGTTACAAGGTCGAGGCCATGGCGGTGATTGGGAAACCGGGCCAATGGGAAAATCTTCCCGAAAAACTGCGTCAACGAGAATTTCCATCCGATCGCCGCAAGCTTTCCGAAACCGCGTTTGAAGGCACCTTCAAGGGCGCGAAATAAATGAAATTGCGCTGGCTGGCGTGCCTCGCTCTTTTGCTCATCAGCGCCACAGGTTGCATAGTGGTCAAAGGGGTGGGGATGGCTTTTCTTTACAAGAAGGCGGAACTGCCCCTGGCCCAGGTTCATCTCGATATTCCCTACCGGGAGGGCGCGGCGTCCCCTGAAAATCGCCTGGATCTTTTTACCCCCGCTGGCACGAACTGGCCAATTTTGATTTTCGTCCATGGGGGAGGATGGACCGAGGGGGACAAGTCGCTGAAAGTGGCCGGTGATGACGTTTACGGCAATATTGGACGGTTTTATGCCGAACACGGGATTGGAGTGGCCGTAATAAATTACCGGTTGTTGCCTCACGTCCATTGGCAGGAACAAATTTCCGATGTGGCTCACGCAACGGCCTGGGTTTATTCTCATGTCGCGCAATATGGGGGCAACCCGGCCCGGCTGTTTTTGTGCGGGCATTCCGCCGGCGCCCAGTTGGTGGACCGGGTCGCATTGGACCCAGCCCCGTTGAACGAGGCGGGGCGTTCGACCGCCATTGTGCGCGGCGTCATCTCCGTCAGCGGCGCCGGACTGGATCTCAAGGACGAGGAAACGTATGCGCTCGGGGAATCGCGCGAATACTACGCGCAACGCTTTGGCACAGGAACGAATCCCGGAGATTGGCAAAGAGCGGCCTCGCCGGTGGCTTACATTCACCCGGGAGCTCCGCCCTTTCTCATCTTATACGCCGGCGGGGAAACAAAACCCTTGATCCGCCAATCCCAACGTTTCAGCCAGGCCCTCACTCAAGCTGGCGTCAAGAACAAAATCATCGTCGTTCCAGGACAAAGTCATGCTCGAATCGTTCTTACCTTGAGCCGTGACGATAAAACCGCCGGTTCGGCGATTCTGAATTTCATTGAAACCCCCGAATAAGCCGGGGCTTCAGGCGGCGGGCAGCTCAATCCAAAACCGGCTGCCGTGCCCTGGCTTTGATTCCACGCCGCAAGTGCCCCCCATGCGTTGCGTGGCGCGGGCGACGATGGCCAGGCCCATGCCGGTTCCTTCGTAGCGCTCGGCAAAAGCGCCCCGCTCGAAAATGCCAAAGATTTTTTGGTGGGCTTCGATGGGGATTCCGATGCCTTCGTCCACCACCCAGATGCGAACTCCTTTGGGCGTAATTTCTAACGGAGAGTCGGAGCTTCCGGGCGGCGCTGTTTCCGTTGAATTAAAGAGCAGGGGCTGGGAGCGCGTGCTGGGAGAACTGTGGGATACAACTTCAGTGAAAATAGTAATCTTCGCCTGAGTTTTGGGGTGGACGAACTTAATCGCGTTATCGACCAGATTGGCCAGGACTTGTTGCAGCAAAGTTAGATGGGCGCGCACCGGTTGAAGGGGCGTGCGAATAGTGGTGGCCTGCCGGACGCCCGGCGCGCGCAACGCCAGGATGTCATCAATGACCGGTTCGATCTCAACGCGGGAGAGGACAATTTCCTGGCGTGAGATGTCGCTGAACTGGAGAAGGTCCTTGATCAGCGCCTCCATCCGGCGAGGGGTTCGGGCGAGTCTCTCAACAATATTATGCGCTTCAGGAGGAAGGATGCCGCCGAAATCCTCCAATAAGATCTGGCAATAACCAATCATTCCCCGCAGGGGCGCTTTTAAATCATGCGCCAGGGTGTAGGAAAATGTTTCCAGTTCTGAAATTGTTTCCTGCAATCGAGCCGTCCGTTCTTCCACCTTTTTTTCCAAAAGCTGGGCGTGGCTTTGCAGTTCTTCGCGGGCTCTTTGCAGTTGGCGATTGGTGTTCTCCCGGTCCACGGCCGTGGCGAGGTATTGGGCGATGGTCGTTAATAAGTCCGATTCCTCTGTGGCGATGGATTCGCGGCTCCAGCTTGCGAAACAGAGCAAACCCAAAGGCCGTTCATTGGCAAAAAGAGGAATGGCAATGGCGGCGGAAGCCCCTGCTTTCTTCAAAGGGGCATATTCGGGTTGCTGACGGGCCTGGATGGAATCGATAACGACCATTTCGCGGGATTGAGCCACGCTCGCGAGCAAAGGGTAATCGGCAAACTCCTTTGCCAACTCAGGGGGAATGCCGCCGGCCGTATAGAGCGCCAAAGTTCCCGTCTCGATGTCCCGCAGGTAGAGGAGAAAAGTGTCAAAGTCCAGGTGCTCGGCAATTTTAAAAAAAAGCTGCCGAATGATTTTACGCGGTTCATCGGATTTCCAGAGGTGGGTCAGCGCCCAGGAAAGAATTTTGTCCCGGCGATGTTGCCGCCGGAGGGCCTCTGCCTGGCTCTCGCGTTGCGTCACGTCTTCGATCACGACCACGATCCCGCAGACGACGCTGCCCAACAGCAACGGGGCGATTTGGGCCGTCTGCAACATTTGAGCAGCGCCACTGCGGCGAATCGGGGAGGGCAGGGGCAAAAGATAACGGTGCAGCGCGGTGGAGAGGACGCTGGTTTCGCCGTTCAAGGCGCGCTCAAATGGCGCCACCAGCTTGCGATCCTGCAGGGTCGGAAAAAGGGCGAAAATGCTTTTGCCGGCGATGTTTTCAAATCGCATCGCGCTGTGGACTTCCATCCAGTGGTTCCAGCTTTGCACCTGGAACGATTTGTCCAATGTCAGCACTCCGTAGGGAGCGAATTGTTGGATCCATGAGAGGAGCGCTACTTCCCTTTTTGATTCGGAATTGTCACTGGGCCCAGACATTTGATCTCCGCTCACTTAAGCTCCCGGTCCTCCCACTTTTTCAGTTCCAGCAGCAGCGTATCCAGTGAAGTCACCCCAAGAATAATGACCAGATAGCCGCTGATGTCGTCCACCCGCAGGTGAAAACGCGTGTGGATGATCAAAGCATATTCAAGCTCCCTATCCGCAATCGTAATCGAGGTAAGAATTTTTTGCACCGACTCAATCTGAAGGGAAGGGACAGTGAAAGTAACCTGAACCTTCAAAAGGTTGCCGAAAGCGCCGAGGCACGCATTCAAGACGATGTTTCCCACTTCGGTAATGACCTCGCGGGCTGCGCCGTCCAACTCGGTTATATCGGGACGGTCGGTGAGGACACGATTCAGAAGAATCGCCGCCTTGCGATCCAGCAGCAGAATGGCATTGCCGGCAATGGGGCCCGAGAAAACTTGATTGACACTCGCTACTTCTCCTTCAATAACGCGTTGCAGTTTTTGGGTGATTTCCGGGATGAGATGGATCGAGACTTCCGGAACCTCCAAAGAAATGCGATGGCCGGTCAGGTCCGACAAAGCCGCCGCCGCCCGGGCGTAGCCAATATTAATCAGTTCCGTTAAGGCATCCTTCTGGGTGGCGATCAATTCCATACGGTCCCTCCGCCCAAGACAATGTCGAGCACCTCCGCCAGCTCCTCTTTATTTATTGGCTTATTAACCATGGCGGCGGCGCCTGCGGCCTTGACTTGATCGCGGGTCGATCTCTGAATGTCGGCGGTGGCAATGATCACCGGCAATTTCGGATTGAGTTGCTGAAATTTTTGCAAAACTTCCAGACCGTACATTCCATGCATAACCATGTCAAGGACGACAAGGTCGTGATGGTTCAGGACATAAAGTTCCAGGGCTTGCGCTCCATCGGAAGCGTCTTCCACCTCATGGCCCAATTCCTCGAGGATTTTTCGAGTCAAGCGACGCGCCAGGCCGGAATCATCCACCACTAGAATTTTGCTTTTCATAATCGTTTGTTAATTTCTTTTGCCATGGAGGCCAGAGGCACCGCCCCATCGCTTAACCCGGATTCCACCACGGAGCGGGGCATGCCGTAAATAATACAACTCTCCTCCGACTCGGTCAAAACGATTCCGCCCTGGGCCTTGATCCAGGCGGCCCCTTGCTTGCCGTCGTCGCCCATGCCCGTCATTACGACACCCAGCACGCGGCTGCGATAAACCTCGGCGGCGGATTGGAAAAGGACATCGACGGAAGGCCGGTGCGGTTTGTCGGTCGGCTGATTGGAAAGGCGAACGACGACTTCTCCCGCCGGGTTCCGTTTGAAAGACAAGTGGCGGCCGGCGGGCGCGAGCAACGCTTGATTAGCCTGCACCACGCAGCCCTCGAACGCCTCAATGACGCGCAGTTGCGAAATCTCCGCCAATTTTTCCGCAAACAGCGCGGTGTATCCAACCGGCATGTGCAACACCATGACCAAAGGGACCGGGAAGTCCGGCGCGAATTGCGGAATCAAGTAACGCAACGCCTGGGGGCCTCCGGTGGAAATGCCGAGGACGACGATATCCACATTAGTTGCCGCAGGAGAAGGTTCGGAGCGAATGCGTGGAGTTTTGTCGACTTTTCGGACCGGCAAAAGACGCGCGGGCGCTTGCGCGGCGGCTTTAACTTTCTCGACCAGTTCTTCGCGGATGACCAGGAGGCTCTCACTCGCCAGTGCCGTCGGCTTCTGAATAAAATCGATGGCGCCAGCTTCGAGCGCCTCGAGCACGCGCTCTCCGTCTTGTGGCGAGGCGCTCAAGATGAGGATAGGCACCGGCTTTCGCGCCATTTGTTTTCGGACGAAATCGGCCCCGTCCATCTCCGGCATAATTAAATCGCAGGTCACAACGTCGGGGTTGAGGGCTTCGACCATTTGCAGGGCGTCCTCGCCATTGCGCGCCATGCCCACCACCTCAATGTGCGGGCTGGTGGAAAGCATTTCGCGGACGACCTTTCGAACGAAGGCGGAATCATCGACAATAACGGTGCGGACTAAGGTCATATTGGTCAGAGGCGTTGATAGGCGAGGGCGCCAGCCATGTCTTTCAAGTCAAAGTCCGTCGTCATTCGCAGGAGCGACTCGGCCGCGCCCACAAACAGATAGCCGCCCGAGGGCATTTTGGACGCCATCGTCGCGACCGTTTGGCGAATGGCATGGGAAGAAAAGTAGATGAATACGTTACGACAAAAAATGACATGGGCGCGCGCCAAGGGCACGATTTCAGCGG
>DASRLE010000244.1:0-7585 GCA_035648615.1 Saccharimonadales bacterium (SeqCode) | reverse complement strand
CCCGGACGATTTGGAGAGCCAACCTGAAAGGGCTATCCAATCCATTACTGCCAACCAGAGTTACCCTCGCAACGTGTCTGGCCCTATATGTTCCATAATCGCTATTAGGATGGTGATCGCTTAAGCCCGACAGGCTGCTAGTCCATCTGGTACCACTGGCGGGTTTTGAAATCATACCATATTCGGACAAATGGACCGCCGGTCCCATAATGCAGGTCGGGGATCTCATTCGTAAGTTCTGGAATCCCCGGGACCGCCGGGTAGGCGTAGTAAAAAGGATGCGCGATAAACAACCCTTCTCTCATTGCTATAGGAATGGCGGGCAGAAAATCGGGCACGAGTTGTTCGAGCTGCGCCGGATAGCCGCTCCGTTGTTTCTTGTAGGCTTCGACGGCGTTCGCCACTCTTTGCCTGTTCCGCTTCGTCCGAACATCCCCCAGCCAGAACACAGAGATCGTGGCCACGACGGCCAAAAAATAGATTCCAATCGAAGCAAAACGCCGCAGCATCAAACGCCTGTTCCTCCAGGCGAGCAAGGCGCGAATCACCATCAGCGGGGAGCCGAGAATGAGGACGAGGATGACAAGGTAAACCAAAAGTACGGGGATGACGAACGCACCTAAAGCGAAGAGAAGCGTCGCGCCAAGGAATGTTGCCGCATAACCAGGAGGCGCAGGCGGACAAGGGGAAGCCCGCGGTTCGGACGGAGCAGGCGGAGCATTGGGGCCGTCACCGATTGCCCATCGATTGGGCAGATGGTTACATCGTCAGCATATTCTTTTCCGCACCAGGCACACTTTTTCATACGCTTTTAAGGTTTTGCAACAGATTGCAGCCGCTGGTCAATTGTTACCATGTCACACCGATATCACACCGGTGTCAGTCCTCACTATTTACACAAAATCAGCATGCGATTTTTCCCGCAATAGGTTGGAGACGTAGGTCCAACTGCCCATGTGCAGTCTTTGCGCTATCCATTTTAGGCTCATGGTCGTTTCTTGGCGCAGTCGGCGCGCCAGCGCCACTTTGCTTTTATGCCCTTTGGGCAGAAGTGGCAGGTTTTCTTCCTTCCAGCCCCGCCGCTGGAGTTCCCCTCGCACCAACCGTTCGGCCTTTTGCTCGCTGGTTTCGTGGCGCTCCGCGCCGTAGTGGCTGGCGCCCACCCGCTCGACCGCCGCCGCCAGCAATTCCTGGCGGAATTCTTCGCTGCCCAAACACCAACCGCCTCGCACCAAATGGTAGTCCGTCGCCGTCTCCTCCTGCTGCCGCCGCTCCATCCGGCGCGCCAGTTCTTTGCGCCCAGCGGCGCTGTCCTTGGCTATTCCGTTTTCCCCCAGCAACCGATCCACCCTCAGCCATTTGGGCCGCTGGCGGGGCGCCTTGAGATACTCCGGGTAGCTGCTCCAAGGGAAGCTCTCCAGGGCCGCCTCCGGCGGGATAATCTTGGCTCGCACCGGGTTGAGATGCACGTAATCGCACACGGCCCGCAGATAACCGTTGCCGCTGCCCTCCACGAGCAAGGAGCGGTAACGTCCGGCGAAAACATGCCCGCAGAATTTGTGCCGGATGTTGAAGCGTTTGGTGTAAACCCCCAGCAACCACTTCATTCCGGCCACCAGATTGGCCTGCGGAGTTTCAACGACCAGGTGGAAGTGATTGCGCATCAGGCAATAGGTATGCACTTGCCACTCTGTTTTCTGACACGCTTCTGCCAGCGTGGCCAGAAATTGCTGATGGTCCAGATCGTCCTTGAAAATATCCTCGCGCCGATCACCCCGGTTAATGAGGTGGTAAATCGCTCCAGGATACTCGATGCGTAATTTTCGCGGCATCCGAAAAGCCTAACCGATCGCAAAAAAGTGTCAATAGTGAGGACTGACACCGGCATTAGTTAATCGACTTTAATATATGTAGTTGTAAATCTAACTTATGACTGTAAAACATGATTCAGAATTGCTGTTACCACCTAGAGTAATAGAAGACATAAATTCCATCAAAACAATGACGGTACGCAACAACACTATTATTCTGCGGAACAGTTCCACCCCGAAATAATTCCAATCCCCATTGGAATCCATTATCGACTCCTACCTGAACAGACGTAGGAGTCATCCGGTCTTGGGCAAAATATACCGTCGCATTTGGGTGTCCAGAACGACGGAATATAGAATCTAAAAACGAAGGAATTTCTTTTTCAGGAAGTGTTACCGAACCGACATGGACAAGATTGACAGAAGCCTTGGTCATCACCGAGTCAGCCCATAGCCTCGCGTCGTCGCTAATATTAGTGGCAATAACTCGTCGAGCAAATCCATCCATAAAAAACTCGTAAAGGGGTTCTCCAAATATCTCTGAAGCAAGCTCCGCAAAAACACCGCAAAATAGCGAAGTAATCCCAATAACTAATAGAGCGCGCGTAGAAATCGACAATTGTGTGAGATATGCAAGACTCAAAAGTACAAGAAACAGACTGAGTGCCGCCCAACCCACTAGTTCGAGAAAGCCCGGAGGATCGAATGGATCGCCATTCAAACCTTCTTCAAACAAAACGTGCCCACCATATAAGTGAATTAGCCAAGATATCAAAGCACACGCGCAAGTGGCACATAGAAAACAAAATGCTGCACGGCGAGTAAATCTCATTCTTTCAAAGGTTCAGTGGAAGTTCTCCAGGACGCTGTAGTCCGTAAAAGGGGTCAAACCGTACATTTGCACTATTCTTCATGGAAATTCAATCGAAACTCGTCGCCGACTTTAAATTCGGTCATAGATTTCATCGTCGTGGAAGAAAGTTTCGAGGGCGAGCCACTGCCAATCGAGGTCTTCAGGTTCACGCCCGATTAGCTGCGGCATGGCTTTGTAAAGGCGAAGACGGTCGGGCAAGGGCAACGCTTCAATTGCTTCTTCAATTTCGCGCAACGTTTTCATCCGCTTGATACACTAAGGCAGATTTGGACGGGTTCAAGCCTACAGCATCGGGTCCGTCAGATCATTTTTCCCCGCCGGTGCGCATGAATGTTTCTATGCCGGCCAGGTCGTCCACGTTCAAAATGTCCACGCCGTCGCGGCGCAGTTCGCGCCAGAAGGGGACTGAATCGGGGGCGTCCCAGAAACGCACCAGCAAATGCCGGCGGTGGGATTGCGCGACCATGCCGAGCAGGCGGGTTTTTTCGGCGGGCGGGATCGGGCCTTGGCCGCGCCATTTAAAGAACGGTTTCCAATCTTCGCTCATCCAAAGGTAGAGGTTCGTGGATTCGGGTCGGTCCAAATCGGCCCATACCGCATCCAGGGCGGCGAGCCGGAGGTGTTCCTGGGCCAGCAATTCCCGCGGGCGGTTGCCTGTCAAGACTACTGTGATTGCCTTGGGCACAACCTGGTTGCTGCTGAAGGTGGTTAACAAATCGGCATAACTCTCCAGCACTTTGCGCAGGACGGGATACATCGTGTTTGGGTCGGACTTGAAATCGATCAAAAGGTAGAAGGTGGGATCGCCGTTGGGATAAATGTGACCGCCAAATTTTTCGGCGCGGGCGCGCAAGGGATCAAGATAGAGGGATTGCAGCGTTTTGTTGGTTTGCACCTGCTTGAGATCGTGCGCCACCAAAAGCTCGCCGTTGACGAGATGAATGTCCGCCTCGACGCTGGGCAGACCGTGGTCGAGGGCGTCGAAGAGGGGGCGGCGATGCTCGTAATCGTTGTGGGCGTGGGCGTGCAGGATGGGCGGCAACGGTTCTGCGAAGCCGGGAAGCAACCCGGCGGCGATGAACCCAAGCCCGATGATGAGACGGCAGTTCATCAGGGTAATTGGGTTGAACCCATGAGGTAGCGGTCGCATTCGCGGGCCGCGCCCCGGCCTTCGTTGAAGGCCCACACGACCAGGCTTTGTCCGCGCCGGGCATCTCCCGCCGCAAAGACTCCGCGAATATTGGTCGAGTAATTTCCGTGGTCGGCTTTGATGTTGCTTCGGCCATCGCGCTCGATGCCCATCTGTTCGAGCAGCGGTTGTTCCGGCCCGAGGAAGCCCATGGCCAAAAGCACCAGTTGCGCCGGGCGGACTTGCTCGGTGCCGGGAACTTCGGCCGCCACAAATTGTCCCTTATCGTTGCGCTTCCATTCAATTTGCACGGTGTGGACTTCTTTGACGCGGCCGGCTGCATCGCCCGTAAATTTTTTGGCGGTGGTCAAATAGACGCGAGGGTCCTGCCCAAATTTGGCGGCCGCTTCCTCCTGGCCGTAGTCAAGTCGATAAACTTTGGGCCATTCCGGCCACGGATTGTCTTTGGCGCGTTCCATGGGCGGGCGGGGCAGGATTTCCAATTGCGCCAGGCTTTTGCAGTGGTGGCGCAAGGCGGTCCCGACGCAATCGGTGCCGGTGTCGCCGCCGCCGATGACGATGACGTCTTTGCCCTCGGCCGAGGGGCAGGGGCCATTGGGCCGGCCATCGAGAACATGCTTAGTATTGACTTGCAGAAATTGCATGGCGAAATGGATGCCCTGCAAATTCCGGCCTTCGACCGGCAGGTCGCGCGGCTTGGTCGCGCCGGTGCAAAGGACGGCGGCGTCGAACTCGCGCAGGAGATTTTCCGCCGGATAATTTTTGCCGATTTCAGCATTGGCGACGAAGGCGACGCCTTCGGCCGTCATTTGATCAATGCGGCGCTGCACCAGTTTTTTGTCCAGTTTCATGTTGGGGATGCCATACATGAGAAGCCCGCCAAAACGGTCGGCGCGCTCGAAGACGGTGACGGAGTGCCCGGCGCGGTTGAGTTGGGCGGCGGCGCAAAGACCGGCCGGCCCCGAGCCAACGACGGCCACCTTTTTGCCGGTGCGCACGGCGGGCGGTTCGGGGGTTATCCAGCCTTCCTCCCAGCCCCGGTCGGCGATGGCGCACTCGATATTTTTAATGGTGACGGGCGGGGACGTGATGCCGAGCACGCAGGAGCCTTCGCAGGGGGCGGGGCAGACGCGGCCGGTGAAGTCGGGAAAGTTGTTGGTCTTGTGCAGGCGGTCCAGCGCCTCCTGCCACAGGCCGCGATAGACCAAGTCATTCCATTCCGGGATCAAATTGTTGATCGGGCAGCCCGAGGCCATGCTGTTGAGCAGAGTGCCGGTGTGACAAAACGGAATGCCGCAATCCATGCAGCGGGCGCCCTGTTCGCGCAGCTTGGCTTCGTCCAAGTGAAGATGAAATTCATTCCAATCGCGAATGCGCTCAATGGCTGGACGGTCCAGCGGCAATTCTCGCAGATATTCTATGAAGCCTTTGGGTTTGCCCATTTTTAAGCCGAATAATTTGGTTAATTGGTTTAACTGCCCCCGACGCGCGCGACATTTTTGGCATTGTCCTCGAACGCGGCCATGACCGCTTCTTCGCCGCTCAAGCCGGCTTCCTCAACCCGTTTGATCGATTGCAACATGCGCTTGTAGTCCGTCGGCATGACCTTGACAAATTTGGGAGTCATTTCTTCCCAGAGCGCCAGCACTTTGAAGGCCCGCTGGCTGCGGGTGTATTCGGCGTGGCGATGAATCATCTGGCGGATTTCTTCAATCTCGGCGGCGTCTTCCAACCGTTCCAGGACAACCATCTGTTGATTGCAACGTTTGTCGAAATCGTTCGTCTCGTCCAGCACGTATGCGACGCCGCCCGACATGCCGGCCGCGAAATTGCGTCCCGTTTGGCCGAGGACGACGACGCGTCCGCCGGTCATGTATTCGCAGCCGTGATCGCCGACCGCTTCCACCACGGCGGAGATGCCGCTGTTGCGCACGCAAAACCGCTCGCCGGCCATGCCGCGAATATATGCTTCACCCGCCGTCGCGCCATAAAAGGCCACATTGCCGATGATGATGTTTTCCTCGGCGATGAAGGTCGAGCCTTCGGGCGGATACAGGATAATTTTTCCGCCGGAAAGCCCTTTGCCCACATAATCGTTGGCGTCGCCTTCCAGAATCGAAGTCATGCCGCGAGGCATGAACGCGCCGAAACTTTGTCCCGCCGAACCGCGAAAATGAATCTGGATCGTATCGTCGGGCAAACCTTCCGCGCCGTAACGGCGGGACAATTCGCTGCCCACGATGGTGCCGACCACGCGATTGACGTTTTTGATTTCGATGCACACCCTGACTTTTTCTTTTCGGTCGAGGGCGGGGGCGCAGAGCTTGAGCAAATCGGTGTTGTCCAGCGCCTTCTCCAAGCCGTGGTCCTGGGCGATCTGGCAATAGCGCCCCACGTCGTCCGGCACTTTGGGCTGGTAGAGAATATTGGTAAAGTCCAGGCCGCGCGTTTTCCAGTGGTCGATGGCTTCGCGCGGTTCGAGGAGATCGGTGCGGCCGATCATTTCGTTGATGGTGCGCAAACCCATCTGGGCCATCAACTCGCGGACTTCCTGGGCGATGAAGCGCATGAAATTGACCGCGTGCGCCGGGTCGCCGGTGAATTTTTTTCGCAGTTCGGGATCTTGCGTCGCCACGCCGACGGGGCAGGTGTTGAGGTGGCAGACGCGCATCATAATGCAACCGAGCGAAACCAGCGGCGCGGTGGCAAAGCCAAACTCCTCCGCGCCGAGCAAGGCGGCGATGACCACGTCGCGGCCGGTTTTCAATTGGCCGTCAGTTTCCACTGCGATGCGGCTGCGCAGATTATTCAGCACCAAAGTTTGATGAGTTTCGGCCAGGCCGAGTTCCCATGGGATGCCGGCGTGCTTGATGCTGGTCTGCGGCGAAGCGCCGGTGCCGCCGTCGTGTCCGCTGATCAGCACCACGTCGGCATGGGCTTTGGCCACGCCGGCAGCGATGGTGCCGACACCCACTTCCGCGACCAGCTTGACGCTGATGCGCGCGAGATGGTTGGCGTTTTTCAAATCGTGGATGAGTTCCGCCAAGTCTTCGATCGAATAAATATCATGGTGCGGCGGAGGCGAAATCAGTCCGACGCCCGGGGTGGCATAACGGACCTTGGCAATCCAAGGGTAAACCTTGCCGCCGGGCAACTGTCCGCCCTCGCCTGGTTTTGCGCCTTGGGCCATCTTGATTTGCAATTCCTGCGCGTTGACCAGGTAGAGGCTGGTCACGCCGAAGCGCGCGGAGGCGACTTGTTTGATCGCGCTGTTTTTGGAGTCGCCATTGGGCTCCTTGACGTAGCGAGCAGGGTCTTCGCCGCCTTCGCCGGTATTGCTTTTGCCGCCGATGCGGTTCATGGCGATGGCCAGGGTTTCGTGCGCTTCCTTGCTGATGGAACCGTAGGACATCGCGCCGGATTTGAAGCGCTTGAGGATGGCTTCGAGCGGCTCGACCTGGTCGATGGGAATGGGCGGCGAGAAAGGTTTCAGTTCCAGCAAACCGCGCAAGGTGCAGGTTTTTTTCGATTGCTCGTTGACCTGCTGGGAATAATCCTTGAAGGCCTTAAAGTCCGCATTGCGGCAGGCCTGCTGGAGTTTATGCACCGTTTGCGGATTGAATAAATGCTCTTCGCCATCGGCCCGCCATTGGTAATTGCCGCCCGCCTCGAGCACATGCCCGTTGACCTGGCGTTTGGGAAAGGCGTGTTCGTGGCGCATTTGCACTTCGCGGGCGATCACGTCCAGCC
>DASRLE010000243.1:0-5666 GCA_035648615.1 Saccharimonadales bacterium (SeqCode) | reverse complement strand
AACAGAGCAGGGGCGCAAACAGGTTCATCGAGAAATTTCCCAACACGATGTGCGCCGCAAAAACCGCGCCGGTAATAGGCGCGTTATACGCGGCCGCCATGCCCGCCGCCGCTCCACAGGCCACCAGCAACCTCAAACGGTACGGTTGCCAATGGACGATTTGCCCCCACTTCGACGCCACCGTGGCGGACAATTGGGTGATGCCGCCTTCGCGTCCAATCGAAGCGCCCGTGCCAATGCTGATGAGCGATGACACGGTGCGAATCAGACCGTTGCGGAAAGGCAATCGGCCGTCCCCGGCGACGACCACCTCCAACAGATTTGTCGTTCTCTGTTTGCCGGAGACGCGCAAACCCCAGTATAAAACCGCCCCGGCGGCCAGCCCTCCCACCGTCGGGGTGATGAAACGCCAGGGCAACGACATGGCTTCGGCGACTTGGACGATATTCTGGCCCGGATGGCCCAGCAAAAACACCTGCACTTTTTCCACCGAGTCGTAGAAGAGCACATCCACGACCGCGCCAAAGACGCCCACCACCCCAGCCATCACCAGGTGCAACGACTCCTCGCGCATCCATAACCTTTCGCGCACCCGCAAGGCCTTCTGCCAATGACGGCGAAGCAAAACGCGGGTCGAGCCAAAAAAACCTTCCAATGCTTTCGGCCACGGAACCATGGGGGAAAGGCTAAAGGCTGAAGGCTGAAGGCTGAAGTTTAAAATTTTTTTACTTCCATTCATTCTTTTTCCTAAACTTTAGCTTTCAGCCTTTAGCCTTTAGCCTTTAGCCTTTCTCCACATGCGGCCCATTCGTTCGCTGCTTCTTTACATGGCGGTCGTTTTTGGGGGCGGCGCTTTGCTGGCTCCATGGCTGTATTGGCTGGCCCAGGCGGCGGCGGGGCAGTGGCCTGCTCTGGGCAATCTCGCTTCCAAGCCGTTTCCGCGCTTTCTGAACCGCTCGTTACTGGGGCTCGCCTTGCTCTGTCTCTATCCATTGTTGCGCGCCTGCACAATGTTGCATTGGCGCGACGTTGGCTTGGAGGACAGGAGAAGCTGGCTTTCTGGAGTCGCTCGAGGGTTTTTGCTGGGCTTTGGTTCGTTGGCGGCTGTCGCGCTGCTGGCGGTTTTGTGGGGTGGAAAGTCGTTTAATGCGCCGCATTCGATGCGGGAAATTCTGGGGCGCGCCTCCAGTGCGGCTCTGACCGCGGTCATCGTGGCGGTGATGGAAGAGTTTATTTTTCGCGGCGCGCTTTTTGGAATCTTGCGCAAAGCGGTGACTTGGCCGGAGGCGCTTGTTTGGAGCAGTGCGATCTATGCGGTGGTCCACTTTATTCAAAAGGCGAGCTTTGCCGGCCCGGTGCAGTTGTGGTCGGGGCTGGCCTTGCTGCCCAAAATGTTCCAGGCCGGGGCTTTCGTGCCGATGTTCTTTACCCTATTCCTGGCGGGGTCAATTCTCGCGCTCGCGTATCAACGGACAGGCAAGTTGTTTTTTTCCATGGGACTTCATGCGGGCTGGATTTTTTGGCTCAGGTTCTATGGCATTTTAATCGGTGGCAATCTACTTGGCGAGTGGCTCGCCTTGCCTGTTTTGGCCGGTGTTTTTTGGATCGTCTGGCGGATGAAACCGGCCGGTGAAAGGATGGATGGCGTTTAAATGGACAGAGTTTTGTGACGCCGCGCTGAATTTGGTTTTTCCGCCGGTCTGTCAAATATGCCGGGCGGAGCGCGCGACGGCGGCGGAAGGTTATGTGGGCGGCGATTGTTTTTCCGAAGTGCGGTTCGTAGTCGCTCCTTTTTGCGAGCGCTGCGGCCTGCCTTACGAGGGCAGCGTGTCGCATTCGTTCGTTTGCGCTAATTGCCAGGACATGGACTTGCATTTCAGCTTTGCCCGTTCCGCCGTGGTGGCGAACCGCGTGGTTTTAGAAACCATTCATCATTACAAATATAATCGCGCCCTTTATTTCGAACCGTTTCTGGCCAATTTGTTGATTCATCAAGCCGTCCCTTTTCTGCAAAATCAAGGGTGGGACATGATCGTGCCCGTTCCGCTGCACGCCTCCAAACTGCGGGAGCGGGAATTCAACCAGGCCGAACGCCTGGCGCGGCGCCTGGGCCGGGCGGCAAATATTCCGGTGAACAAAGGGTTGGTGGCTCGTGTCAAATGCACTGAAACTCAGACTCAATTGACCCGCCCGGAGCGGGCTGGCAATGTCCATCAGGCCTTTGCGCTTCGGAAGGGGAAAAAATTAGATGGAGAAAAAATTATTTTACTGGATGATGTCCTGACGACAGGTGCAACGACGAGCGCCTGCGCGCAAGTTTTGCGCCAAGCCGGCGCGGACGAGATAGGGGTTTGGACGGTTGCGCGCGGGGTCTTAATGGGGCATCCTATTAGCGACACAGTGAGCGATCCGCTCTAAAAGACATGGCTACCACTTCATTCAACAAAAAAACCCTCGGGCTGGAGGTCAGCGAGCCTGCGGTCACGCCGCCTTCCTCCGACACCCAAACCAGTTTTCTGAAAAAGCCCAAGCTGGGTAATTCCAAAGCCCGCAAGCGCGACATCCCCGAGGGCCTTTGGAGCAAGTGTAAAAAGTGCGGCAACATGATCTATGACAAGGAGTTGGACTCGAATCTCAAGGTTTGCCAAAAGTGCCAGTACCATTTCCCGATCAGCGCCCGCGAACGCATCCACGCTTTGGTGGAAACATGCTCCTTTGAGGAAAACGATGCCTTGATGGAAAGCGTTGATATTCTGGAATTTACCGGCGTGGCGGCTTACACCGCCAAACTGGAACGTTACCAACACGAAACCAACCTCAAGGACGCGGTTTGCACCGGCATCGGACGGATTGACAAATATCGGGTGGCATTGGGCGTGATGGATTTCGGCTTTTTGGGCGGCTCGATGGGCTCCGTCGTGGGTGAAAAGCTGACCCGCCTGATTGAATCGGCCACCGACAAAGGGCTGCCGGTCATCATTATTTCGACCAGCGGCGGCGCGCGCATGTATGAAGGCATGTTCAGCCTGCTGCAAATGGCCAAGACCTGCGGGGCGCTGGCCTACCATGCCAAAAACAAACTTCCCTACATCAGCGTTTTGACCAATCCCACCATGGCAGGCGTCATGGCCAGCTTCGCGGCGGTGGGGGATTTGATCCTGGCCGAACCGGGGGCCATGATTGGTTTTGCCGGCCCGCGCGTGATCGAGAGCATCACCCAGACTGAATTGCCGCCCGATTTTCAAACCGCCGAATTCCTGCTGGAACACGGGCTGATCGACGCCATTGTCTCGCGCACGGAAATGAAAGCCCGCCTCTGCGCCTACCTCGATTATATGATGGAAGGACGGGAGCAGCAGGCGGCCCTCGGAAAGTAATGTTGATAGAAAATAATCTTACGGAACAGGCTATCCTCAGCCTGCTGGGACGAAACGATTACACGCCGTCCGATTTCCCTCAATTGATGCTGGCCCTGCAATGGCCAGCCGATCAAACCACGGAATTGGAGGGAGTCTTGCGGCGCCTGGAAGAGGAAGGCCGAATCATTCGCACCAAGGGCAACCGCTACATTGAATCGCGCGAAGCGGATCTCGTCCCCGGCGTCATCCGCATGAATCGCTCCGGCAAGGGATTTCTCGAACCCGACGAAGCCGGCCTGAAGGAGATTATCGTGCCGGAAAGCGCCACCTCGACCGCCTTGCATGGCGACCGGGTGCTGGTGCGGCGCGAAGCGCTTCGCGGGGCCGCGCGCAAAGGTGAATTGACCGGCTCGGTGGTGCGCATTCTGAAACGCCATCGCACGCAAATTGTCGGCACGCTCCAGCGCAGCAAACAATTTTTATTTGTCATTCCCGACGACCCGCGCATTCCCCACGATATTTATGTGCCGCCACCCAGCGACGTCGGACGCCCGGCCAATGTGGGTGACAAGGTGGTGGTGGACTTGAATCACTGGGAATCGCGCCACACCAATCCCGAGGGCGAAATTATCGAAGTGCTGGGCGCCCCGGACGAGGAGGGAGTGGATATGCTGTCCATCCTGCGCTACTACAATCTTCCGCTTCATTTTCCAAAACCGGTCAAACAGGAAGCCGACCGCATTGCCGGCAGCGGGCGCGAACCGGCGGCCGAGGAATTAACTGGCCGCACCGATTGCCGCTCCCATTGCGTGATAACGATCGATCCCGACGACGCCAAGGATTTCGACGACGCCATCTGTTTGCAGAAGCAGGGCGAGCAATGGAAGCTCTGGGTGCATATCGCCGACGTGTCGCATTACGTGCGCCCGGGCAGTTTGCTGGACGAAGAAGCGGCCAAGCGCGGCAATTCCACTTACCTGGTGGACCGCGTCATCCCCATGCTGCCGGAAGCGTTGAGCAACGAGCTTTGCTCGCTCAAACCGTCGGTGGATCGCCTGACCAAATGCGCCGAATTTCTCTTGACCGCCGAAGGGCGCGTGCTGAGCGCGAAATTTTATTCCGCCGTCATCCGTTCCCAGCGCCGGTTTACCTACAAGCAAGCGCTGGCCATCGTGCAAGCGCCCCCCACAAGTGATCCCATCGAGCAAATGGTGCATCAGGCCCATGCGCTGGCCCAAAAACTGCGCAGCGCGCGCTTCAAGAACGGCTCGCTCGAACTGGATTTTCCAGAATCGAAAATTCGTCTTGACGAACATGGCCGCGTCCTCTTCATCGAGAAAATCGAGAACGACGTCTCGCACCAATTGATCGAGGAATACATGCTGCTGGCCAACGAAGCCGTCGCCACACAGTTGATGGCCCTCCATCGTCCGGCCGTCTATCGCGTCCACGAAGCGCCCAATGCCCAGCGTTTGCAGGAATATCGCGAGGACGTTTTAAGCCATAAAATTCCGTGCGGCGATCTGACCCAGCGCCCGGAAGTCCAAAAACTTTTGTTGCGTCTCAAAACCGCCCCGGTCGGATCGGCCTTGAAAATCGGATTCCTCAAATCGTTGATGCGAGCCCGCTACGCGGTCGAACCTCTGGGCCACTACGGCTTGCACAAAGCCAAATACACGCACTTCACCTCGCCGATTCGCCGCTATGCGGATTTGCTGGTGCATCGCGCTTTGTTTGACACCAAGCCCACGCCCATCGGCGTGCTCAAGGCCGCCGCCGCCAATATCTCCGTGACCGAACGTAATTCCTCCGATGCCGAGCGCGACAGCAAAGAGATCAAATTGTTTGCCTACCTCAAAGAGCAACTCAAGTCGGGCCGGCCGGAAAAATATCCGGCGCTGGTTATCGACATCCGGAACTTCGGATTTTTTGTCGATGTGTCGGCGTTGGGTCTGAGCGGCTTGGTTCATCTTTCGTCGGTCGAGGACGATTTTTATGTTTATGAACCGGAGCGCAACCACCTCATTGGCCGCCGCACCCGGCGCGTCATTCGGGTAGGCGACCAGATCACGGTGCAGGTTTATAAAGTGGACGGTTTCAAAAAGCAGGTGGACTTCCGATTAGTGACAGAAGGCCAGCAGCGCCCCCAAGCCCAGCGCCGCTCCGGTGGCCAGCGCCGCATGCAAGGCCGGCAGCGCACGGAAGTTGAGCCACGCCAGCAAACTCAACCACCACGACAAGATCAGCGGCCAAGGCAAGGTCCTCGCGCGGAAAATCAACCGCCGAGACAGGGGCAACAGCCGCGAC